>CAILAZ010000331.1 GCA_903832295.1 uncultured Acidobacteriota bacterium
GATAGAAAAGCGGTAGTTAGCTGATTCACGCTACAAGCTGCGGAAATCCTCAACCAGCGATGTGTTGTGAAGTGCAACAGGGGATGCAGGGGGAAAAGTACGGATGGAGCACGTGGAATCAGAGACTTAGGATGGCATGGAGCGGCACTGCTGTATTTCTCTACACCGTTGTACTTCGCAACGGAGATTTGAGATTTCCACAGGGCGCGGTGCGCTGGGCCAAAAGAAAAACGCCCCGAAGGAGGTTTTCTCCAGCCGGGGCGCTTCGTTCTTTGTTACTTAAAGACTGTGCTGGCCGATGCGCTCTTCTACGATCTGTTCGGCGCGGGCGATGACCTGCTCGATGCTGAGGGAGCTGGAGTCGATGTGGATGGCGTCGTCTGCGGCTTTGAGAGGGTCGGCGGCGCGGGTGGTGTCGCGGCGGTCGCGCTCGCGGAGGTCGGCACGGAGCTTTTCGGCGCGGGCGGGATCGTCCTGGGCGTTGGCCTGGGTTACGCGGCGGCCCTCGCGGACGCTGGAATCGGCGTCGAGGAAGATTTTGACTTCGGCGTTGGGGAAGACGACGGTGCCGATGTCGCGGCCTTCCATGATGACGCCGCCCTGAGCTCCCATCTCACGCTGTCGGGCCACCATCCACTCGCGGACTGCGGGGTGGGTGGAGACGCGCGAGGCAGCGTCGGTGACGTCCTGCTCGCGGATGCGGGCGGAGACGTCGCGGCGGTCAAGAAGGACGCGGTTGCCTGCCGGGGTCGGTTCCAGTTCGATGGTGGAGCGGTTGGCGAGCGCGAGGAGGGCGGCGCTATCGCCAAGGGAAATGTTGGACTCGATGGCCTTGAGTCCGAGGGCGCGGTACATGGCGCCGGATTCGAGGTTTACATAGCCCAGCGTCTTGGCCAGGCGGGAGGCGATGGTGCTCTTCCCTGCTCCCGCAGGCCCGTCAATCGCAATCACCAGCTTGGGTTTTGCCTGGATCATTCCTTTTCCGCTTCCGTGGGATTGATTTCGGTATTCGCTTCGGGAGCCTTGGGCACCGCCGTCATGGGACGGGGCGCGCCACCGCGGCGGGGACGGCGGGCGATGGGCTGCCCGGGACGCACGAGCTTGCGCGGAGCCGCCATGGTTGGCTTGGGCGGCGGGATGTGCAGCATGGACCTGGTGCCGACGTGCGTGAACTGGAACTCGCGGGCGGCGAGGAGGGCGTTGATTGCCTCACGGACGCGGCCGCGGCCGATGAAGGTGCTGAAGAATTCCTCGACCTCGACCTGCTCAGCGGCGACGACGCACTCAATGTACTTGGAGACCAGTGCAGTGAGGGCCTCGGCGATGGACATGTTCATGCCCTCGCGAATCTCGTCCGGACACCAGCGCAGGAGGACATCCCAGTAGGCGCCCTGCTCGGCGCGGTAATCGACGCGGGTGATGCGGAGCTTCATGGAGAGTTCGGCGAGGGCGCGGTCGATGGCAGCCTCGGAGAGTTCGCCGCCGAGAATCTCGCGCATGCGGTTCTTGGTAATGGGGCCGTCCTTCTGGATGACGGAGAAGACGTGGGCGGCGAGGGGCGAATACTCGGAGCGGTTGCCGGTCTTGATGGCGGCGCGCGGGTTGCGGTCGCCTACCAGGCCGTAGAAATAAGGAAAGACCGAGGCGGAGACGAGAAAGTCGGTGTCTCCAAAGAGCGGCGCCTCAAAGGCGAACTTCTGCCGCAGGGTGCGCACCATGACTTCCATGGCGTCTTTGGCGCGGGGGTCGGCATAGGCGTGCTGCCAGGTGGGGAGATTGTCGTGTGCTCCGGTCCATGCGCCGAGGAAGGTTGGCACGAGGACGGCGGGGCGCAGCGGATACATGAGGCAAAAGCCCACGCTCTCGATAAATTCGCGCGCGTCGTCCTGGGTGCGGATCGGTTGTCCGTTGGTGTGCCACTTGGCGTCGCGTAGATCCTGTAACTCCTGCTCGATCATTGATACCTACTGAGGGGGTGCAACCGCGCGCGCCGGGGGGCAGGACGCGAATCGCTTAAATTCGCTTAAATGCTTTCTGAATGTCCTTTACAGAATACCGCAGCACGACGGGTCTGCCATGGGGACAGCTCATGGGATATTTCGTTTTCGCCAGTTCGGCCAGCAGCCACTCCATTTTGGCCGTGTCCAGAGGCATGTTGACCTTGATGGCGGCATGGCAGGCGATGGAGGCGGCGATGCGGGTCCGGATCTTTTCCATGTTGAGGGCCTGCTCCTCACGCTCGAACTGCTCGATGAGCTCCTGCAACATTCCGGCGACGTCGTCAGCCCTGACTCCGGCGGGGGCGGACTGGATGGCGATGGTCCTGATGCCGAAGGGCTCGGCCTCAAAGCCGTTGCGGCGCAACTCCTCGGCGATTCCGCTGAAGATGGCCTGCTGCGCCGGGCGAAGTTCGACGATGATGGGCATGAGGAGGCGCTGGGTCTCAACCTCCCGGCGGCCGCGCTCCTCCAGAATTTTTTCGAAGAGCACGCGCTCATGGGCCACATGCTGGTCGATGATCCAGAGCCCCTGGGGATTGACGGCGAGGATAAACGAGTCGCGAATCTGGCCGAGGGGCTTGAGGGTGGCGAGCATGGAAAGGTCCATGGCATCGTCCATTCCGTCGAGCGGGAGCGCGCAACCAGAGGCGGTTTCCGGCACTGCGTCCGGCACGGGCCAATGGGTAGCGACCGGGCCGCCGAAGCCCTGGGGCGCCATGCGGGCAGCGCCGATCGCGCCGTTGCCTTCCACGGCGATGGAGCCGGTGAAGGGCAGCGATTCATTGCGGGCGGCGGGGTGGTCTGGGATGAGCGAGAAGACGGAGAACTCGCCGGGTCCTGTGGCGGGCGCAGCGAGGGCCGCGAATGCCTCCTCGGCGGAGCCCTGCAAGGGAGGCGTAAGCGCGACGCGGGCCGTGGGCGACATGTGAATCTCACTGGCGAAGGCCGGAGCCGGACGCGCCGCCATCAGCGCCGAACGGACTGCTTCACGGACGAAGTCATGCACGAAGCCCTGCTGGCGGAAACGGACTTCGGTCTTGGAGGGATGCACATTGACATCGACCTCGGTGTTGGGCATTTCAAGAAAGAGCAGCACGACGGGGTAAACGGTAGGCGGGATGATGTTGCGGTACGCCTCCAGAATGCCGTGCATCACGACCTTGTCGCGAATGAGGCGTCCGTTGACGAAGATGAAGATGGAGTTGCGGTTGAGCTTCTGCACCTCCGGCTTGGAGGTGAATCCATGGATTCGCAGGTCGCCCGGCGTGGCCGGTTCATAGTCGGCCTCGCGCCTCCAGGGCGGAGGCTCGGGGAGTCCGGCGCGCTCGAGCGTGACCTGGGCGGCGAGCGGAATCAGTTCGTCGAGCGTCTCCTTGCCGAAGACCTGGTAGATGCGCTCAGAGTGCGTGGCCACGGGCGGCGCAACGAGGATGGCGTTGGTGGCCGAGTGCAGCTCCCAGTGCATCTCCGGATGGGCGAGCGCGTAGTGCGTGACGAGCGAGGCGATGTGCGAGAGCTCGGTGGACTCTGCCTTGAGAAATTTGCGGCGAGCCGGGGTGTTGAAGAAGAGATCGCGGATGCTGAAAGAGGTTCCGGCGGGGAGTCCCGCCTCTTCGACGGTGAGGATGCGGCCTCCGGCGATTTCGACGACGGTTCCGCTGGGTTCATTGGCGTCGCGGGTCTCCATGCGCAGGCGGCAGACCGAGGCAATGGAGGGCAGGGCCTCACCGCGGAAGCCGAGGGTGGAGATGGAAAGCAGGTCGTCGTCATTCTTGAGCTTGCTGGTGGCGTGGCGCTCAAAGGCCAGCAGGGCGTCGTCGCGCACCATGCCGCAGCCGTTGTCGGTGACCTGGATGAGCTTGCGCCCTCCGGCCTCGATGTCGATACGGACGCGGGTGGCTCCGGCGTCGAGCGAGTTCTCGATCAACTCCTTGACCACGGACGCAGGACGCTCGACCACCTCGCCGGCGGCGATCTTGTTGGCGACATGTTCAGAGAGAACGTGAATGCGGCCCATAAAAAGTTTGCGCCAGCCTTACCAAAGTAACTGCCCGCCGGGGCGGACGCTCCGCTAAGGCTATCACGGCGCGAACTCGCATATTCAGCGGAGAGAGCGTCTTTGGCGGTGCGCATTGGCGGAGGTGGGGTACTCAAAACTTTCTACTGCATAGCTCAGTGAAATACATTTCAGGGTGACGGGACTGCTGAAAGCTGCTGTAATCGCCCTTCCGTAATCCGTACAAATTCCAGTCGCTCCCCTGTTGTGCAGCGCTGTCCGGTGCATGGGGAGGGCCTGCCCCGGAACTGTCCGTGACCAAAGCCTGCTTTGTCTGCGCTTTCTTCCTTGCGGTGCTGCTCGCACCGTTGGCCGCTGCCCAGAGCTCTCTTGCGGGAGCCATCTCCGGGAGTACGTGGGACGAGCACCACCGCCCGGTGAGTGGCGCGGAGATCAAGCTGCAAAACCTGGACAGCGGAGAACCCATTGCGGCCCGAACGGACGGGAGGGGAGAGTTTCGCATCCTGAACCTCAAGCCGGGCAGCTATTCCCTGCTAGCTGCGAGCGCAGGGTTTGCGGACTTTGAAATTCGACAGCTCCGGGTAGAGGTGGGACGAGTCACGGAAATTGCGATCCGCCTTGCGGTGGAGGGAAAGCCCGAGACGGTGGAGGTTCGCGACGAGGCGCCGGCGGTCAATACGCAGCAACCTGACTTCGCGAGCAACATTACAGCGGAGGAGATTGACAAACTGCCGATCAATGGACGCCGCTGGTCTGACTTTGCGCTGCTGACGCCCGACGTTACGCTGGATGGCAACTTTGGACTGATCAGCTTCCGCGGCGTGAGCGGGCTGATGAACAACAGCACGGTGGATGGCGCAGACAACAACCAGGCATTCTTCAGCGAGGAGCGCGGGCGAACCCGCATCAGCTACGTCCTGAGTCCGGCGTCGATCCGGGAATTCCAGGTGAACACCGCGAACTTCTCCGCCGAGTATGGACGCTCGGCGGGAGCCGCCATTAACTCGGTTACGCGGAGTGGGGGCAATCACTTCCACGGGCAGGGGTTCTACTTTCTGCGGGACAACCGGCTTGGGGCGACGAATGGTTTCACGGTCATTCCGGTGCAGGCGCAAAACAGCTGGACGACGAAGAAGATAAAGCCCACCGATCAGAGACAACAATTTGGCGCGTCGCTGGGAGGTCCGTTGAAGAAGGAGAAGCTCTTCTACTTCTTCTCGGGAGATGTGCAGCGGCGCGACTATCCGGCGGTTGCGGCGGCGAGGCATCCGGACACGCTGTTTGCGCCTGCATGCGTCACGAAGACACACTATGCAAAGCTGAGCTCGAGCAACCAGGCGCAGGTGCAGGTTTGCAGCAGCGATGAACTGAACACGTTTACGGGGAAGGGTTTTGGGCTGACGGACACGGGGGCAATCGCCAGCTTTCAGTCCGGGCTCAGCTACCTGGCGTCGCTGCTGGGGCCGGTCCCGCGCACGGCTGACCACCAGATTCTGTTCGGGCGAATGGATGCCCACCTGACCGCGAGGCACACAATTGCGCTCAGCTACAACCGGGTGCGCTGGAGTTCGCCCGGAGGAGTGCAGAGCGAACCGGTGGTGAGACTCGGGATTGCGAGCCTTGGCTTCGACGGGGTGAAGGTAGATACATTGACGGCGCGGCTGGCTTCCACATTCAGCGCGCACACGATTGCAGAGCTGCGCTATGGGTGGGGGCGGGATTTCGAGTACCAGATTCCGCAGGCGCCAGCACCGGGGGAACCGGCAGGGCCAGGCGGCTTCGCACCAGCGATCGGCATTCTGAAGAATTCCTCGGGCTTCGCCTTCGGTACGCCAGCCACCATGCCGCGACGGGCGTTGCCGGGCGAATACCGCAATCAGTTGACCGGCTCGGTGAGCCATATCCAAGGCCGTCATGTATGGAAGATCGGATTTGACGCGAATCGGGTTCACGATGAGATGAACAACCTGTACGCGTCGGGAGGCAGTTACAACTACAACTACCGTGAGTATTTCATGGCCGATCTTTACCAGTGGCAGCACAAAACTGGAGGGAGCTTCCGTGGATACTCCAGCTATACGCAGGGTTTCGGCAATCCGGCCTTCGCGTTTAACACGCTGGACAGCGCGTTCTTTGTGCAGGAGGAATTCCGCGCGAGGAGAAGGCTGAACCTGAGCCTTGGGCTGCGTTATGAGTACGAGGCGCTGCCCTCGCCACAGACTCCGAATCCGCTGCTGCCGGCCTCGCAGTCATTTCCGGCGGATGGGAATAACTTCGGCCCGCGCTTTGGATTTGCGTGGGCGATGACGGGAGACGGGAAAACCGCGCTGCGCGGCGGATACGGAATTTTTTACGGACGCATCATCAACTCGACTATCTCATCGGCAATCACCAACACGGGGACGCAGGCGGCACAGCGCAGCTACAGCTACTGCTACCAGGTGACGAGTTACTGCTCTATCGTTGGACCGGTGTTTCCGGCGCTTGCCACGAGCGACCCCTTCAACGCCGCGCAGGGAGGCGATGTGGCAGCCTTCCAACGGCACATGCAGAATCCGCAGATCCACCAGGTCGATCTGATTCTGGAACGCGAACTGGCACGGAACACCACTCTGTCGGTTTCGTATCTGCTGAGCCTGGGACGCGAGTTGCCAAACTTTGCCGACACCAACCTGGATGCAAGCAGCAGGGTAAATGTGACGTACACGTTTGCGCCCGACTTCTACACGGGCGCTCCTGGACCCTACAACGGACGCACGCTGACGGTGCCGGTGTACACTGCCCGGCTGAATCCGAACTTTGAGACGATGACCGAGATTCGGTCAAACGTGAACTCCTCTCACAATGCGATGGTGGTGCAATTCCACCGGAACATGGCGGGAGGGCTGAGCTTTCGGGTGAACTATACGTGGTCGCACTCACTGGACTTCAACCAGAACTCGACGACATTCACGGCATACAACAACACGCTCAGCCCGATTCCCTTCACGTACTCGCTGGATGGGGTGAGCCACTACATGGCGCATCCGGATTACGGCACCTCGAACTACGACATGAGGCACCGGCTGACGGCAAACCTGCTATGGTCTCCGCGGGTGCTGCGACACTCGCATGGAGCGCTGCACGCGGCACTGGACCACTGGGCATTCGCACCCCTGCTGCATATAGCGACGGGACGGCCCTTCAGCGATTACGTGAATGGAGACGCGAGCGGCAACGCAATACCCACGGGCGGAACAAAAGTGCTGACGACATGCGAAGGCTGCCTGGGATACATGGGCTCAGGGGGAAATACGCGGCTCCCATTCCTGGGACGAAACAGCTTCCGCTACGGCACGCTGTACAACATCGACCTGCGGGTATCACGGCGCATTCACTTCGGAGACGGCAAGAACCTGGAAGTCCTGGCGGAGGCATTTAACCTGGCGAATCACCAGATCATCACCGACCGGAGCGACAGCTTCTACAGCGTTTATAACTCGACGCTGGAGTATTACTCCGGCTTCAACACTCCGACGGCGGCGGCAAATACGATTTATCGCGAGCGGCAGATTCAGCTTGGGGTGCGGCTGCACTACTGAATCACATCCCGAGGCAGGCTAAGTGGTTTGGGAGCCCTCTTCGCTGTCGCGCTCGACGAGTTTCTTCATGATCTCCTGGTAAGTCTTGGGCATGGTTACGGTGTCACGCATGGCGACGGTGATGGGATAGCGGGTGCCTCCCTTATGCGTGGCTTCCAGCCCATCGACGATCTCCTGCGCGTAGGACCAGGGGAAAGAGAAAGCCATCTCGGTATCCTGGGCCATACCGAAAACGCGGTCTCCGTTGCAGGGAAGGATCACCTTGGGTTCGTTTGCGGTCATGGTCTGGATTACGATTTCGGCACAGTCGAGCCGTCCACCGGTGGTGGAGACAAGGCGGCCACCGCGCTGGTAGAGGGAGGCGTGCACCAGACGCATGACCTGAGCGCTGTTTGCATAAACGACGACCACGTGAGGTTCAAAGGTTGCGCGATTGAGGGGCATGACGCAGAGGTAATCGTAGGTTCCGGGCTCGAACTTCCAGGTGTTGGCTTCGAGGTTGGTGGCAGCGGCTTCGTCTTTGCAGTACATTCCGACGGAGGCAAAACCTTTCCGGTACTCCTCGGTGGACTTGTGGAATCCGAAGTTGATGGCGGCGAGAGGGCAGATGACGTCGTCGCGTCCGACGGCAATGCCCCAGCCATAGCGCCGGGCGACCCCGATGGACTGGCAGATGATCCACTGCTCGCCGAGCGACTTGCTTGGAATCTTCACGCCTTCCGGCAGCGCCTCGCCGGGCTTGATCATGCGGATCGCCACCGGAAAGGTATCCGGCCGCACAAACTTTCCGAGCGCCTCATCGAGCAACCGGAGCTTCGTCACAACGTCGTCATTCATCGGAGCCACTCCCGCATTTCGGGCAAGATGATATCACCGCAAGTTACTAAGATTCTCAGGCGAACACCTGAGAACTCTGCTATTCTCCCTGCAAGCCGTATATCCGATCAAGGAGATTCCAAGATGAAGCCGCTGGCGACCATTGCCGTTTTGTTGTTTGCTTCGATGTCTGCTTTCGCCCAATCCAAACCGTGCGAAGAACTGAAGGCTGAAGTGGCAAAGAAGTTGGAAGCGAATGGCGTGAAGTCCTACACGCTGGAAATTGTGTCGAAAGACAAACAGGGCGACGGAAAGAATATAGGCACGTGTGAGGGCGGCTCCAAGAAGCTCCTCTACAGCAAGACCCCGGCTCCGGCGAAGAAAGCTTAGTTGTGCAACGATCAAGCCGTTGAGCGGAGCTGTTGCTGTTAGAGACGCACAGGAGAAAGACCCATGGACGAATCCACTCAGTGCATTCGTTGTCACACGCAGATGGAATGCGGACTGATCGCCGACCTGACCTATGGCAGTTACGCACAGCAACACTGGTATCCCGGAGTGCCGACGCCGAGCATCTGGACAGGGCTCGAAGTGAAACGCGAGCAGGCCGTTGCGGTAACCACCCGAAGATGCCCACAGTGCGGATACCTCGAGTCTTACGCGATTCCTACGGAGCTAACAAAGTACAAGTAGCGGGACGGACTACCGGACTTCGGCTTTGCCGCCTGCACCCTGGACGCTGCGAACAATCTCCATGGCTTCGGACTTGGTCAATCCGCATTTGAGGACCGCCGGGAGACGATCGAGCAGCGCCTTCACCTCTCCCATTCCGGTGCCGGGCAGCGCCTCGCGCACCTCGCGGATGACGGCCAGCTTGTTTGGGCCTGCATCATTGAGCATGACGGCGTAGCTCGTTCTTGCCGCACCTGGCCAGGCAGAGATGATCCACGGAGTCTCACAGCCTACCAGCACACCGTTTTCATCGATGGCCCCGGCGAATACGAGCGGCTGCGCCTTTACGGCTGCGGCATCGCGCAGGAAGCGTTGCTCCAAGGGACGGAGGCCGGGCTCCGTACTTCGAGACATCAGAGTTTCCACCCTGCGGATGACACCTTCCTCGGGCGATTCCACGGCGATGCAGTAGAGGCGGGCATCTTCTGTGCTGGCACCGGGCAGGTGGAGGGTTCCGGCGGTGTCTCCGTCGTAGAGATTTACGCCGCGCACCTCACCTGAGGGAAAGCATTGAAAGAGAATCTGGTAGGCGGCTTTTCCGTAAAAGCCGCCGCCCAGCTGGTCGATATCAAACAGAATGCCAATGACGGCCATGGCCTGGTCTCCTGTTCTTACGAAGCTACCTGCCGACGACGAGAATGGTAAAGGAATCGGGCAACATGGGACCGCGCGCCGGACGTCCGTTGGTGTTCTCCGCAGGAGTTGGAGCCGGGCCATACTCGGCTGCAATCAGGTAGATGTTGCCGGTTGTTGGATCCAGGGCCATGGTCTTGGCACCGGGCCTGGTCTGTACGGTCTGCTCCACGGAGTAGGCAGTGGGGCTGATTTCTTCAACGATGGTTAGGGTGCCATCGCCCTGCGAGCTGAAGGCCTCCTTTGTCCCGGGATTGAATCCAGCTCCGTCACTCCCTCGCCCAATTGGAAGGGTGGTAATGATCTTCCCGTCCTTTGCGCCGAGGATGACCATGTTCTGCGGGCTGCGGCAAGAGGCGAAGAGAATCTGATTTTTAACATCGAGCGCGAGACCAGCGCAGGCGCCACCTTTGCCTGTCACATCGAAGTGCCCGGTTACGGTGAGCGTTCTTGCGTCGATGACGGCGACGTTGTCCTTGTCTTCAACGTCCACGTAGATGTGGCCATTGCCGTCGGCGGCGGCCTGCTCGGGAGCGCCACCGAGGTCGATTGTCCCCACTACCGTGCCGTCAGAAGCATTGAGGACGGTGACGTTGGGCGCGCTGTGACTGAGAACGTACACGCGGTCATTGAATCCATCGTAGAGCAATCCATCCGGACGTCCATCAACTTCAATGGTCTTCACCGGGGCGAGGGTTGCGGTGTCGAACATCACGAGCGGTTTGCTTGAAGCAAATCCGTGCTTTGACTTGGTGGAGATGGCCACGCCGTGAGCTGCCACGTTGGGGATTTCACCGACCTGGACCAGCGTATCGAGATTGAAGACCGTGATGCGCGGGGTGGCGCCGGTGCGCGCGACGTAGAGTTTTCGTCCGACTGCGTCGGCCACCACGTAATCAAAGCCGCCCGTGCCGCCCACCTTGGCAGTCTTGACGATTTTGTAAGTTCCCACATCCTGGGCGAAACCGATCGCCGCCATCAGCATGCACAGGGTAAACAATCCTATCCGCCGCATAAGCACATCTCCTTGTCACTGGGATTCTATGACCAACGCCATGCTCTACCACAGGGAAATCGCGCACACGGCGTCGGTTGCGGGCATCTTTTAACAATACGGATGTCTTACTGCGCGAGGCCGCGATCGAGACAGGGAGATTGTCTCAAATGACGGCCGCGGCCGCGTTCTGCATTTGGCTTGTTCGAGTTTCCAACGCGGCAGAGGCTAGCGCAGGGTGAGCCAGATTCGAACGAGGCTGAACAGGGCGACGAGGACTCCGAAGAGGAAGAAGAGGTCACGGGCGGTCTGCTTGGGAAGCGCATCTGGAAGTGGCACGCCGCGCTCGCGGAACGCGGCGGCCAGAGCGCGGTCCTGCCGGCGGAGGAAGTCCGCCAGTTGCGCGTGGAAAAGCGCAATGGCCAGACCCAGCAGGACGCGAGTGAATTCCATCACCATGCTGGGGATTCTGAGGGCAGAGGGGAGGGGCTTCCATCAGGCAAAGGTCCTAGGTCGTGCGGCAAAAGGCCTTGGGGCAAGGACGTGCTAGACTTGAAGGATGGGCTTCCCAGGAATTCATGCCAACTGACCTTGAAAAGCTTGTCGAACTACAGCAGGTGGACCTTGAGCTGGCGCGGTTGAACACTCAGCTTGCGGCCATACCGAAGACGATTGCGCGGATTGATGCCCAACTGGCCTCGGCTCGCAAGCGGGTGGAAGATGCCCGGGCGGCGATCAAGGCGGGCGAGAGCGCGAAGCGGCAACACGAACAGGAGATTCAATCGCTGAACGAGCGAATCCTGAAGTTCCGCGGACAGTCGTCAAGCATTAAAAACAACGAACAATACAAGGCACTGCTCTCCGAGATTGCACATGCGGAAGGCGAGATTGCGGCAAACGAGGAGAAAATTCTCGAACTGCTAATGAAGTCCGATGGGCTGCAGACTCAACTGGCTACGGCCGAGGCGGCACTGAAGACGGAGACGGCAGAGGTTGAGTTGCAGAAGGCGGCGGCAGAGAAGGCCGGAGACGCAGACCGGGCAGCGGCAGCCAAGGCGCAGGCGCGCAGCCAGGCGATCCGCAAGGGCGTGGACGAGACACTGCTGGCGAGCTACGACCGGATTTTGAAGTCGCGGGGATATGCAGTGGCGGAGGTGCTGGACCACCGGTGCACGGCGTGCCAGTTCATGCTGCGTCCGCAGGTGCTGTCGAATGTGAGGGCGGCACTGGAAGTGGTGCTTTGCGACTCATGCGGGCGGATGATGTACTACCTGCCGGAGCACAATGTGAAGACCTCCACGATCAACGCGACAGGGATTGCCCACCAGGCCGAGCGCGAGTGGATGTTTGTGCCGTCGATGGGAACAAGCGGTGCGTTCGTGGTGTTCATCAACCACAAAGGCAACGCGACGATGAAGGCCTACGACGCAATGACCGGCGAGGCAATTGCGCGGCGGGTGGAAAAGAACGCGATCTGCCAGAAAATTTTCGCGGATGAGATTCGGGACGCACGCAACCTGTTTGTGGACGAACCGAACCTGGAAGACAAGTACAAGGAAAAGTTGCCGATCGAGATTCTTGACGATTTGCGGCATCAGCTTCCGAAAGCGTAAACGGCGCGCACTCGGCTACAATCGTCGAGTGCGCACGGCGCACCCTCCCAATGAAGACCAAGGTGAAAACAGCCCCGGCGGCGGCGCGCGTGATTGTAAACACGCACGCGGTGGCACGGCTGCGCGGCGGACATCCGTGGATTTTCAAATCAGACATTGAACGGCTGGACCAGGTAAAACCTGGGGCAGTGGTGCGGGTGGAGGATGCCCGCGGGAAACCGTATGGCTCGGCGCTGTACAGCTCGAGCTCGCAGATTGCGCTGCGGATGATTGCACCGAACCCGGTGGAGGCCGAGAAGTATCCCGAGATGCTGCGCTACCGGATACGGCAGGCGATTGCCTACCGCGAGCGGGTGGTGCGGGAGTCGGATGCATTCCGCGTGGTGTTCAGCGAGGCGGATATCACGCCGGGGCTGATTGTGGACAAGTACAACGACGTGCTGAGCGTGCAGGTGCTGACGCAGGCGATGGACACGGAGTGGGCGCGCGCGCTGGTGCTGGAAGAGTTGAAGGCGGCGTATAAGCCGGAGACGATTCTGGAGCGGGTGGAGCCGAGGATTCGCGAGCTGGAAGGGCTGGACGAGCGCGAGGACCAGGTGGCGTATTCGCGGCTGAAGAAGGCAAAGACGGCAACGGTGTTCCACATGAACGGGCTGGGGTTCCACTACGACGGGAGCGCGGGACAGAAGACAGGGGCATTCCTGGATCAGCGGGAGAATTACGCGGCGGCGGAGCGGCACGGGCGGGGACGGGCGCTGGAGATATGCACCTACCAGGGCGGGTTTGCGCTGCATCTGAACCGGGTTTGCGAACAGGTGACGGCGGTGGATGTTTCCGGCGAGGCGCTGGCGGTGGCCGAGCGCAACCGGACGATGAATGGGCAGAAGGCGATTGAGTTTGTGGAAGCCGATGCGTTTGAGCTGATGCGGCAGTACGCGGATGCGGAGCGCAGGTACGAGACGATTGTGCTGGACCCTCCGGCATTTGCGAAGTCCAAGAAAAGTACGGAGGACGCGCTGCGGGGATACAAGGAGCTGAACCTGCGGGCGCTGAAGATGGTTCGCAACGGCGGCGTGCTGGTGACGTGTTCGTGCTCCTTCCACGTGGGCGAGCGGGAGTTCCTGGAGATGCTGGGAAGCGCGGCGCTGGATGCGCGGCGGAACCTGCACGTGGTGGAGAAGCGGATGCAGGCGGTGGATCATCCGGTGCTGGTGAACGTGCCGGAGACGCATTATCTGAAGTGCATGGTGTGTTCGGTTTTTTGATGGGGCAGAGACGAAACCGGCCGCCCCGACAACGGGCGGCCTTTGCTTCGTGCACCGGATGTGGTTGCATGCGGTGGAAGCGCAACGCGGTTGGCTAGCGGATTGACTAGCCGAGCTTGTGGTGACGGTGGCCGCCGCGCATCTGCTGGAACTTCTCAAGCTGGTCAGGCGTGAGAATGGAGGCAAGCTGGGCCTTGGAAGCGGCGCGGATCTGAGTGAGCTGCGCCTGCTTCTGCTCATTGGTGAGCGAGGGGTTCTTGAGAACGGCCTCGCGCTGCTGACGGTTAGAGGCACGGAGTTCCTTGAGCTTGGCGCTCTGCTCAGGGGTGAGTCCGAGCTTGGCGGCGGCGCTGGACTTGTGGGCGGCACGGCGGGCGGCAATGGCCTGATGCTGCTCAGGGGTGAGGACGGACTTCATCTGAGCGCGAGTGGAGGCGCGGAGTTCCTTGAGCTTGGCCTTCTTCTGGTCAGCGCTGAGGGAGGCATCATTGCGGATGATGGCTGCCTGATCGCGGGCGGCGAGGCGCATGGCGGCGAGTTGCTTCTTCTGATCGGCGGAGAGAATTGGCCCTGCGGGCGCATTCTGTGCGGCCTGGGAAGAAGACTCCGGCGCGGGCGCGGCGGCCTGCTGCGCGATTGCGGCGGTGGCGGCGAGGGTAAGGGCAAGCGTAAGAACCGTGCGGCTGATCCAATTGCGTGACATTGACATTCCTCTCTGCGAGAAAACGTAGGAGCTGAGGCGCGTGATGGAGCTGCGTGCCTGTACTGAATGGAACCCCGGAAGTTCGTGGTAGTTTCGTTCGTACTCCATTCTGAAAGTGCAATTCAAGATTCCAGGGATGAAGTAAGTGCCGATTTTGCGCCGTTTTCCTAGACTCCGTGGCGCGGGTGTGCTGGAATGGAGATATCCACGTATGCAAGGTGCTGTCTTAAGCGGGATTAGCGAAGGTCTGTCTCCAGTGCCCACAGGCGAACTGGTGGTGCGGGCGCTGCCTGCAAGACAGAGGCTTGCGTTCTCGCTGGTGGTGCCGACGCGCAATGAGAGCCACAATCTGTGCCAGCTGATCGAACTGCTGAAGCCTGTGATCGAGGCCGAGGTTGGCGAGTCCTACGAGATTATCGTGGTGGACGATGACAGTCCCGACGAGACGTGGCAGGTGGCGGCGGAGATGGCGGTGATTGATCCGCATGTGGTAGCCCTGCGACGGATGGACGAACGGGGACTGGCGACGGCGGTGATTCGCGGATGGCAGGCGGCGCGTGGAAACCTGCTGGGAGTGATTGACGCCGATCTGCAGCATCCCCCTGAGATTACCGGCAGCCTGATTGCAGCGATGCACGGCGGCGCGGACCTGGCGGTGGGAAGCCGCGAGGCAGAGGGCGGCGGAACCAGCGACTGGAGCCTGCTGCGGCTGATGATCTCGCGAGGTTCGCGAATGCTGGGAAGGATGATTCTGCCGGGAGTACTGAGCAGGGTATCAGACCCGATGACGGGATTTTTCGTGGTGCGGCGGACCGCAATTGAAGGCGTGGTGATGACGCCATGCGGATACAAGATTCTAGTGGAACTGCTGGTGCGCTCGCGGATGAGAGAGATCGTGGAAGTGGGATATGTCTTCCGCTCACGGCAGCGCGGCGAGAGCAAGGCTTCCATGAAAGTGTTTGTAGATTACGTGCAGCACCTGCTGCGGTTGCGGGCAACGGCGCGAGAGCCGCGTGAAGCGCTGAGCAAAAGCGCGGCAGCCAAGTAAGTAAGTATCCCTTCCTGAAAGAAAGAACTCCCTGAACATGGCGCATTGGCGCTTGCAAGGCGCGGTGCGAATCGCCGTGCGTGACACACGCGAGGCTATTGCAGCGCGGGATCGGTGACGGCAGGGGCATAGCCGCTGGCGTTCACACGAATGATGGCACTGGCGTCCGAGTAGAAGGAGCGGTTGCCGGTGGTGCCGTGGTGAATGGCGAGGGCATTGGTGACGTAGGCGGTGCCACCGCCGGTCATGGTGAAGTGATAGCCATGCTTGAGACTGAACCCGGTAGCGGGAGCCAAGAGTTCATCGAGGAGTCCGGCACTGGAAGAGGAGACGATGCCGCTGCCAGGTCCAAGGGCAGAGAGGGCGGCGGCGTATCCCACGTCAGGGTAGGTGGAGGAGTAAGTGACCTGGGCGGTGTTGATGGTGCGCATGGAGGCGACCGCAGAGGCCTCATTGGCGGCAATGCGGGAGGAGAGCAGGTTGGGAATGGCAATGGCGGCGATGACCAGAATGATGGCCACGACGATCAACAGCTCAATGAGAGAAAAGCCACTCTGCTGGCGCACTTTGTTTCTCCAGGCGACGGAGATGCATGGGCCCGTGAGGCAGAAAACCTGAAAAATTCCAGATGCGAAGATAACACGGGCTGAGGCTCCTCCTGACCGGAGGTCAATCGGAAATTTAAGACCCTCGGAGTTGATTGCGACGCGGCGGGAAGAGAGGGCGATGTCCACCGAACCGATTGACAGAAGCCGGGAGAGAATACGCGCTGGATCATTGCGGCGGGGCGGACTCCACGGGAGGTTTGGCGGCGGGTGCATTTTTGTCACGGGCACGGGCGGAAGACCTCTCCGCCTTTTCTTGTTTCAAAGGGTCGCTGGCCGCGGTGTCTTTGCGGACGGGCAGATCGAGGGTGTGAATGGCGGAGGGATCGTCGCGGAGCTTGAGGTAGAGGAGCTTGCCGTGAGGGCGCGGGACTTCGATATGGAGGTCCATGGCATTTTCACTGACGGGGGTGGGGTGGAGGAACTGTTCGTCGGTGGCGATGGATTCGATGAGGAAGAGATTGCTGCCCGAGAGGGTGCAGGGCTCATCTTTCTCGGGCGGGCAGCGGAGTTCGGTGAGCTCGGGGAGGCGGACGAGGGTGGCGAGAGGCTGCCAGTCGCCTTCGTAGCCCTCTGGCGAGATGGGGCGGAAGCGAAGGGCTCCGAAGGAGGAGGGGGCGGAGGCTTGG
This sequence comes from uncultured Acidobacteriota bacterium, assembly GCA_903832295.1. GTDB lineage: Bacteria > Acidobacteriota > Terriglobia > Terriglobales > Acidobacteriaceae > TOLSYN. The sequence goes on from CAILAZ010000331.1 coordinate 16,637, forward strand.
GAGATTTCGAGCTTGGCCATAACGGTGTGGGCGTTCTGGCGCATCAGACCCCCATTTTCGAGGCTTAACTCGGTGCGATAGAAACCGTCGGCGCTGGCGACTTCGACTTTCTCCTGGCGGGAGAAGCTGCCGGGCTGCTCTGACTTGAGGCGGAAAAGAAGGCGGGCATTGACGGGAAGATCGTCTGAGCTGCCGAGATGGATGGGCGAGGGGACGGGTTCGACGGCCTTGCTGACGAGCGAGAGGCGCGGGCGCGGGGCAAGAACGGTGGCAGGGACGTCAAGGGTGCGGCCATCTTTGAAGGTGACGCGGGCGGTAAGGGACTGCTTCTCATGCAGGGAGAGCTTGTCTGGCTGGGCTGCGACAAGTTGGAGTTGGTCACCGGCGGACGGAGCGGACTGCTCCCAGCGGGTGGAGGCAACTTCCAGCGAGGTGACGCGGTCAAGGCAAGTGCCTTTGAGAGTTCCCTGGGCGTCGCCGGCGTGGACCTCAAACTTGTCGAGGCGGCAGGCTTCTTCATAGACGCGGATGGGAACTTGCGAGGGCTGAGGTGCGCCGAACTGGCGGATGAGAAGAGCGCTCTCTCCGGCGGGTGCGTGGGTGAGAGACAGGTGAAGCTCGATGCCGTCGGCGACAGGCTTGAAGTCATTCTTGATGGGCTCTCCATGTGCGGGGCGGAAGGAGATGTCTTCGACGCAGACGCTGTTTGAAGAGGCGAGGTGGAGAACGGGATCGTGGCCGGCGATGAAGGTGGTCTTGGCCTCCTCGGGAATGGGCCACTGGGCGGCGAGGTTCGAGCGCTGGAGACGGTAGGTTGGGCCGTGAAAGCTGCCGAATCCCCACTGGCCGCGGACTTGGCCGGTGAAGGCGGGGGGAAGCCAGTCAAGGGACGGAACGGGGGAGGTGGGAACGAAGCCTCCAAGGAGGGCGTTGGCGGTGACGGGAATGTCGGCGGAGCGGCCAGCGGATTCGAGATGGAGGGTGAGGTGGTGGGCGAGTTCGGAGGAGAAGACGAGCGGGGCACCCTCGGCGGCGAGGACGAGATTGGGATTCTGGGCGCAGGAGACGGGGTCCGGCGGCACGGGGTGGAGGACGGGAAAAACGGGCGGCTGGACGACGGGGAGTCCAATGACGATGACGGACTGGGGCTTGTGAAACGAGGGCGGATAGTTGAGGCGGAGATGAAGCTCGTCTCCCTGGGGAAGGGCGAGGGCGGAGATGTACTGGTAGCGGGCGGTGTGGAGATTCTCCATGAGGCGGGCGAGATCGACGACGACTCCGACGTAGGGGCTGTAAACTCCGCCACCGGCTACGCGGGTGGTGCTGATGGCGCCGAGAAGGTCTGAGCCTGCACCCTGGGTGAGGGTGGAGACCATGGACTGGCCGTGGCCATCATCGAGGACAAGCTGGTCGCTGTTCTGCATGAGGCAGGAGGCCTGCTGAAGAGCGGGACGGGTGAAGCACTGCTCATCGACCTTGATGCTGAGGCTGCGGGCGAGGGTGAGGGCACGCTCGTGGAGAGCCTTGGGATCGCGCTCATCGGATTCGCGGATGGCGGCGAGGTACTTGTCAAGACGGGCGCGGTTGAGACTGGCGAGTTGGAGGTCCTGGGCGGCGCGGACAAAGGCTCCGGGTTTGCCCTGGACGGCGGAGCGGAGAGTGGTGAAGTCTCCGCCGGTTTGGGGAGCGAGGAAGATGAGAGCCTGTTGGGCATCGTTGGGAACGGTGACGACGATTCCCTCCTGACGGACGAGCTTGCTCCAGGTTTCGGCACGGGTAAACCAGTCGTCTGGCGGAGGATTGGTGGCACCGCGGAGGAAGGCGACGACCATAAGGTAGTGGGCAGTCTGGTCATCCGGTAGGACGGGGTGAATCCAGACACGGTCCCCGCCCTGGAGGTTGGGAACCTCGGCAATAGGGAGGGTTTTGCCAGCGCGGGTTACGGTGACTTCGACGCGGGGGCCGATGAGATCGAAGGCAGCGACATCGGCTGCGTAGAGGGCACAGGGGAGGAACAAAAGCATCGACGCCAGCCAGCGGAGAGGCCGGAGGGCGAAATTGTACTGCTCATCCATATCCCTATGATATGCCGAGCGGCGGGGTTTCCACGTAGATGGAAGGGGCATTTTGGAAATCTGAAGAAGCGAGAAGAGCTGGCTCACCGGGATGAGCCAGCATGGTGTTAGCGGAGATCGAGGGGAGGCAACTCGGCTCCCGAGAGCTTGAGGTGGAGGATTTGGGCGAGAGTGGGGGCTATGGAGCGCATGTCAATTTCGCCAAGCGACTTGCCCGGGGCGATACCGGGGCCGACGAGAAAGAAGGAAGAGAGCATCTCAGGATTGCTGGCGAGATAGCCGTGCATTCCGAGATTCCTGGGGGCGGAGACGAGCGGAGGAGCGAAGTTGTAGCCGAGTTCGTAGCCGATTTTGAAGGAGACGAAGAACTCGGCTTCGGGGAAGCCTCCGGCGCGGTGGAGTTCGTCGCGGGTGAGGATGCGGTCGATGCCATTGGCTGGGTCGGCTGCGAGCTGATGGAGGAGAGCATCGACGAGTTCGCGGGTGGCGCTGTCAGCGGGGTCGTTGAGGACGATGGCGGCGGCTCCGCCGGCAGGCCAGGGTGAGGCCTTCCAGGCGGTGATGGACTGCGCGGGGTCAAGGGTGATGAGGCCGGCGGAGACGAAGGCTTCGTAGAGGTTGACGTCATGCTGCACGGCGGTGAAGCCGTGGTCTGAGACGACGCAGACGTAGGCACGACCGGGAGCGGATCGCTCGGCAGATTCGCGAAGCTGGCCGACGAGAGCGTCAAGGCGCTGGAGGACGGCATTGCTGGCGGCGCTGAAGGGGCCGGAGGCGTGTTGCTCGGTGTCAAGGCCGGTGAGGTAGACGGTCATGAAGGCGGGGTGGCGGGTTTCGATGATGCGGACGGCGAAGCGGGCACGGATCTCGTCAAATTCGACGGTCTCCTCCATGCCTCCCGGATAGCGGCCGAGGGTGGCAGTGAGCTCCTGCTCAAGGCCGGGAGTGGAGAGCGCGCGCTGGAGTTTGAGATCGTCAGGGGTTCCGGTGCGCCAGATCTGGGGGAGATTGAAGTCAATGGGTGCGCCGACGGTTACGGGCCAGTAGATGCTGGCGGTGGAGAGCCCGGCGGCGTGGGCGGCGTACCAGAGAGTGGGGACCTTGATGTCTTCGGCGTACCAGTACCAGCCCTTGTCATTCTTGTTGAAGGGATCGAAGGTGGTGTTGGCGGAGATGCCGTGTTTTGCCGGGGAGGCTCCGGTGACGAGGGTGGTGTGGCTGGGATAGGTGACGGTGGGAAGAATTCCGCGGACGCCGGGAGAGGATGCGCCATCAGCGGCAAGGCGGGCGAGGTTGGGGAGCTTGAGTCCGTGCTCCTGGGCGTGGAAGACAGCCTCAGGCTTGAGGCCGTCCACCGAGATGAGCAGGACGGTGGGAGGCTGCGCGGACTGAGCGGCGGCAGCGAGAGCGAGGAACGCGAGAAGAAGGAAGAGTGCGACGGCGCGAAGCTGGAGTTTTCTTGGGGGCATGAATCCGGTTCCTTGATGGTGGATGGCGAGCGATGAAGTTCAGGGTGCGGAGTGATCCGCACCCTGATGGTTTGCGGCGCGCCTGGGTTAGAAGCGCAAGGTGAAGGAACCGACGAAGGTGCGGGGCGAGCCGACCTGGAGGGTATCCACGACGCCGGAGGGATCGCTGCCGACGAAGCCGTTGGTTCCGATGGAGGAGTAGTACTTCTCGTTGAACAGGTTATAGACGCTCAGCTGGAACTTGAGGTCCTGGAAGGGACCGACAGACTCGCGGCTGTATCCGGCGGCGAAGTCGGAGAGGAAGCGGCCATCGACGCTGCCGGTGTTGTCATAGGAGTAGTAGCGCTTGGACATGTAGTCGGCGCCGATGTGGGAGAACAGTCCCTTGTTGTGGTAGGCGAGCTGGGTTTTGTAGAGGAACTCAGGGGTATCGACCGCGACCTTTCCCTTGTAGGGAAGGACGACGGGAGTTGCGCCAGAGTAGGTAGTGACGTTTGCGTCATAGGTGGAGCGGTTGAGGGTGATGCCGTTGTAGAACGAGAAGCCGGAACCGAGTTGAACGGTAGCCGAGGCATCCACACCATTGGTAGTTGCGCCGGCGACGTTGACGAGGACCGATGCGCCACCGGCGATTCCGGGGCCCTGCTGGAGAGCCAGGAGGCGGTTGTTGAAGTTGACGTGATAGTAGCTGACCTCGGCGGATTCCTTCTTGGAGGTGTAGCGGTATCCGATTTCTTCAGTCCATGAGGTTTCAGGGTGGATGGTGTTCTTGGCAGCGTCGTACTGCACCTGCGTGGTTCCCCAGGGAGCGGGGCCGAAGCCGTTGCCGCCAGCGACGTAGGCGCGAACGTTGTAGGCGGCGTCACCGTAGATTTCGTTCTGCTTATCAATTTTGTAGATGGCGCCGAACTGGGGCAGGAAGGGCTTTCCGGAGGTGAGGCTGCCCTGGGCATAAGCGGCAGCGGTGACACCGGGGACGAGGACCGGAGTGTTGAAGGTCTGGAGCTTGCCATCGGTGGTGGTTTCCGCCGTCTTGAAGCCGGCCGAAACCGTCCACGCCTTGGTGACCTTGAACTGATCCTGCAGGTGAAGCTGGTAAACAGTGGTGCCGAAGGTATAGGCCCACTGGGTGTAGAACGGATTCTTAGGGAAGTGGCTCAGAGACTGAACCGGCGAATCCACACTGGTGGCGTAGAAGCGGCGGGCGAGTGAGAAGTTTTCCTTCTCAAACCAGACGCCACCTTCGATCTTGTTGCGGGCGGATTCATGGCTGAGCGAGGTGATGAAGCCGCCGCGCTGGATGCCGTACTCCGAACTGCGCATGGAGATGGGCGAGAGGTAGCCGCCTACGCCATCCGGAGTGGGAGTGTAGGGAGTGAACCAGAGGCCGATTCCGTCATTGCCGTGACCGTAGATCGTGGTTTTCCATGTGGTCTTGTCGGTGAGGGCTGCCTTGTAGCTGACGCCGCCGAGGATGTCTTTGCGGAGACCGGCTCCGGCATAGTATCCGGCGTCGCAGGGGTCCTGGGCAGCGGTGAGGTTGTTGACGGCTCCGGGATAAGCACCCAGTCCGTCACAGGCATAGGCGGCCTGGATCGACTGTCCCCAGTTTCCGTAATTATCAAACTTGTACCCGAGAGTGTTGACGTAGGCCTTGGAAAGATCCTGGTAATCCACTTCGTGGCGGTTGGAGTAGTTGAGGAACGCGGTGAAGACGCCCTTGGTTCCGAAGTAGTGAACCAGTTTGCCGTTGATCTGATAGTAGTTCTGGGCGATGTCGCCGTGGCCCTTCCACTTGTCCGTGGCCTGGGTGACGCCGGTGATGTAGAACTTGGTGCTCTTGCCCAACAGGCCGCTCTCAAGGCGCAGCACGGTACGGAAGGCATTAAAGCTGCCGAAGGACTGATCGGCGGTAATGGAGAACTTGTCCGAAGGGTCAGCCGAGAAGAACTGCACGGTGCCGCCGAGATTGCTGTTGGAGGCGGTCTCCAAGGCGCCGGTCCCCTGTGAGAGGACAACGCTTCCGAGGTTTTCGTCCATGATGGCGCGGCTGATGTGAAGGCCGTTCCAGTTACCGTAGGACATGTCGCCAAGAGGAATTTCGTCGAGGGTGAAGCCGAGCTGATTCTGGTTGAATCCGCGAACGGAGATGCGAACCGCCCATTCGTAGGAGCCATAGGGATCGGCAGAAGTGTAGTTGACGCTGGGCAACTGGGAAACCATGCGAATCGGACTGGTTCCCGGAGCCGATTCTGCAATGGTAGCTTCATTGATTGCCTGTTCGGTTCGAATCTCGCCCGGAGCCGTTACGGTCACAGTCTCCGTGCGTAGAATCCTTGGCGGGTTAGTTGGATCAACCGGCGGCTCCACTTTTGCGACTGTTTGCTGCGCTGCTGCGCCCATGGCCCCGAATAGAGTTAGGGCGAGAATTGCCAGAATCCAAATTCTCTGCTTCATTCGCTTCTCCGTTGAACTTTTCAAATTCCCGCGGGCATGCTTCCCTTACGAACTGAAGAGACCCGCAGGCCGCATCTGCTTGCGCGGATGTCGTGAAGAGAGGGCGCCGGTCCGCAGCACGGATTCAGGCTGGCGCGCCCGCTTCAGTCAGAGATGATTGGAACGGAGCCGATGTAAAGGAGAGTGAAGGGAGGGTAAATATCCGATGAAAATGCGCGAACACCGCTGAGGCGGCAAAAACAGCCACTGGGATTGAACCGACAATCACCGCTACGAAACTGAAGGGTGCGGGTGTTTCCCCTGCGCCATGGAGTGCAAGGATTGGCAGCGGTTCGGCGGCTGTGCGATACTAATTCTGCTTCGCGAGCAGATTGCAGACACCATCGCCACTGATCGCACAAAGCCTCCTCAGCACAGTAGTCCAGAGTCCGCAGGCCCCAAGCTTGCGGAGGTTGCAGTGCAGAGCCGGGATGGCGGAACTGGCAGACGCAGCGGACTCAAAATCCGCCGACCGCAAGGTCATGGGGGTTCGATTCCCCCTCCCGGCACCAATAGCAATAAACTCCAGCGTATCAGAGGGTTAGCGGCAAACGCGGGGAGCGCCTGCGCTGCGGCTTGCTGGGCAATGTGACCGGTTTCGTGCCTAATCGCGACAGTTGCGGCAACTTCAAGCGCTCTCCGGGCCTGTTGCAGTTTCTGCATCGCATCGACAATATCCGTGCAGCTTACGGTGGCGTAGCGCTCAAACACTGAGCGAGTCTTCCGTCCGCCAATCTTCATGATTACGCCCTCGGCAATTCCCGCCCGGCGGAGATTCCGCGCAGCGGTCCTGCGAAGGTCACGGAAGATCAGTCCGGTATAGTGCCATTGCTTTGCCTTGCAGTCTGGGCAACGCGTACATCCGGAAGCGGGGGAGCTTCTCTGATCATCTTGCGCCCGACGCCTCCAAGGACGGCAAATGGCTAATGCCACCCGATAGCGTCTACACGCCGACGTTGAACTACTTGCCGCGATTTCTTGTGAATGGAAGTCTTCGGCCGCTGAAATCGAGAGGTTTCGCAACGCATCTCTCGCACAGGTCAGGGAACGCCGAATCACCTATCCAGCTGAATTTTCGCACGCAACTTCATTCCCGCTCAATGTCTCGGTCGAATCGAAATACATAGCGAAGCAGGCAAGCGTTGATTAGCAGCAACACTGATGAGCCGATTGCCGCCGGAACGAGTGTCCTGATCTGGCCGCTGAGCAGGGCCTCCATTGACACAGTAAGCAGCCACAGTTGGACCACAACGGTTGTTCCGACAAGAATCAGAATTGCGGTAAATAGGGTTGTTCCCTGGTTGCGAACGCTCACTACGCCTCCAGTTCTGTGGCGATCAAACGATCGCCGCGCTGTTCTACCTTGATCCGTTGAAGCGGGCGCGTCGGCGGCCCAGCAACCGGGCTTCCCTGGTCGATGTTGAACACGCCATGGTGACAGGGGCAGACCAGGGCATTGTCACTCTTGCTGTATACAACGGCGCAGGAGAGGTGAGTACAGAGCTGCGAATACGCGACCAGTTTGCCCTCCGGCGTGCGAACGGCAATGCAGGGATCCTTGTCAGTCGGATAGCGAAAGAGTAGAGAGCCCGTCTGCTCCAACGCTGAAAAGGCCCCGATATCGCGCTCAGCCTTTGAACCACCATGAAGTACCTGCCCGGCAATGGCTGCGATCCAATTCGCTCCAGCCAGCAGCAACGAGCCGAGCGTCATGAACTTCACCATTTCGCGGCGGGTAACGTAATGGTCTCCTTCCCACTCGATGGGAAAGTCCTGCTTCCACTTTGGAGTCTTGTTGCAGCAGGCACACTCTCTTGTTTCGTCGGTCACTGTGCGTCCTCCAGCATTAACGCAACATCGTAGGGATCATCCTGCAATGCAGTCGGAGTGGATGAAATCTGCACTAGATCCACGTTCACTTGTTCAACCTCGCGCGGCACCATCACGTAAACCCTGGTCTTCACGACCTCATTCCCGAATTTCCAGGTGTTGATAGGAATGCCGCTGCGAGTGCGCTGAATGTCTTCCATTGTCGTGAAGGTCAGCGCACCGGATGGGCAGACCGTCGCGCACATCGGCTTCTTGCCGACGCTGCTGCGGTCATAACACATATCGCACTTCATCATCTGGTCGATTTCGGCGCGATACTTCGGTACGCCGAACGGACAAGACACGACGCAGTTGGAGCAGCCAATGCAGCGCGGCTTCAGCGAGCTCTGCACAACTCCGTCGGGAGTCTTCTTGATGGCGTCAGCCGGGCAAACACGAGCACAGATCGGATCTTCGCAGTGCATGCAAACCTGGGGCGCCGTCTGCACGCTGTCTGAGCGCTGGATAGTCTCGAGGTGAATCATGCTCACGCCGCGATGTGTGTCGCACTCCGCACAGGCTTGCAGGCAAGATTGGCAGCCGATGCAGCGCGAGTGATCAATGAAGAAGGCTGCCTCGCTCATCGGATGCCACCCGCTTCCATCTCAAGTTGCGCAATGGCGTCGGTGGGAGCATCCGTCTTACTCACCCGGACCGCGCATATCTTAAATTCAGGAATGTTCGACACCGGGTCGATGGCGCGAATCGTCAAATTGTTTGCTGAGCGATCCAGCGGCCAGTGATAGGGAACGAACACCGTATCCGGACGAATGGTCTTCACAACCTGGGCGCGAACCACAACCTCTCCGCGGCGACTCTCCACCTTCACGAAGTCGCCCTCTGCGATGCCAAACTTCTCAGCGAGGCGCGGGTGAATCTCGCAGCGAGGCTGTGGATACTGCTCCATCAGACTTCCGATGCGGCGAGTTTGTGTGCCGGAAAGAAAGTGCGAGACCACGCGCCCGGTAGTGAGAATGATTGGATACTCTTCGTCCGGCATCTCCGCGGATGGCCGCCACTCAATCGGTAGGAAGTGGGCTTTGCCGTCGGGATGGCCGAACTTTCCGCCCTCATAGAGGCGTGGTGTGCCAGGATGTCCGGGCTCAGGACATGGCCAGAACATCCCGTAGTCTCTCTCAATAGCGTCCCAGGTCATGCCTGAGTAGTCGGAGACGCCGCCTTTCGAAGCGATGCGCAGCTCCTCGAATATCTCGCGGGGAGCGGAGTGGAACTTGTCCGCATAACCGAGGCGGCTGGCAATCTCGTTGATGATCGCCCAATCCTGACGCGCACCTTCGGGAGGCGTCACCGCCTGGCGATGGCGGATCACGCGTCCTTCGGTGTTGGTCGTAGTGCCTTCGTCTTCCTCCATCAATGAGCCCGCAAGCACGATGTCGGCATAGCGCGCTGTCTCTGAGAGGAAGAAGTCAATGTTGACGTAGAACTCCAGTTTCCCAAGTGCCTCGCGAACATAGTTGCCATCGGGAAGGGAGACTGCGGGATTAAAGCAGATCGAGATCAGGCCTTTGATCCTGCCGTCGTGTATGGCCTCGACGAGCGGAATGGCGGACAGACCCTTCTGCGGAATCGATTCTTCCGGGACTCCCCAGACGCCGGCGATGTACTTTCGATGTTCGGGATTACTGATGTCACGGCTGCCGGGCAGTTGGTCGCACTTCTGTCCCTGCTCGCGCGCACCCTGACCGTTGCCTTGTCCGGTTATCATGGCGTACCCGCAACCTTCACGACCGATGCGTCCGCTGGCCACGACGAGGTTGATCGCGGCGATGCAGTTTTCCACGCCCTTCGAGTGATGTTCGATGCCACGCGCATGAAGCAGAAAGCTGGTAGGAGCTGGGCCCCAAAGCTCCGCGGCCTTGACGATCATTTCCGGAGGGACGCCTGCGATTTTCGCTGAGTACTCCGGCGTGTATTTCTTCACGGTTTCCATCACGGCTTCGAAGCCTGTGGTGTGCTGGGCGATGAACTCCCGGTCAAGCCAGCCACGCTCGATCATGATGTGCAGCATGCCATTGAACACGCCGATGTCGCCGCCCGAGCGCACAGGAATGAACAAGTCCGCGTTGCGCGCGATGGGCGTCATGCGCGGATCGAGAATGATCAACTTGGCGCCCTTTTCGCGTGCCTGCCACAGGTAGTCCGTGGTGATCGGCGCGCACTCCGCGATGTTTGCCCCGGCGACCAGAATGACCTGCGCCTTTGTGATGTCGCTCCACGGATTCGCGCTGCGATCAATGCCGAAGACCTTCTTCGATGCTGCCCCGGCGGAAACCATGCAAAGTCGTCCGTTGTAGTCGATGTTGGCCGTCTTCAACGCAACCCGCGCGAACTTGCCCATCAGGTAAGCCTTCTCGTTTGTAAGCGAGGCACCAGTGAGGAGGGCGAACGCGTCATTACCGTACTTCTGCTGAATGCGGCGAATCTCGCTGACAACGCGATCCATCGCCGCATCCCAACCGATGGGCTTAAATCCTTCGCCTTCCACGCGTTCTAGCGGACTCTTTAACCGGTCAGGATGTTCATCCTGCATGTAGCGCTTCACACCCTTCGGACAAAGCTTGCCGCGATTGAAAGGAAAGTCTTCCCACGGCTCGAAGCCCACAACCTTGTTCTCGCGCACGCGCAGTTGGATGCCGCACTGTTGCCCGCAGAAGCAGCAATGCGTCTTCACCAGCTTCTCGTCTTTATCGGTGTGGACCCATCCGCCGGGAGGAACCGTGTGCAGCGTGGGGCCGAATTGCTTGACCAGTTCAGGGATGTCCGTCGGTAGCTTTGCCACTTTTACAATTCCTTTCCCATCCCGCGCACGTCCATGCCGTGGGCTTTCCAGAGACCGTCCTGCGCCAACGCAAGATTCTTGCGGCGGCACGGGGGGCAGACATCCTGATAGTGAGTCCCATCAGCCATCTGATAGCGAATGCCAATCTCCGCCTGCACAGCTTTGAGATCTTCCATCTGCATCCGCGATCCGTAGGCCTCGCCACAGCGAGCGCAAAAAGCCTGCTCGCCTTCAGCTCCGGCTTTCTTGTAGAAGTCCACGCCTAGTTGCGCGGGACGCTGAAAGATGTGGAAGAATTTGCCGAAGGGCAAATAGAGCAGGGTGAATATTACGGTGATGGCATGTAGCTGTGAGAGGAAGACATAGTGCAACCCGTGCATCAGATGCGTCGACGCCGTGAGAAACAGCCCAGTGATTGAAATTGCAAACAGCAGGATGAGCGGCATCAGGTCATTGGAGAATTGCTGGACGGAACGTGCGTCGCGGTCGCGTCCACGTCGCCAGAAAGCGAAGAAAACGCCGATCAGAACCATCACGGCGGCTATGTCAAGAATGTTGAAGGTCAGTTCCGCCACTACCGTTCCAAGGCGGAAGCTGCCAACCGGAATGCCAAACATGAAGGCGCTGTAGATCTCCTGATTGTCCCGCGCGGTCTCGAACCGCACCCACCCAAACGAGAGAGGAAACGTCACTGCCGCGGCCAGCAGACATCCCCAGGCCAGAAACCAGTGTGCGGTCCAACGCATGCGTGAGCGTTTTTCGATAAAGCGCTGCAGAAAGATGTTGTTCCAGAAGATACTGGCCAAATGCATGATGTTTCCCAGCAGATGCTGGGGCTTCATAAATAGCTGCCATCCGCGATACCAGTACATACGCGTTGGCGGCCTTCGCAACCACATCGAATATCGGTAGCCGATTCCGAATGCGGCAAACACCGATGCGCCCGCATAGGAGACTAGTGCTGGATCGAAGTCCTTCAACCCGCGGCTGCCAACAGAGATCGCAGCAATCAGCGCTGATGCCACTAACAGGCCCCACCCGAAAGCATGGGCCGTATCTGAACCTCGAACTGGGAATTCAGGCTGTCGCATTTTGGACCTACGAGATAGCAACTGCCACGGCGCGTGCAGATGGCCGCCACAGGAGGACGAGAAGACACATCAGCGAGAACACTCCGAGCAGCACAAAGCCGAGCGTAAACGTGCCGGTCTGTTGCTTGATCACTCCGAGCAAGAGCGGCGGGAAGAAGCCGCCAAGTCCGCCAGCAGCGCCTACCAATCCAGTCACGCTGCCCACGGAACCCGGGAAGTACTGAGGCACGAGCTTAAACACCGCACCGTTGCCGAGACCGATAGCGGCTGCCATTCCCAGAGCTCCGATTGTGAAGGTTGTCATCATTGGACAAGCTAGGAACATCGCCATGATGGCTGTGGCAGGGAACACCCACTTCAGAATTGTTCGACCGCCAACTTTATCTGCCAGAATTCCACCTACAGGGCGCATGAGCGTGGCGAGAACAACGAAACCTGCCGTTCGCATTCCAGCGTTCTGGGGCGTGAGCTTGAACATCTCTGTAAGGAAGATGGGGAGGTAGACCGCCATTGCTACAAATCCGCCGAAGGTTAGGAAGTAGTAGAGGCTGAGAACCCAGCTCCGAGAATCATTCAGTGGACGCAC
>CAILAZ010000332.1 GCA_903832295.1 uncultured Acidobacteriota bacterium
CACAAGCCGAACGGCCAGAACCCATTTGCCATCACCACGCGCACTCTTTGAGATTGCAATCGCTTCGAAACTAGGTACCGCAGGCGGTTCAACCTCGTTGACGAGCATCAGAACTCGATCTTCGGCTTGATCAAGTCCGAGGTAGAGGTCGAGCGGGTGCTCTTCGTCGACGCGCCGAAAAACCGGGCGCTCAGGGTTTATTGCCAGGTCAGCCCACACATCCTCAACCTGCATCACTGTCCTCCTCAGGCGCATCGTCATCAATTGACTCCTCCAGCATCGCCCTCCATTCAACTAGGTTCACCCGGTACTTCACTCGCCCGGATATTGCGCTGTCATCAAATTTCGGCATGCTGAGTCCCAATGCAATCAGTTCATCATCGCCTGTAGGGAAAGGCACCGATACTCCCACTTCTTCATTCCTGGTATATGGTGCTAGAAGGTAGATCAGCAGCAAGGGACGCGGGCGAACCTCGCGATAGTCTTTGTCAGACGCGTTCTTGTTAGCCTGCTTTTCCCTTTCGTTAACCGCTCTCACCAGTTCTATCGGAACGCCCTCACGCTCCACCCCTCTCGAACCAACCCTCATATTCCTGCCTGACACGAGAATGCCGTTGTCCCTGACCTTTACATTTCGCCGGGCAGCCGACACACTAATTCCGGCAAAGTCAATTGAAGGTTCGCTCCCCCCAGGTAACACCACATCCCACTTACGAAGCTTCGGTTCAGTCGTTGATGCAAAAAATTCAGCCAAGTCGTCGGTTTGGAATGCAACATTCAGAGGATGTACTTCAAAGCTTTTCAACAACTCTGACACGTCGTGCTGGTCTACTCCGCGCCATATAGGATTTCCCCATTCTGACGTTGTGCGGGCTACGCCTGACGCCTCGATATTCTTGATGGCCCGCACAACGGAGCGCTTATTGGCTGAAATAACGGCCGGAGACGTCTTCAGCCGGGTAGACTCCAACCCTTCCGTGCTAATTGAAATAACTCTCTCGATAGTGTGCGCAAGCCTCATCTTGTTCTGGGCAGTAACGATCAATGAATCCGGATGCGCTCTCACCTTCAATCCAAATTCTCTTGGCGTCGCCTTCTTGCGTTGCATCCGTTGAATCTCCGCCCGTAGCTCTTCTGTCGCAATCGTTATGTGGGAGTACCATTGGATTGCCTCATCCGTCAGCCACAGGCGACACAGATCGTCATACCCATCCCGATACCCGAACCATCGGCCCATCTGGAGGAGCGTATCGTACATTTGTGAGTTTCGGAAAAAGTAGCTGGTGCTAAGACCTTCCAAGGTCAAACCGCGCGATAAACTGTTTCCGCCCACTGCAATCACGCGCAGACCGTGTTCACGATTCGCTGCATAGTCCAAGCTTGCAGCCCCGGTCCGCTGGTTTACAGCTTTTACCGTCACTGGAAGCGCTGCTTCAAGCAGCGCAGACTGAAGCTGCGGCCAATCATTCTCTGACACGCCAAACAGTGTTATCGCAGTTTCGCGGAGCGCGCTGATGGTGGGATTTTGCAGCGCGTGCTTGGGATCAAGTTGGCTGTAGTTCCTTATGTCCAACTGACTCTTGCTTAGGTCAGCGCTGATTAGTGCTGCTACCTGGTCTTGGACGGCTGTGAAGCGGCTAACGTTCACCAGCATTGAGCGATGCGTTTTCAAATGTCCGCGCAAATCCCTAAGTGCGTTTGTGATTAGGAATGCGCGAACAGCCTCGCAGAGACTTTCTGGGAGTGCGTCAACCAACCAAGAGGACTTGTGACGCGCGGGAAGCAACTCATCGGCGTCGGTGATTGACTGCAGGACATTCTGACGCGGCTCATCCCCGAAGATGCTGATTGCTCCCATGTAATTTGTCGGGGGCTCAAGCGAATAGATGAAGTCGCTCGGAAAGAGATCATCCCCCAGCATCTGTGAGTCTGTGTCAGGGATCACTTGCTGGTGTCACTCTTCACATCGTTTCTGGTTCTATTGGCCCTCTTGATCTAGGTTCCGGAGCAATTACGAGTGGGGCAGTAGCAAGCGGGCAACTTTCTACTTATCATCTTGCTTCCGGTGCTATTGCTCCCCGAACTACTTACACTCTTCCGTTCACAGTTAGCGGTTATCAGACTCTAACTACTACGGAAACTATCTCTGGTGCTGTAGCAGTATCGATCAATCAGTCC
>CAILAZ010000333.1 GCA_903832295.1 uncultured Acidobacteriota bacterium
CGCTGCCCAGGTCGCCGCCGGGTCCAACCAGGTTGCCGACGCCTCCGAGGACTCCGCCAAAATCAACATCCAGTCCTCCTCCGCCATCGACGAAGTCACCAGCACCATGCATGAGATGAGCATCAACGTGCAGAACATGGTGAAGAACACGCAGATGCAGGCCTCCAGCGTCAGCCAGACCTCGGCTTCCATCGACGAGATGGTCGCCAGCATTCAGCGCGTGGCAGACACCGCCAAGGTGCTTCTCGACATCTCCAACCGCTCCCGCGATGAAGTGCAGAGCGGCATCGGCACCATGCAGAAGACCACCGAGGGACTCAACCGCATCAACGGCTCCATCGTCTCCTCTGCCTCCATCATCACCAACCTCGGAGCCCGCGCCGACAACATCGGCAAGATCATCGAGGTCATCGACGACATCTCCGAGCAGACCAACCTGCTCGCCCTCAACGCCGCCATTGAAGCCGCCCGCGCCGGAGAGCACGGCCTCGGCTTTGCCGTTGTCGCCGATGAGGTTCGCAAGCTTGCCGAGAAGTCCGCCACCTCCACCAAGGAAATCAGCGAACTCATCAACAGCATTCAGAATGAGGCTCGCAAGGCCGTCGATAACATGGAGAAGAGCACTGTCATCGTCAATGAGGGACTCACTCTCGGCAACGATCTCAGCCTCGCCCTGCGCAAGATCTCCAACGTCGTCACCGAGGTCTTCAAGTTCGCGCAGGAGATCGGCGCTGCCACCAATGAGCAGTCGCACGGCTCCTCGCAGATCGCCAAGGCCACCACCCGCCTCAACGAAATCACCCACGAGATCACCTCTTCCGTGGAAGAGCAGGCGGGCGGCGCACAGGCCGTGGCCCGCGCCATGGAGCGCATGCGCGAGATGGTGCAGCAGTCCACCTCAAGCTCCACCGAGCTTGCCGCCTCCGCCGAACAGATGTCCAAGATGGCGCGCTCCCTGCTGGAGTCCATGGACCGCTTCATCCTGGAAGAGCATATTGAGGACACGCCGCCCCGCCGTTTGAGCGGTTCCAAGTACGCGCTGGCAGGTTCAAACCGCTAAAGGGCTGGAGATATGATGCCAAAGCTTCAGCAAATCGTCGGCTTTCGCGTAGGCAGGGAGAACTTCGGCGTCCCCATCGGCATCGTGCATGAGATCGTCCGCATGATGGACATCACGGTCGTGCCGGATGCTCCCGCCCACATCGAGGGCGTCATCAATTTGCGCGGCAAGATCATTCCCGTCGTCGATCTTCGCAAGCGCTTTTCCGAGCCGGTCGAACCGAATCGCCGAAACCGCATCATGGTCGCCGAACTGGACGGCCACCAGGTTGGCCTCGTCGTCGATGCCGCCAATGAAGTCCTAAAGGTAAACCCTGAACTCATCGAGCCGCCTCCCAACATCTTCGAACAGGGCGAGCTCAACTATGTGACTGGCGTCGGCAAATTCAGCGGCAAGCTGGTTATCCTGATTGACCTGGCAAAGATCATGCAACGCGGCGAATTGCGCCGCATCTCGGACTTTGCCGAAACTGCGGGCGTGGTTCCGCCGGCACTATAGGGCACGGGCGGAATAAATCAAATGTCGTCTTCTTCGTCACCCATTGCTTTCAGCGAACCCGAACTGAAGCTCCTGCAGACCCTGATTTACCAGGAGTGCGGCATGTACTTCGATGACCGCCGCGCCCACTTCCTGCAGGACCGCCTGCAGCGCCGTCTCCGCGTCTGCAACATCACGTCCTTCTACGACTACTACCGCCTGCTCACCAGCCGCGAGGGCCGTGCCGAACTCGCCGCCCTCCTTGAAAATCTCACGGTCAATGAGACCAGCTTCTTCCGCAACCGGCCCCAGCTTGACCTCTTCCAGAAGACCGTCCTCGAAGAGATGCTGCGCCGCAAGCAGGAGCGCCGCGACTGGAACCTTCGCGTCTGGAGCGCAGGCTGTTCCACCGGGCAGGAGCCATTCACCCTGGCCATGATGATCGCGGACGCCCTGGCCTACTATTACCTGCGCAATCCCCTGCCCTTTGAGATGCCCTCGCCCAAGCCTCTCATTCCACCGCCGTGGAAGGTCGAGATTCTGGCCTCGGACATCAACTACTCCGTCCTCCGCGCCGGGCAGGAGGGCATCTACCTTGAGCACCACATGGAACCCGTGGACTATACCTATCGCCTGCGCTACTTCGACAAGGTTGGTCCCGAGCGCTATGCCATCAAGTCCGGGGTTAAAGACCTGGTTCACTTCGACTTCCATAACCTGAAGACCGAATTTTTGCCTCAGCGCAATGACTTCATATTTTGCCGCAACGTCATGATCTACTTCGACGAAGCCGAGCAGAAGCGTCTCATCCAGAAGTTCTGGCGCTGCCTCAATCCCGAGGGCTATCTCTTCGTCGGACACGCAGAGAGCCTCTTCGGGCTGACCGACCAGTTCCGCATGATTCACCTCAACAACGGCACCGCTTACAGCAAGATCGAGGCTTAACGTGGGCATTTTCTCTGATGATCGCGCAAACGAACTGCGAAGCCTCTTCTTCGACAGTTCGCAGGAGATTCTCCAGGCCCTCAACGAGGATGCCCTTTTGATGGAGAAGTCCCCCCGCGATCCCGAGATCATTCGCAACATCCGCCGCAGCGTGCACACGCTCAAGGGAGACTCTGCCGCCTGCGGATACAAGGAGCTCAGCGAACTCGCCCACGCCGTCGAAGATGTGCTCACCCCGGAGATCGCCGGACGGGACGGCGAAGCTCTCGCCGAGCTTGTCCTTGTCTCGGCAGACGCCTTTGACAACCTGCTCTCCGCCTTCCGCAATGAGCTTCAGCCGCCCTCCACCGCGCCCATCTATCGCCTCATTGAAGCCATTCGCAATCCGCACCCCCAGGCTGCGTTCGCGCCAGGTTTTCTGTGGACCGAGTACGAGCAGTTGGTCATTTCCCGCAGCGCCGTTCGCGGCCAGAACGTCTATAACATCGCGCTCGCCATCGACCCTGCCTGCCCCATGCGCGCCGCCGCCGTCCAGCTTGTGCGCAACGTGCTTCAGGAGTTCGGCTCCATCCTCGTCATGCGCCCCGAGGAAAACGCCACCGAAATCCCGGACATCATAGAGGTCGCGCTCGCCAGCCATCATCAGCTTGATTGGGTCGAGCGCAAAAGCCGCATCCCTACCGTCGTCTCCAAGGTCTGCGTCCTGCTCGCGCAGCAGCTCCCGTTTGTAGATCCGGACTCGCCCCTGGATCTCCCGCCTTCCCCGCCCGCGGCCGTGCCCCCTGCGCCCCCTGCGCCCTCTGCGGAAGTGCCTGCCGGCCTCTCGCAGCGCGAACAGGACAAAGCCCGCGCCGCCCAGGCCATCCGCCAGGTTTTCGAGCGCCCCAGGACACGCGACGAGCGTCTCCCGGCGGCCACTGAAAATGTGATCCGAGTAGAAGCCGAGCGCGTGGATGTTGTTCTGGATCTTGTCGGCGAACTCATCATCGCCAGGAGCATGATGCAGGACCTGCTCAACGAGATGAACCGTGCGCTCGGCAACGCTCCCCTGCGCGCCCGTTCTGCGGATGCACTGGTCTTCCAGTCTCAGATCCTCAACAAGCTCCAGCGGGCCGTCATGAAGATCCGCATGGTGCCGGTCGAGCAGATGTTCCGCCGGCTTCCCCGGGTCGCCCGTGACACCGCCAAGCTCCTGGGCCGCGAAGTCAACATCGTCATCGAGGGCGAAAACACTGATCTTGACAAGAGCATTCTCGACGCCCTTGCCGAACCCATGATGCACCTTCTGCGCAATGCCGTTGATCATGGAATCGAAGCCCCGCTCGACCGCGCCGCCGCCGGCAAGTCTCCCGAGGGCACCATCCGCCTCAACGCTTACCATCAGGGCAACCAGGTGGTCATTGAGATGAGTGATGACGGCAAGGGAATTGACCTGCCTCGTCTCATCTCCGCTGCCGTCGCCAGCGGCACCCTCACCGCCGAGCAGGCTGCCCGCATCTCTGACGGCGACGCCCTCGACCTCATCTTCCAGGCCGGGCTCAGCACCTCCACCGAAATTACCGAAATCAGCGGCCGCGGCGTCGGCATGGACGTCGTCAAAGCTGTCATGGACCGCCTGAAGGGCACCGTCACCGTGCGCAGCATCCCCGGCGAAGGCACCACCTTCCGCCTCAAGGTTCCGCTCACCCTCGCCATTATCAAGGCGCTGCTCTTCCGCGTCTCTGAGCGTCTCTACGCCGTGCCCCTCGGCAGTGTGATGGAGATTCTCCGCACCCGCGAGAGCGAGGTGCACTTCGTCGATGGGCAGGAGGTCCTCCAGATTCGCGACGAGATCGTCCCTCTCATCCGCCTTGCCCGCCTCCACCCCGGCGGAGAACGCAAGTCCAAGCTCTTCATCATCGTCGTCAGCCTGGGCGAGCGCAAAGTCGGCCTCGTCGTGGACCGCCTCATCGGAGAACAGGAACTCGTCATCAAGGCGCTGGATGAGACTCTCGTCACCACCGAACTCGTCAGCGGCGCAAGCATCCTTGGCGATGGGCGCGTCGTTCTCATTCTCAGTGTCTCTGACGTGGTTGAGAAACTCGGGCGCGGGTTCGGCACCGATCCCAGGTCTGCGGGAGCGCACGCATGACCAGGATGATCCGTGTACTCGTCGTCGATGACTCTGCCCTCATGCGCAAGCTCATCCCCCAGCTTCTCGAGCGCGACAACGCCATTCACGTCGTCGGTACCGCCATGGACGGCGCATTCGCCCTGAAGAAAATCGAGGAGCTCAAGCCGGACGCCATCACCCTCGATCTCGAAATGCCTCGCATGGATGGCATCGAAACGTTGCGCCAGATCATGCGCCAGCAGCAGGTTCCGGTCGTCGTCGTCAGCGCGCACACCCGCGAAGGCGCAAGCGCCACATTCAAGGCCCTTCAGATGGGAGCCTTCGATTTCGTAGCCAAGCCTGAAGACGTACTCGCCGAGGGAATGAGCGAAATCGCCACCGAACTCATCGCCAAGATCAAGGCAGCGGTCAACGGACCATTCCACCCCCGCCCCCCGGCCCCGGGCATCATTGCTCCGCCGCCCAAGCGCCAGGCACCTTTCGCCCCGGCCTCCAAGATCATCGCGGTTGGAATCTCAACCGGTGGCCCCAATTCTCTGGAATACATGATTGGGCATCTTCCCTCGGAGTTCCCTGCCGGAGTCCTCATCGTCCAGCACATGCCTGCCGGATTTACTGAGACCTTTGCTCGCCGCCTCAACGAGTGTTCCGCCCTCGAAGTCAAGGAGGCTCAGTCCGGGGACCTCATCGCTGCCGGACGAGTACTCGTCTGCCCCGGTGACCGCCACATGAGAGTGCGGCGCCTTCCTCTCGGAGACATCGTGGTCCTCTCCGACGAAGTCAAAGTCAATGGCCACCGCCCTTCGGTCGATGTACTGTTTAACTCAGTGGCTCAGGAGTTTGGAGCCGACGCGATTGGCCTGCTGATGACCGGCATGGGCGAAGATGGCGCCGAGGGTCTGGGCGCTCTGAAGGCCGCCGGAGCACTTACGATCGCCCAGGACGAGGCTTCCTCCGTTGTCTTCGGAATGCCCCGCGCCGCCATCGAGCGTGGTTATGCCGCGCGCGTTGTGCCCCTGGAAGCACTTGCAAATACTCTGATCGTGCATTGCTCTGTTCGCGCCGTGCCGCTCAAGGAACCCGTCCGATCATTCGGACAGATGTGAGGAGACTATGGAGCAATTTCCCGCTCTGCTACGTGCCACGGACAGCCAGCCCATCCACTATCTGGTGGTGGATGACTCGATCTTCGCACGCAAGAATCTGGCGCGCATTATCGACTCCTATGGCGGGGTACTGGCCGGTGAGGCTGGCGACGGTTGCACGGCCATCACCGAGTATGACCGCACCCGTGCCGACATCGTTCTCATGGACATCACCATGCCGCAGATGGAGGGCATCGAGGCCGCCGAGCGCATCGTCCGCCAGCATCCCGACGCCCGCGTCATCATGGTCTCCAGCGTCGGCTACCAGGAAAACATCGTCGCCGCCCTGCAAAAGGGTGCGCGTCACTTTGTGCAGAAGCCGGTAAAGCCCGAGCTCCTCTATGAAGTCATCAAGTACGTTCTCGGAGATGCTGCCGTCGTCGCATCCAGCGCAGCAGGAGAGTAGCCTTTCATGAAGTTGGAGCTCATTCAGCCCTTCATCAACGCCGCCGATGCGGTTCTCTCTGAGACCCTCGCCAGCCCCGTCTCGGTCTCCGATATCTCCATGAACGAGGAAGCCTACCAGCGCCGCGCAACCGCCGTGCTCGTCGAAATCACCGGAGACATCGAGGGCCGCGTCATATTCGAC
>CAILAZ010000334.1 GCA_903832295.1 uncultured Acidobacteriota bacterium
GGAGGCATGGACGCCTTTCCCCACGATCCCTCCCATGTTGCACTTTCCTGTTGACAGTGCTCACCTTTGGTGTATAGTAGTTTATGTTGTACACGATAGGTGGACACCGATGGAAATTAAGGTATGTGTTCGATGTGGTAAAGAGTGGTGCTACCGGGGGATTGGTAGGCCAGTGAGGTTCTGGAAGTGCAAGAGTCCGTATTGGGACAAGGAGAGGAAATATGGAAACGATGAGCTACGAGGAGCAAGAGGCGGCGAGGGCGGTTCGGTTGGCGGAAGTGGGAACGGAGCCTCCGTGCCCGTTTTGCGGAAAGGCAAGAGTAAAGCGAAGCGACTACACGAGATGCCTGACGTGCGGAAAGAACTGGCTGGCGGGGGAGGATTTGACGAAAGACCCGAGACTGAGCCGCACGAGGGGCACAGGACAAGCCCCTACGGAGACAAGCGGTGGTGCTCGGATTGCCAAGTCTACTACTGACGATGAGGGGTAAATGAGCGCGGCGGGGTGGAATCCTGGGTGGTTGCGGTTTGCTGCGGTTCGTGGGCGGCGGGTGGACGTGGTGAAGATTTGCCCAATGCTTGAGTGTGACCTGTTTGAGAAGGTCAAGTCGGAAGTGCTGGTAAAGAAGTTTCTTGAGAGGAGCGGAGATGCCAAAGTCAAAGAATGAGGTCAGGATTGCGGGTCATTGCACGGAGCCAAAGCGGTCAAGCGGGAATGGGCCGACGCGGTTCTCTATCAACACAGGCGGCGGGAAGCGCAAGGAAGGCGAGGGCAAGTGGCCGGATTGCTGGCACAGGATCGTGGTCTGGCCCAAGAGCGTGCCGGAGGTGGCCGAATTGACCAAAGGAAAGTACGTTGAGGTTGTGGGGAGGATTGAGTATCCTGCCTACGATGAGAAGTGGCACAAGAGCCTGGAAGAGTTTGTGAAGTACGGCAAGGGCTGTGAAATCATCGCCACGGAACTGCGCTTTGATGGCGAAAAACTGGGGCCTGCGCCGGAAACCAACGTGGAAATCACAGACGACGATATCCCATTTTGATGGAGGCCAGCATGGAGTGTACTTGTCTTGTCAACCTGAATCATGAACTGAACTACGACGATCACCCCGCCATTCTGCGCGACCCGTGGTGTCCGAAGCATGGGGATAGCTCTGGCGGGAGCGATTCGTACAATCTTGGCGATGTGTATGACAAACTTTTTCGGAGGCCAAACCATGACCGTGGCTGAGTTGATTTCTCTGCTTGAAGATATGCCGCAGGATGCCGACGTGTATCATCCCAACGATGAAGGCGACGAATATCTCGTGGAATCCGTTGTAGAGGGTTCTGAGGGGCAGGTGATACTCGCATGAAGGGTTGGGGCCAATGCCCGTCCGTAGGCCCGCAGGGAGTCCGCTGTGGGCTTCCCGAAGGCCATCAGTGTCAGCACTCCAACGGGACTTTGTGCCGACCCTGGTCAGATGTACCCGATGAAGAACGCGAAGATGGTTCTCTGTGGGGCGTCGAGCCTGTATGAAAACGTCAATTGAGTATGGGCGTGGTGATCATCCAACCTATCGCTGCGCTCATTACGACTGCCGAAGTTGCACAGGAAAACACAAGTCAAGATACGGCGTGGTCGAGTCCTGTACCTGCTTTTGCCATAGAAAACCCACACAAAAACAAAGCCCCCGTCAATAACGAGGGCTTTTCTCAACTCATCCTGCTAGCTGGTCTGAGCAATCGTGAATCCCGTGATGTCCGGCACAGGTGCGGCCACGATGGTCTGCGCCAGCGTACCCGTCGCCACCGTTCCATCGGCGTTGGTGTAGCTGATCGTGAGCGTAAACGTGGTGCCCACAACCGCGCTCGCGGGAATGGCAACCGTGGCAATCAAACCCGTCGCGTCAGCAGTGACAGGCGCGTTGGTGGTGTCGCTGGAAGTCCAGACAGGGACGTTGCCAGCCGCCGGGAATGTCCCGGCAGGAATCGGCGTAGCAGTGTACACCGGAGAGAAGCCTGGTGCGATTGGAAACATGGTGATCTCCTTTATGTCGAAGGCTGAAATGTTGGGTGGGTGAAGCTCGCGGTGGATACAGCGCAACTCATGGAGGATTGAACGAAGCAACTCGTGTGTCTTTGTGTCGTAGGACATTCCAGCCTCCATCACCAATCTTATACATTAAATTGCGTGAAAAGTGGAATAAGAAGAAGCCCCCCGATTTCTCGGAGGGCTTTTTGATGCGGCGATGCTTGCGGTGTACCTGCGGAAATAAGAGGGTGCGGGGTTCCATCTAACAATTGACGAGAAAGCAGATGGACGAGGCTTGAGACCGAAACCCCGCAAAAAAAGTATTGCATAAAACTCGAAATCGTGCAATTTTATTTTAGACGAGAAACAGATTATGACGAATTTCTCTACGACAATTCGCTGCAACACGTCAGAGATTGAGCCATTCTCCGCCTCGTCGCGGCTCCGGCATGACAACCGATCCCCGGAGGCTTGGGACGCTAGAGATGGTGCGCTACTACCCCAAGAAAATACAGGCAACGGATACCTCCCCGGCTGAAAATTCAAGCTCGGGGGGTTGATGGCCTTGCTGCCGCCTCCCGCGCCCAAAGGGAAGTTCGGGAAACCGCCTTTAGCAAGCGGCCAAGGGATTCAGCACAAGGATTCTTCTACCCGTCGAAAGATGGGGTGTTCTACCGGGCAACGTTGGCGACTTGCGCCCCGGCCTCTAAATGGCATCTTAGAGAAGAATCGTTAAATGGCTGAAATCGGGAATCCGGTAGGGCTTGAAAGAACCATACCCAGAGCATAGTAGATGCCAAAGGGTAAAAGTCGCCTTATGCCCATTTTTAGGTATTTATCAAGTAGTAAAGTCTGTACCAAGACTAACAGCGTAATCTTGGCGTAAGAATTATCTTGACGTAATGTTGGCGTAAGCGGTAATGTAGCGTCAATATGACGGATGAGAGAAAAAGAGAAGCCGCACAGGAATGGAGGACGTGGCGTGAGGCTCACGATATGTCCCAGGCGATGCTTGCCGCCGCTTTGAGCATTGGACTGAGGACGGTGCAGGGCATTGAGTTGGCCGAGCACTACCCGAGTTTCACGTCACGCCTTCGTTTTAAGGCACTCAAGAAGAAACATGAGCAAGAGGATGCCAAGTGAATCCCGACTATCGGATTGTTCCAGTGAGGCGTCCTAAGTTGGGAGTGGTGGGGATGCTCGCAAAGGACGTTAAGCCGACAGATGAAGTTCTGGATTGTGAGTATTACGAGCTTAACGGTGCGATTTACGAGATTTGGCCGGGTTCGACCACGGCGGTGAAAGTTGCCGGAGAATCGCAAGCCAACATCGTTTGCGCCAAGTGTGCGCAGGGAATCAAGCATTGGCATGGAATCAAACTGATTCCGAAAAGACCATCGAAGAAAGTTGAGTGGAAACAAGGAGAGAAAGAATGAAGGGAAATTGGAATTTCAAGTGCCCGCAGTGCAACCATACCGACAGTCTCCGTGGAACAGACAACGAACCGCAAACGTGGAATCCGGTTTGCACGAATCCTGATTGCCAATACGGACGTGGCATAAGCGGCGGCATGGTGACCATTGGATTTACTTCCGACGAGGATGAGTAATCCGTGACCTCGCCCCTTGTCAGCGTCTTGATTTGCACCAGGAACCGCCGAGATCGCGTCAGACGCGTCATTCGGAACTATGTGGCGCAGGACTACCCGAATAAGGAATTGGTCTTGGTGGACGATGGCGACGACTTGGTGAGCGACCTTCTCGAAAATCTCCCCGATGCCACTTACCTTTATCGCCCATCGAAGAATTTGAGCGAGAAGCGCAATCATGGCATTGAGGCGGCAACCGGGGAGTACATCTGCCACTTTGACGACGATGATTGGCACGGCCCCAATCGCCTGTCTGACCAAGTGCGGATGATTGAGGACTCCCACGCCGACATTGTGGGGTACAGCCATTGCTACTGGTGGGATGAAGTGCGGAACGTGGCATCGCATTACATGGGGCCGATGTGGGGAGCCACGATGCTGTATCGCACGGAGTTTGCACTAGACCATCCTTGGGATGAATCAATCTCGCTGGCGGAAGATGCGCCGTTTACCCGTAACGCGGTATTGCATGAGAAGCCAGCGGGTGAAAACATGGTTGCCGTGATGCACGCGGGAAATTGGCAGCGTCAGTATTCGACGAACTTCTGGCCGATTGTCCCTTTTGAAAAATTGCCAATCAGATTCAGGGAGGAACTGGAAAACCGATGAGCAGCCAGAGCGTAAAGATGCCCATGCCGTTGACGCCCGACGAAGTGAAGCGGGGAATCGCCAAGCGCATGACGGAGAGTTTCATTCAGACGTTGGAGAAGTGCGGCCCGCTGAACGCTGGCGTGGCGACCTCGTTCACCGCCGAGTGGACAATCCGCTATTGCCTGAGCGACTACGGCCTTGAGACAACGGGGCAGATTTCCGGGTCGTCGGGTGAGCCTGTGGAGGATGGCGAGATTCTGGAAGGGAAGATTGAGGCCATGCCGCCCGACCAGTTCCGGGCGGAGACTGAGCAGCCGATTCCGCCTCCGCAACCGACGAATCCGAAGCCGAAAGAGGAACACATTTACCGCGCCAACAAGGTTGGGAGGACGAAGAAAACATCGTGAAAAACGGGTTGAATGGAGGGAAGTGATGGGACACGTCAAGGCTCAATCGAGACTCGTTCTCACACCTACTGCACGGCGTTTAAGACCGCAGAAGGCGAAGCAAGAGGACGAATACATACGGCAGTACAACGTGATGCTCCAGGCGTTGCAGAGAATCAGTAAAATACCCTACCGTTGTGATAGTCCGGCAGCGTTAGATATTGCGAAGAAGGCTCTGGAGTCGGTGAAGAAAGGTTGGCTATGAGCGACGAGAAGAAATATGTTGTACCGGACGGGATGTTACGGGCGGCGGAAGAATCTATGCGTCCCATAGGTGGAATTCCGTTTGCTTACATTGACAGAATCCTTGAGGTCGCAGTTCGCTGGCTGGCGGAGAACCCGATTGCGCCGACAAAAGAGCAGTGGAGTAAACTTTGGACGGATACTCGTTCTGGCGGACTTCATGGTGGTAACTACAAAATGTTGTCCGAGTGGCAGCGCCGAATGGTCCTCGCACCGGAGCCGGATACTGGAAATGCTGACTCGTTTATACTCTGGTATGCCATAA
>CAILAZ010000335.1 GCA_903832295.1 uncultured Acidobacteriota bacterium
CCCAATGACGCAAGGTCCTCGCCGAAATCGACTGCGACGCTCTGTCGCCCTGCAGATGGCGTGTTACAAGGTCAAAACGCTGGTTCGCGACGCTCAGGTCTTGTGCGCTCGCCGCCATAAGGAGATGAAAGGCCGCGCCATGGTTAGAGGGGACCTGCGTTGACGCACCACTGATTCGTCCGTGCACTTCCGCGGACTGCTCCACATGGCTGCGAGCGCGCCGGTACGCAGCAGCGGTTTCCGCGTCGGTAAAGACGCGAACCTGCCTGGGTTCGGCGATAGCGGCGGCGCCAAGGTCAACGTAGAGTTCGCCGCTGGCGATTAGCAGATATATCTCGTCGGGTTTTGTAAGACCACTGGGATGCTCCAGCAAATCAGCAAGAGAGATTCCTGGTTCCGCCTCGACCACATCCCTGATGGCCGGATCTACGAATCCTTCCGCGCTCGGACGGTCGAACCGCAGATAGTCCTCCAGAAATTGCAGGTTCCGTTGGAGAACCCAATTAATCTCCGCCGACGAACGTACGCGGTAATACAAGCCCAGCGCTGAGGCGTGCTTTTCTCCGGGTGGGCAGCGCCAGTTTCCGGTTCCATTGCGGACGTAGCGATTTGGACTCTGGAGCGCGAGCCTCTCAAGATCCTCTGCTGTCTTGCACTCCTCCCATCCTGCCGAGTCATGGCGCAACACAAAATAGTCCGGAGTATGAATGACGGACAACCGCCTCCCGTTTGCAGATTGATAGATGAGCGGAATTGAGGGCGGCTGATCGTAGTACTCCAGCACTCCGGGATCGTGCTCCATCTCGTAGACGAAGGGCAATTCGACTCGGTGGCTTTCGAACTGGATGGTGGTGCCCATTTTGCGGCTTGGATAGCGGCCGGAGACGTTCTGGCGACCACCGCCGACTCTGCGAGTAGGAGCAGAGGACCGTACCTCAGTGATGGTTGCACAAACCTGTTCGGCAAACGAGCGCTTCACACACCAGTCAATGAAATCGGCTTCGTTGAGCACTTGCTACCTCCAGTTTGCCGCGCGAAAACGCGCTCAGCTACTTTCGGTTTCGCGAGTTACGCTCGTTCTTCAGCGCCAATGTGTATCTTCGCCCTGCTTCGGCCATGAGCTGCTGAAGATCTCGCCCATTTTGGATGGCCCGCTCCAATTCCTCGGCCAATTCGTCCGGCACGTAGATCGAAAACCGGCGGTTCCCTTTGCGACCGTACAACGCGTAGCTGGAATGTCCCTTGCCCGACTCACAGAGCTGGCATCGCTTTCGAATGCAGGGACTGTTCCGCAAAGAAAGCGATCCGATGGCCAGGGGCCATAGATTCCGAACTTCCCTCTGAAACCAGAGTTTGACTTGTTCCGTTGTTTCTGTGCGAGTCATAGTGTATATGTGCATCATGACACACATACGCATTCAACACAAGAGAGCGCTCTGGACAACACTCAGGATGATTGATTCTCTTGGTTCACCAGTTCGCGGCCGGCGGGAATGCCGGTGAAGGGGGCCGCTCGATTGCGTAGCCATCGCGTTGTAGCTTTAGCCTGGCTCATACATCCAGGCCAGCATCGGAATGGAGGAGCTCACATAGGCGTAGACTTGCACAAATTGTTTGTAGTCGTGGAGACGATGTAACCGGCCCACATATCGCTGCCGCGTGCCCTTCGAAGAGATTGTCACGGCGAGGAACAGCGTACAGACAGGCACCCGTATTTCGTAAATCCCATTTCGGGAACACGCCGAGAACACTCCACAAATGGTCAATTGGGTTCACATTTTGGAAGCCACTTGAGTTATATAACCATGACAGCCATGACAGCCTCAAGAACGAGGCCGGGAGGTTATCGTGGACGAACGCATGCAGGGGCAAGATGCAATCGCCAGACTGGCCGCAATCGTCGAAGGCTCCGAAGACGCGATTATCGGCTACGGGCTGGATGGCATTACTACTGACTGGAATCAAGCAGCTACGCGGTTATACGGGTACTCCGCAGAAGAAGCAATTGGGAAAAGCATCTCCGTCATCGTGCCTTCAAGCCGGGCTAGTGAATTAACGGAGATTTTGAACACTGTATCAACGGGCGGGCGAATCCGGCAGCTTGATACATTGCGGCAACGAAAAGATGGCAGTCTGGTTGAAGTCTCATTCAGCGTTTTTCCCATCACCGCCCAGAACGGAGCCGTAATAGGCGGAGCTAGCATTGTGCGGGACATCACCAGCCGCAAACAAGTAGAAGAGGAGCTGCGTCGAGGCGAAGAGCGATTCCGGCTTTTGGCACAGGCCACCAAAGATGCCCTCTCGGACAGGGACATGCGAAATGGGGCAATGTGGCGGAGCGATAACTTCTGGGAGCAGTTTGGCTATTCGCGGAAAGAGGTGGAGCCCGACGTAGCAGCATGGCGGGAACTGATTCACCCCGAAGACCGAGACCGGGTGTTGAACGGTTTTCAGACCTCATTGGCGCGGCACGCCGACTCCCATGAAGTTGAATATCGATTCCGGCGGGCGGATGATTCCTACGCTGTCGTTTGGGAGCGCACATACATTGTCTATGACGAGTGTGGGAAACCGATACGTGCACTCAGTGCTATGACTGACTTGAGTGACCGTCGTGAACTTGAGGAACAGTTCCGCCAGGCGCAGAAGATGGAGGCTATGGGGCGGCTCGCCGGAGGGATTGCGCACGACTTCAACAATCTTCTGATGGTCATCGGCAGTTACGCTGAGATGATGCGGGAGCAGCTCAGCGCAGAGGACGGACTCCACAAGAGCATAGCTCAGGTGCAAAGAGCCGCGGATAGGGCTGCTTCCCTGACCCAGCAATTGCTGGCATTCAGCCGCAAACAAGTCATCTCTCCACGCATCATCGACTTGAATACTGTGATCGAAGACGGTTTGAAGATAACGAAGCGGCTGATCGGCGAAGATATTGCGTTAAGCATTTTACTGGGCAAGGATTTGTGGGCGATCAAGGCTGATTCGGGACAGATTGGTCAAGTGTTGATGAATCTCTGCATAAACGCGCGTGATGCGATGCAGAGCAATGATGAGCTAACAATTAGTACCGACAATGTCTCTCTCAATCTCGAAGAAGCGCAGAAACGGCCAGGCTTGATTCCCGGCAATTACGTGGCTCTGGTTGTTCGCGACACGGGAACGGGGATGACGGATGAAGTGCAAGCCCACCTCTTTGACCCATTCTTCACGACCAAGGAGGCGGGAAAAGGAACGGGACTCGGTCTTTCAATCGTGTATGGCGTCGTCAAGCAGAACCGAGGATACATTTCGGTCGATAGCCAGCTTGGTCGCGGCAGCACCTTCACCATCTACTTTCCCGCCGTCGATGCCCCCTTGACGATGACAATCACGCCGGAGACTCGAAAATACGAGGGACGCGGCCAGATAATCTTGCTGGTTGAAGATGAAGATGCATTGCGAGAGTCGATGTCTGCATACCTTGATCAACATGGATACAAAGTGCTTGCGGCATCGAATGGAGCCCAAGCATTGCACTTCGCCAAGGGGCACGCAGGCTCAATTCAGGCGCTGGTAACCGACATAATTTTGCCTAAAATGAGTGGCCCAGAACTTGCCCGGAAGGTCACCGAGATTTCTCCCACAGTGGTGACTCTCTATATGTCTGGGTACACTGATCGCGAGTTGATGGATTATGACCCGGAAACTTCAGCCGCTAAGTTCCTACAGAAACCGTTTGCACTTCGAACTCTCCTGGAAACAATAGGAGAGATGATCGCCCAGCAGAAGTGACACCGGGTCCTTAAACAGAGTATTTTTTTGACGGTCACTATTACTTAGCCGAGCATACCTAATGCTGCCAACATTGCCGCCTTCGACAGAGCTGAATGATTCCTTTTACCGAACCATCTTGGACACGATTCCGATTCCAGTTTTCGTCATAGACCACGATGTGCAGATACGAGACCTGAACGCATCCGCAGTTAACCTGATCGGAATAGATAAGAATTCAGCCTATAGGCGGCGGGGCGGTGACGTACTCCACTGCCTCCATGCCACTGATGTGCCTGATGGATGCGGCAGGGGCCCAGCGTGCCGAGAGTGCGATATTCGCAATTCGGTGACGAAGTGCCTTGAGGAGCGAACCATCACCCGAAAGCGGGTTAACTTGCAAGTCAGGCGCGACGAAAAACACTTTGACATGCAGGTGTTAATGACCGTGAGCCCTTTGCCTGACAATGGTGAGCGGTTGGCTCTGCTGGTGATTGAGGATATCACCGAGATAAACGCGCTGCCGAGCCTCGTGACCATGTGCACGAAATGCAAGAAAGTTAGGGATGGACAGCAACACTGGAAGAGTATGGACGATTACTTTCACGAGCATGCTGGCGTTGATTTCTCACATGGACTGTGTCCGGTATGCATCAAGGAAGTTTACCCATGAACTTTGAATTCACTTGCACCCGCGCCCGGACGCGCCATTTCGATGGAAACTTCGCCTCCGCCCTTCATCTCGATCGCGAGAAGTCGTCTCAGGACACGGCCATCGCGGTGAGCTTACTAATGATGGTTTCCGGATGGAGACTGTCGGCATCTAAAGGATGATGCCTATTGACTTGCTGTGCTGGCGGCTGGAAACTCTTCGGTGATGTCGAATGAAACAGCCGACGCGCACGCATCGCATTCGACTGTGTGGGCACCAACGGAGAGCGGGGCCGTAACCGGAAACGTTCGTAGGCAGGAAGGGCACGTCACGGCTATGTAGTTGGCATTGCGGACCGGAATCCAGACGGCTGGCTTGTCACGACGTGCGATGCATGGACGTGCAGGAAGCTCTTCGAGCAGGTTGATGATCTCGTGGAAGAGTTCCTTCGGTGAAAGCTTACCTTTTTCAAAAAAAGCATCGGCCAAAACGCTTTCAGGAATATCTCTACCTGAGAACGCCCCACTGATTGCGATGGTCGGAATGCGAGGGAAACGCTTACGCACAATCGAAAGAAATTCAAACCCGCTCATATGGGGCATCTCCAAATCGGAGATGATTACATCGGGCAGCGATTTTTTCAACTTAGTGAGGCCGTCAAATCCGTCAACTGCACAGTGCACCTCGTACCCCTGTGATTCGAGAATTGATCTGGCCATCGTAGCAATGCCTTCGTCGTCGTCCACTACAAGAATTCTGTACCGGAATGGGCTCATACCCCCAATTATCCCTTGTTTCCAGTTTGTTGACCTGTTTTTTTGACAGGCTGGAGCCTCGTAGAGCGGCGATGATACTGGTAGTCCGGTCAAACGAGTAGCCTGTGCGAGTGAACAGCGCTGCTGCTTTTTGGCCGTTTGACCTGTGGCGTTCTCAAGTCTGAGCAAGATTGACCAGTTTTAACTTTTCTTTTCTGTTGTACTCAAATTAAGTGTAGGGATAGACGTCGCGAAGACCGTTACAAGGTTGATGGAGGGTGTCTACTTACCTCCAGACATTAGACGGTACCATTTTGAGCCGCTCCGCTTCGAACCACCAGCACAGCTTGGCCGCCTAACATGAGCATTCCCGAAACTCCGCGCAGCGGAGGGTGCGCAGCCTTCGCCACCTCCCCTCCTTATCTTGTTCTCTGCGTTGACGACGAACCTTCCGGCCTCAAACTTCGGCAACTGATTCTGGAACACAATGGATACTTAGTGTCCACGGCGAAGACCGCATCAGAAGCTCTGGAGATTTTCAAATCCAAAGAGATCGACATCGTCGTCACCGACCATTTGCTTGGCCGCGAAACTGGAACGGCGACAGCTAAAGAAATGAAACGCCTCAAGCCCCAAGTCCCAATCATCGTTCTTTCAGGTGCAACGGATGCGCCCGATGGTATCGAGGTAGCAGACGCTTTCCTGAGTAAAGCGGAAGGGCCGGAATGTCTCTTGGCGAAGATACATGAATTGGCCGTTCAGGCACGAACCACGATAGCCCGCAGTATTGCTGAAATTCCCAAGGAAAGTCGGTTGTCGACTCCATCGGCGACACTGCAACTCTTAGCCGCCATTGTGGAGTCATCGGACGACGCCATCTTCAGCAAAACCCTTGATGGGTTGATTATGACTTGGAATAAGGCCGCTGAGAGTATGTACGGCTACCAGGCTGCAGAGATCATCGGGAAAAATGTTTCCATTTTGCAGCCCTCTGATCGCCTCGGTGAACTCACCGACATGTTGGAGCGACTGAGGAGTGGCCAGAAGGTAGACCAATTCGAGACGACGCGGGTTGCCAAAGACGGCCATTTACTCACCGTGTCTCTTACCATATCCCCAATTTGGGATGGCGGGGGGGTGGTTGGGGCGTCTACAATCGCGCGCGACATAACCCTCTCCAAGCTGGCCGAGCGTTCTCTCCAAAACTCTGAAAAGCTGGCTATTGCCGGGCGAATGGCAGCGACGCTTACTCACGAGATTAACAACCCGCTGGAGGCTGTTACTAATGCTCTGTACCTGCTTTCAGAGTCGTCCAGCTTGGATGAAAGCGCACGTCAATTCCTCGCGAGCGCACAAACTGAACTAGCGTCAATTAGACAGATTGCAACCGCGACCCTTGGACTTCACCGAGGTGATGCCGATTGTCCCCATCCAGTTAGGGTTTCTGAGCTTTTCGACAGTGTGTTTCCCATCTACGGACGCAAACTCCGCGCCTTAGGCATTGCCGTCGAGACACGCTACGAAAGCGACAGCCTTGTGACCGTATTTCCCGGTGAACTGAAGCAGGTATTCTCAAACCTCATCGTCAATGCTGTTGATGCACTGGAGAATTCGGGTGACAGGCTCTGCGTCCATGTCTTCTCATCTTCCGATCGGATGAAACCCACTCAGAAAGGACTACGCATCACCTTGTCGGATAATGGATCGGGAATCCCTAAAGAGAAACGCAAGCAAATCTTCGAACCCTTTCACACCACGAAAGGTGACAAGGGCACAGGAATCGGGTTGTGGGTGTCGCTTGGCATTGTGAAGAAGTATGGGGGCTCGATGCGCTTTAGAAGTGTGGTGAAGCCGGGACACTCGGGCACGACTTTTTCCGTGTTTCTCCCCATCGAACCCGAACCAACGAAGATGACCCCGATGGTTGCTTAAGATCTCCGTCTTCGAGATTGGTAAGGTGGCTTCATTCTGTTTGTATTTGGCAAACGCTGCAAGGCTCGAACAAGCGGTCTCTATTGATTGTGCCTCGCGCTGCGAAAGCGCCTATAGTCGCGTTAGGGAGTGTCAATGAACAACGTAGCAGATCGACCCCGGATTCTTGTGGTGGACGGTAATGATGCAATGCGCTCATCACTCAGGCAGGTGCTGGAAGTCAGCGGATTTCATGTCACCACGGCTACCAATACCTCCGAAGCTCTACACTTGATCGACACTGAGCGGTTTGACGTGCTGCTGAGTGAGTTACATACGCCGGGAGCAGTTGATGGTTTCACCGTGGTCAATGCCATGCGTCACTCCAACCCCGAGGCGGTCACGCTGATTCTCTCTGCGGACACCGCGCTTCCAGAATCCATGAATGCCCTACTCTTACAGGCCGATCAGATTATGGCGAAACCGATGCCTGTTCGTGAACTAGTCGCCGCAATCCGCGAGAACCTAGAGAAAGCGCGTATGCGTATGCCAGTCAGCAGAGACCGAGTAGCTACGATCTTGGAACGTGATTCGCTGGAAACCATTGCCGATTGGCTGTCCCGCGTCGAACTCGAAGGCGAACTGACCGCCGTGCCGCTCACGAAAGAGCAACGCACCTTCTACCTTTCCAGCC
>CAILAZ010000336.1 GCA_903832295.1 uncultured Acidobacteriota bacterium
CCGCCGCCGAGATCGCCCGCGTCCTCACCGGTGCACGCGTCCTCGGCTTCCGCCGCGTCGGCAAGCACATCGTCGGCGACCTCTCCACTGCGCACGGCGCCGCCCAGTGGATCATCCATCTTGGCATGACTGGCCGTTGCCTCGTCTGCGAGCCATCGCTCGAGCATGCCCGCCACACCCACCTCATCGCCACTCTCGCCTCGGGACGGGAGCTGCGCTTTGTCGATCCCAGACGCTTCGGCAAGCTCCAGGTGCTCGAAGGCAGCGAATTCGCCGCCCCTGGCTCTGAGCCCATCGACGCCGACCTGGCGGGTTTTCTCAAACTTTTCAAGTGCCGCAAAACGCCCATCAAGAGCGCGCTGCTCAACCAGCGCATTCTCTCCGGCATTGGCAACATCTATGCGGATGAGAGCCTCTTCCGTACCGGTGTGCGCCCCCGTCGGCAGGCCGCCTCGCTCACCCGCGCCGAACTCCTCCGCCTCTACGACGCCATCCAGCTTGTGCTCGCCGAGGCCATCACCGCCGGCGGGTCCACGGTTTCCAATTACGTAGATGCCTCCGGCAGCGAGGGATTTTTCCAGTTACAGCACCGCGTCTACCAGCGCACGGGCCAGCCCTGCCTGGTCTGCGGTACCGCCATCAAACGCGTGGTCATCGCGGGACGCAGCAGCCACTACTGTCCCCATTGCCAGCGCTAAACATTAACAAGATATTCAGCCGAAAGGACTAAGTTCGAGCCATGACAACCTTTGCAATTGGAGTGGACCTGGGCGGCACCAACCTGCGCATCGCCGCCGTCGATGAAGCCGGCAACCTGATTTCGAAGACGACCCTGGAAACCGAGGTTTCCCGCGGACGCGATGCCGTCATCGACGAGCTCTGTCGCGCCACCGAGCAGACCCGCGAAAAGTATCGCGGACATGCCGACCTCTGCGGCATCGGCGTCGGCGTTCCCGGAATCATCGACAGCGAAACCGGACGCCTCGTCGAATCCCCAAACCTCCCCGGCTGGAGCGACTACGACGTCAAGGGCGATATCGAGCGCCGCCTCGGCACCACCGTCATTCTCGATAACGACGCCAACGTAGCCGCCCTCGGCGAGCAGTGGCTTGGTGCCGGGCGCGGAGCCGAGACCATGTGCCTATACACCCTCGGCACCGGCGTCGGCGCCGGCATCGTGCTTGAAGGGAAAATCTGTCGCGGCTGGAACGGCATGGCTGGCGAGCTTGGCCACTGCAATGTCGAGCCCGTAGGCTACCCCTGCAAGTGCGGCAGCCATGGATGTCTGGAGCAGTACGCCTCTGCCACCGCCGTCGTCCGCCTTGCCCGCGAGGGGCTTGCCACCGGTGCTGCCACCGAACTGCGCTCCCTCGCCCCTGCCGCGCTTGACTCTCTCGCCATCTACCAGGCCGCCATGCGAGGCGATGCCGTCGCAAAAGCCGTATTCAATCGCGTCGGACAAACCCTCGGACTCGGCATCGCCAACGTCATCAACGCCATGAACTTTCCCCTCTTCGTCATCGGCGGCGGAGTCTCCTCCGCATGGGATGCCTTCGCTCCCGCCCTCTTCGCCGAGGTCCGCCTCCGCTCCTACGTCTACGCCGCCACCACCGCCGAAGATGGTTCCGGCAAAGGTGGCAGAAAGCGCCCCACGGTCATCAAACGCGCCACACTCGGTGGAGACGGCGGCCTATTCGGCGCTGCCCGCCTCGCCATGATGGAGTCGGCCACCCGCAACGCATAGCTTGCGACAGGCAAAAATGGCCACCCGCCTTGGGTGGCCATCTTCGCGCTTCAAGAATCCTTACCGCGCGTGTGCTCCGCTGGTTACGCTCTTCAGCGCATCAATAAACTTCCGGTTCTCCTCAGGCGAGCCCACGGTCATGCGGATCGCCGTGCGTGCCCCCCAGCTTCCCGTCAGCGGACGCACAATCACCCCATTCATCTGCAGCCGTTTGCCCAGTGTAGAAGCGTCCTCGCCCGTCTCAATGTAAATGAAGTTCGCCCAGCTCTCCACCGGCGCGTACCCCAGCTCGCGCAACTGACGCATCATCAACGGAAGCTGTTCGCTGTTGTTGCGCATCGATTTGTCATAGTGCTCGTGGTCGTCCAGCGCTGCCAGCGCTCCGGCCTCGGCCACGCTGCTCACAATAAACGCAGACTTCAGCCGCGCCACGTAATTCAGCAGCTCTGCCGGACCCATCCCGTAGCCCACCCGTGCCGCCGCCAGCCCGTAGGCCTTGGAGAACGTCCTCAGCACCACTACGCTGCGCTCCTGCCGCACATAATTGACCGAGTGCGAATACTCTACTCCGCGCTCGCGTGCCAGGCATTCGGCGTAATCGTAGTAGGCCTCATCCAGCGCCACCACCACGTTTTCGGGCAGGCGATCCAGGAAGCGGTCCAGCTCGCGCGCGGAAATCATCGTCCCGGTCGGGTTGTTCGGATTGGCGATGAAGACCAGCCGGGTGTCGGAGTCAATTGCGTCGGAGATGGCGTCCAGGTCAAAGCCATCATTGCGTACCGGAACCTGTCGCAGGGCAGCGCCTGCCGAACCGGTCACAATGGGGTAGGCGATGAACGAGCGCTCGCTGGTCACCGCGTTCAGCCCCGGAGAAAGCAGCGCACGCGCCAGCAAGTCCAGCAGGTAAGTCGATCCGGCGGTGACGATGAGCTGGTTCGGCTGTAAACCGTGGCGCTCCGCCAACCGCTCGCGCAGCGTTACCGAATCATTGTCCGGATAAAGATGGACAGACTTGGTCGCCTCCGCCATTGCCGCCATGGCGAGGGGAGAAGGCCCAAATGGATTTTCATTGGATCCGAGCTTGATCATCTTCACGCCCGATTCGGCTTCTGCCTGCCGGATCGGCTTGCCGGGAACGTAGGAC
Source organism: uncultured Acidobacteriota bacterium (assembly GCA_903832295.1). Classification (GTDB taxonomy): domain Bacteria; phylum Acidobacteriota; class Terriglobia; order Terriglobales; family Acidobacteriaceae; genus TOLSYN. Next base: position 2,889 of record CAILAZ010000336.1, read on the forward strand.
GCCAGAGCGCGAACGCGCTCCGGCACCATCTCCGCAAACTTGCCCATGGGTAAGACCTCTTCAAACAACCGACTATTCTATTCCTCTTCAGGACGTCTGCGCGGAGGTCCCGAAGGTCTCCTTGGTCCACTGCCCCCGCGTGGCGGAGCAGACGGTCTTCCCGTTCCACGCGAGGCTCCAAAGCCCGGGCGCTTGGCTCCGAATCCAGGCTTGCTCCCCGCGCCAAAGCTCTTGCCAAAGCCGCCGCTGCGTGCCGGAGGCCGACCCTCGCCGCCGTGCTTGAAATCGCCGCCAGCCGCTCGCGGCTTGTAATCCCCACCGCTACGAGGCTTGAAGTCTCCACCGGAGCGCGGTTTGAAATCTCCGCCAGCACGTGGCTTGAAGTCTCCACCCGGCCGCTTGAAGTCGCCTCCTGTCGCCCGTGGCTTATAGTCGCTGCGTGGCGCATACCCGCCGGCCGCCGGCTTTCCCGGACCCTTCGTGTACTTGCGCTCGCCGGTAGGCGTGCCTGCTCTCTTGGCAAATCCGCGATCTCCCGCAGGCTTTGCATAGGGCCGCTCGGCAGCCTTGCGCTCGTCCACCCCATGCGTGCTGTCGCTGCCCAGGTCGCGATGCTTGCTCGGTTTCACGAACTTAGGCTTGGCAAACCGGCTGAATCCAAATCCCCCGGTGGCGCTGGTGTCGCGCTTCGCCGGAGCCTGTCCAAATCCCTCTTCGCGCTTCGCCGCCGGACGCTTCACATACCCGCCCTCTCGTCCACCCTCGCGCTTGGCAAACCCCTCTGCCGCCGGTTTCCTGTCGAAACTCGGCTTTCTGTCGGAACCCGGCTTGCGCTCAAAGCTCCCCGTCGCCTTTGGCGCATACGTCCGCCTCGGCCGCTCGTCAGAGTCCCCGCCCTTGTGCTCAAACTCCCGCACCGGCTTCGGAGCATACGGACGCTTGGCGGCAAATCCACTGTCTCTCCGCACCGTCTCGCGGCCAAACTCCGGCCCGCGTGGCTGCTGGAATCCGCCCTCGCCCGCGCCTTCCCTCGGCGTAAATTCCCTTCGCGGCCCGGCGCTCGGTCTTGCTCCCGCGCTGCTCCGTGCCACAAAAGGCCTGGCCGCCGGAGCATCCGCACTCGGCTTTCCCCGGCGTCCCTTCACAAACCGTGCCGCATCCACCCGCGGCCTGCGCTCCGGACGATCATCCTTGCGCTTCACCTTCACCGCCTTCGGCTTGAAGGGCGTATCCAGCGACTTGCGCAGCGCGTTGACCTCTTTCGGCGTCAGGTGCCGGAACTCGCCCGGCTCCACATCCAGTGTCAGCGACCCATACCGCACCCGCTTGATCTTCTCAATGTGGTAGCCAATCTGTTCGAACATCCGCCGGATCTGCCGGTTTCTTCCCTCCGTCAGCGTCACCTCGTACCACGGATTCTCCTGGTCCACCGCCAGTTGGATATCCGCCGGCTGCGTCAGGATGGCAAACGACCGCCGTTCCACTCCCGGTTGCTTCTTGCCCCGCACTCCTGTCAGTCCCGGTTCCGGCGGCAGCATAATCCCGTTCCGCAGCTTGTCGATCTCCTCTTCCGTCGGCTTCCCGCTCACCTTCACCATGTAGGTCTTGGCCACATGCGAGCCCGCCTTGGTAAGCTGCGCCATCAGGTCGCCGTCGTTGGTCAGCAGCAGCAGCCCCTCGCTCATGTAGTCCAGCCGTCCTACCGGAAACACGCGTTCGTCCACGCCTTTCAGCAGGTCCATCACCGTCGGGCGCCCTTCGGGGTCGCTCACCGTCGTCATGTGCCCCTTGGGCTTGTAAACCGCCAGGTACACGTGGCGTTCCGGCCCGCGCAGCAGCTTGCCATCCACCCGAATCTCGTCAATCCGCGGATCGGCCTTTGTTCCCGGTTCGGTGACAATCTCGCCGTTCACGCTCACCACTCCTGCCGCGATCAACTCCTCGGCCTTGCGTCGCGACGCGAGTCCCGCAGCCGCTAAAATTTTCTGTAGTCTCTCTGGTTTTGCTTCCATGGTGGGCACAGCCTTTCCGCTGAATCCGCTCGCCATCAGGCGATCGAAGAAGATCTTGCATAGATAGTGCCGGGGCGCTCGGCCCCGGAAAGGACTCCCGATTCTTTCGTCTTACTCTCCGGCGGAGTGCCCGGCCTCGGGTTCATTGCTCGTTTCAGCTTCCGGCTGCGGCTGGCTGTCCGCCGCACCTGCTGTCTCGGAGAGCTGCCCCGCCGCATCGTTCTGCGGCTCCGGGCTGGAAGCCTCTACCTGCGCTTCCTCTGCTTCCACTGCTGCTTCTGCCGCCTCAGCCTGATGTGTTTCTGCCGCCTCAGCTTGCTGCGTCAACCCCGCTGCGTCGTGCGCAGCCGCTTCTTCCGCCACGGCGTCTGCCACTGCCTCGTTCTCCTGCCCTGCCACCGTCTCCGGCTCAAACAGAGACTGCGCTTCCTGTGTCTCGGGCGGCGCAATCTCCACGCTGTCCGATGCCAGTTGCGAGAACTCTTCCATGCTCGGCAGTTCGTTCACATCGTTCAGCCCAAAGCGCAGCAGAAAGTCCTTGCTGGTCTTGTACTGCATCGGACGTCCAATCACCTGCTTGCGTCCCGCTGTCGTAATCAGCTTGCGGTCCAGCAGAGTTCCCAGCACGCTGGCGGACTCCACCCCGCGTATCTCCGCAATCTCCGGCCCGGTAACCGGCTGCTTGTAGGCGATCACCGCCAATGTCTCCAGTGCCGCCAGCGAGAGACGGATCGGCGGCTTCAGGCTCTTGGCAAACGCCCGCACCACGTCATGGTGCTCCGGCTTCGTCGCCATCCGGAATCCGCCCGCGACCTGCTTGATCTCCATCCCGCGATCTTCCTTCGCGTAATCGGTGATCAGTTCAACCAGCACCTCGCGAACCCGCGCTCGCACTGCCTTGTCCTCGGCAATCTCCTGCTCGGTCTTTTTCGGCTGGCGCTTGCGTGAACTTGTCTCCGGCGCGCTTACCTTTGCCGACTCCGCTGGCGCAGCCTCACCCTCAGCCTCAGGTGCCCCCACTTCCGCCGCATCAGGCTGAACTGCCGCATCTGGCGCAGCTTCCGCCCCGGTGCCATCCTCCACGGATGCACGATCTTCTTGTGGCGCTGTTGGAGATTGCAAGCTCTCTGCTGGAGATTGTTCCTCTCCCGCTGGGGAAGGAGCGCTCTCCTGAGCAGTAACATCGCCCTCGTCCAAGCCCTCGTCTTCCTCGTCGTCTTCTGCTGCTTCTTCCGCCGCCGCTGCTTCGGCCGCCGCCTCAGCCGACAACTCCTCCCGGGCTTCTTCTTCCGCCGCGTCTGCCTCTTCTGCGGAGGCCATTGCCTCCGCCGCTTCAATCGCTTCTGCCAGCTCTTCGGCTGACTTCGGCATCAGCGGCCCTGGTTCCAGCGTATCCAGCGTATCTGCGATTATGTCGGACGGCAGGTCTCGCTCGGCGGCTTCCACAGCCGCCACTTCTGCGGCCTCGGCTTCGCTGTTCGCCTCAAGAATCGCGGCATTCTCTTTGGCCTGCGCCAAATCCGCCAGCACCGTATCCTTCAGCAGCAGGGAAATCTGCTCCAGGGTTACCGGTTCCTCGGCCGCATAGATAATGGCCTCGACTTTTGCTTTCAAACTCATTCGCACTCGCCTGTCGGGAAACTCAATCTCATCTACTGCCAGTCGTCGCGCACAGCCGCCGCGCCCTCATCCACCAGGCGGTCGAACCCCGTCGACTTTTTCAACACCACCTCGCCGAACACATCATCCTGCCGGCACACCACCGCCTGCAATCGGATCATCTCCAGGATTGCCAGGAACGCGCACACCAGCGCCGACCGCGTATGCAGATGCCGCAGCACCCGCTTCAGCCGGATCGGCCTGTCCTCCACCATCAACCTCCGGCGCACATAGTCGATCATCTGTGCCACCGTCACCGCATCCTCGTCAAACTGCAAAGTGGGCCGGTTCTTCGCCCGCTCCAGAATCGACTGGAACGTCCTTACCAGGTCGATGACGTCGGTTGACATCTCCGCCTCGGTGCCTTCCGCGTCGCGGAACTCCTTCAGCGCCGGATTGCTCAGCACCGCTTCTTCCAGTTGCTGCTTCTGCAGCAGCATCTGCGCCGCCTGCTTGTACCTCTCGTGCTCCAGCAGCCGGTTCACCAGCTCCAGCCTCGGGTCCTGCTCCTCGGCGGGCGCGTTCGGATCCTTCGGCAGCAGCATCCTCGACTTGATCTGGATCAGCAGCGACGCCATGTAGATGAACTCCGCCGCCAGATCAATATCAAAGTTCCGGATGTGCTCCACGTATCCCAGGTACTGCGCCGTAATCTGCGCAATCGGAATGTCGTAAATATCAATGTCCTGCTTGCGGATCAGATCCAGCAGCAAATCCAGCGGCCCGTCGTACACCGTCCCCACGCTCACCGAAAACGGAAAGATCTCCGCCAGCGCGGGCGCGCCCTTGCGCGCTTCCTGCTTTTCTTTGCCCGGTTCCTGCTTCACCGGAGGCGTCTTCGTTGGCTGCTCGCTCATGTTATTCCGCAGACTTCTCCGGTGCCGGGTAACCCAGTGACATTCTCATCGACTCCCGCACCTCTACCAGCGTAGCGTCGGCTGCCACCCGCGCCCGCGCCGAACCGGCTTCGAGAATATCCCATGCCAGCTTCGGGTTCTCCTCGTACTTTCGCCGCCGCTCCTGGATCGGGTTCAGCACGGTCACAATGTTATCCGCCACCCATCCCTTGCACTGGATACACCCAATCCCCGCCGTCGTGCAGCCCTCGCGGACCTCTGCCATCTTCTCCGCCGAGCTGAAAATCTTGTGCAGGTCGCCCACCGGGCAAATATCCGGGTTCCCCGCGTCCGTCCGCCGTATCCGCGCCGGATCGGTCACCATCGTCTTCAGCTTCTTGCGAACTTCCACCTCGGGATCGCTCAGCAGGATCGAATTCCCATAGCTCTTCGACATCTTGCGCCCGTCGGTCCCAGGCAATTTCGCCGCCGGAGTCAGCAGCGGTTGCGGCTCAGGGAACACCCAAACCCGCTTCTCTTCCGCCAGCGTGCGGTCCAGCGTGTAGCGCCGTTCCCCGTCCAGCCAGTAGAACTGGTTGAAGCGCCGCGCAATCTCCCGTGTAATCTCCACGTGAGCTACCTGGTCTGCCCCCACCGGCACAAAACCCGCCTGGTACATCAAAATGTCAGACGTCATCAGCACCGGGTATCCCAGAAAGCCGTACGTCCCCAGATCCTTTTCCTTCAGATTCTCTCTCTGTTCCTTGTACGTCGGCACCCGCTCCAGCCACCCCAGAGGCGTCATCATGGAGAGCAGCAGGTGCAACTCCGCGTGCTGCGGCACATGCGACTGGATAAAAATCGTCGCCTTCTCCGGATCCAGCCCTGCGGCCAGCCAGTCAAAGGCCATCTCCAGGATGTTGCCCTTCACCCGCGACGTATCCGCATAATCGGTCGTCAGCGCGTGCCAGTCGGCCACGAAAAAGAAGCAGTCGTAATCGTTCTGCAGCCGGGTCCAGTTCTGCAGAGCCCCCACATAATGACCAATATGCAGCTTCCCGGTTGGTCTCATGCCGCTCAGTACGCGGCGGTTCACAACTTGCTTCTCTTCAGCCGACATCCGTGTCTCTCTCGGGGAATCCTTCGGAAAGTGGGACCAGCCTTCGCGGCGGACCGGCGGGCAGCAGAAACCTTCCAGCTTTTGCCAGGGAAGCTCTACAACATGCCCGAAACTTTGATACTACCATGCCGGAGAGGGGAGGACAGAGTCGGGTAGCGAACTGGACGCCTACAGGGTGACGGGTTCGGAATCTTGGTAATTCCTGCAAACCCACACAAAATTTAGTACTCGCTCCGAGTAAACGAGGCGTTATGCCGCGAAGTCGCCCCTAGACTCAGCATTAGGCTCTTGTCACAAATCCTATCGCCGTCGTGAGGATGAACGATGCTACTGATACGAACCAGTAGGAGAACATCGTGGACGGGTCGGGCTCTGCGGGTTTCCGAAAGCTAACGCTGAATAACAGTGCCACCAAACCGGTATAGAGCACGAGTCTCCAGCCAGACTCGTGTAGAAACAAGGCAATCGTTGGGAAGACAAAGAAGAGCGATGTGAAGGGGCTTGAATGGCTTCCACCGGTGAAGTCCACCAGAATGGCAAGCAGCAGAATGTCAAGAATCCACACACCAAGAATCGCTTGCTGCCACTCGATTCCATGAAAGGGAATTTCCTTCATGATTGGTCGCCATACGCGCGAAAAAGCATCCGAGAACAGGAGGCAAAGCAACGACACAATCGCATTCCCTAATGTGAAAACGAGTATCGAATTGGTCCGAGGTTGATCTGCAGGCAGATACCCTGGCTCTTCAAATATACGAACGAAAAGCGTGCCAATAAACACGATAGCGAGCACAGAAACCTGCGTAATCAGAGCCGCCGCGACAATACTCTCTGGATTCAAGCTGTGTCCCAGATGGAGAATTTCATTGAATTCTGAATTCCCCAATTTTATCTGACAGGCCCTGGGCTCGCGCTTCTGAGTCTCAATGGACTTTCGCGTGGTGAAAGTTGCGGTCTCCGGCGGACCAATTGCCGCCTCCGCCCTACCGCTGCGTGATCGTCACCACATCCGCGCCCAAGATCGCCGTATCGATCCGCGATTTCAGTTTGAAGGTCGAATCCATCCCCACCGCACTCCCGTACTTCGGTCGCAGGTATTTCCCCGCAAAGTATTCCAGCGCAATCCGCGGAACCTCCACGCCATCAAACGCAACCGATTCCACCCGCACCACGGCCACGCCGCCCGAGGCTGCCGCCTGGGCCACAGCCGTCACCTTGTGCTTCCCGGTAAAGAGCTGTAGCAGTGGATTATTCCGCGTGCGGTTTGCCGTCAGTGCGTCAAAGTCCACCTCGGCTTCGCCGCTCACCACCGCCGGTTGGCTCGTCAGCCTCACCTTGGAAATCCCCTCCGGCAGCTTCACTCCGCCCTCGTTCAGGTAGGCGTTCCACTCCGCCGCCCTCACCACGGTGGGCCTGGTCGAGGGATGTCCGCTGCTCCCGTTCTCTCCCAGCCAGGTAAACTTCCGCTCCGCGCTCGTGTACTCCGCCGAGTGCCTCACTTCGCCGACTGAGGTCGCGAGTGCCAGGGCAATCACCACAACGCCAATCGTGATGGATCGAGAGAATCTCATCGGTGCCGGGCAGCCTGGGTCGGTTGCGGTGCGGGAGTGCTCAGTTGAGGTTTCAGAATCGTGCCGCCCACCTTCCAAATCGCGCCATTTTCCTGTGTAAACTCCAGCGCCAGTGCCTGGTCCCGCGTGGCCGTGCCGCTCAGTTGGTAGATGCCGCCCGGCGTCTTCCATTTGCTGCCGGAGATCGTCCACCCATCCTTGCCGAGCGTTGCCGTCCCCTCGCCGCTCACCACCCGCAATGGCCCCTTGCCGTCCGGCGAGATCTTCAATGCTCCGCCCGTCCAGCCAAATTCCATCTCCGCCGTCGAGGTCTTTGACAGCGCATCGCCATCCCATCCCGCCATCGCCAGCTTGTACTTCGCCGAAAGCACGCCTGTTCCCAGCGGAGCCTTGATCGCTGCTCCCAGCTTCTCCGCCTGTATGCGCGCCAGCGTTCCGCTGCTCTCATACTTCGGCTCGCCGCCCGTAAAGTCGATCCGCCACTCGCCCGCCATGCTTCCGCCCAGCAGTTCGGCGCGGGTATTCTTCAGCTCCATCACGCCATTGGCAATTGCAAACTCCGTCTCAAAGCCCGTCCCGCCCACCGTTCCCAGCGTCAGCCGCTTCGCCGTCAAGTGTCCGGTCGAGTGCAGGTTCACAATTACGTTGTGCTCCGCCTCGCCCGCGCCAAACAGCCTGTACCACGGCTTCTTTTTCAGCCGCGGATTCAGCAGCTCGTTCCAGCGCTCGGGATTGAATTCATCGGCTGCCAGTTCGAAGCTGGACTCGCAAGCTGACTCGCCATCGCAGGCGCGGGGAAAGCTCGCGCTCCCTGTGAATGCCATCTCGCCGATCATCGCCGAGGCGTTTTTCAGTGCGACCCGGCTGCGGTCCAGCTCCAGCCGGGCGCTCGCAATCTTCACCGGCAGAGAGAGCCCCGGCACTTCGGCGCGCGCGTTCTTCAGCTGCGCCGTGCCGCTCACATCCGGAGTGGCAAACGTGGCCCAGCTTCCGCCGATCACCATGTCCACCGCCGCCGGGCCTACCAGCGCAATCTTTGGAGCCCCTACTCCCACCGCTCGCGCAAACTGTTGCAGTCGCTCCAGCGTGGCGTCGCCCTTCACGTGCAGCGTAAATCGTTCGTCGTCCAGCTGTCCTTCCACTGTCGCCGGAGCCGTTCCGCCCAGCGGCAGGTCAAAGCCGTGGATCACCAGCGCCCGCACCGGAGCCTCTGCCTTTGCGTGCCGTCCCTTCGTCGCCGGAGCCTCGGTGGTATTGGCCATGGCCACCGCCTTGCCCACCGTCAGGTCGTCGCCCAGCACCGCCGAGTGCAGCACCAGTCCGCTGATCACCATGTTGCCGATCCATTCCGACGGCGCGGTGTTCATGCGGTGCGCGTGGAAGGCTGCCGAGATTGTTCCCTGTGCCGTTAGATCGCTCGGCAGGTCGCGCTTCGCTCGTCTTGCCAGGCTGAGCACTTCATTCGCCGGAACCGCATCGGCCGCGATTGCCAGGTCATACAGGGGATAGCGCAATCCTCGAAGCTGGCCCTGCACCGTCACCGCTCCGCCCTCAAAGGGCAGCTTGCATTCCGTCTTCTGGAGCTGGCTCTCGCTCACGTTCAGCTCGCCCATGCAGGTTGCGTTCAAGTCCGCCGCGCTCCCGCTGGAAACGTCATACCGCCGGAAATCCTTCAGCTTGGCTGCGGTCTTGAACTGCAGCGCCCCCGGTGTGCCGTTGAACTCCGCGCTCGTGTCCAATGTGCCGCGCCAGCCTCGGTCCTCGCCATAAATCAGCCGTGTCAGGTTGCCGAGTTGCACCCGCTCCCAGCTCACATTGCCTTTCATCGCCGCATTCCGCAGCAACTCTGCACGCTGAATGGTCGCCTCGGCTTTCAGTGTCCCGGTGTCTGTCACCGGCATATCCGTGCGCACCGGGCGGGCTTCCAGCCTCATCCTCCACTGGTTTTCCGCCGGACTCCATAGCCGGAAGTCCGCCTCGGTAAACGAGAAGACATTTTTCTCCAGCCCATACTTGAAGTTGATCCGCCCGTTTGTCGCTTCGATGTATGGGAAGCGCGCGCGCTTTACTGACAGTCTTGAAGCCGTCGGCGCCGCCTGTGTCCGCGATGCCTTCCACAGCAGCGACTCCAGGTTCCAGCTTCCGTCCTCCCGTTCCACCAGGTTCAGGCTGGGATACTTCAGGCTCATGCGCGCAATTTCCAGCCGTCCCCGCCATAGCGAGCTGATCTGCAGGTATGCCGTCACCTCTTCCGCCCGCAGAATCGGCTCCGCGCTATAGGCCGGGTCGTCGCCAATCGAAACGTTTTCCAGGTAGAATCCCGGCTGCGGCAGCAGCCTCAGTTCCACCGAGTCCACCGTCACCGGGCGTCCCAGCGCGTTGCTCATTGAGGCCGTCACACGGCCCTTGTAGCGCCCCACGTTGATGAACGGCGGCAGCACCAGCGCCGCCAGCGCCAGAGCAATTGCGATCACCACTCCCCGGCGGATCTTCTTGATCGGCATCTATCGCACCACGTGCAACATGCGGGACCAGCGCGTCTCATTGAAAAAGTGCGTCAGGATGTGGAGGAAGAACCCAACCCGGTCACCCACCCCCGTCCGCATATATTGGTCATCAGGTGTCTGGAAGGACCAGTAGATGAACATCGGCCGTCCCACCACGTTCTCGCGCGGAATGAAGCCCCAGTACCGGCTGTCGTAGCTCACGTCGCGATTGTCGCCCATACCAAAGTAAGCATCTGGCGGCACTACCAGGTCTTCGCCCACAATGTGGTCCGGTTCCGTGATCTGCCAGTTTGAATCCAGTTGATCGTCCGATGTCGGTGCCACCGCCGGGAACTCGTCCCGGTAGGGCCGGTAGTCGCCCCGTGAGTGGATCACATACGGCTCAGCCTGAAGCTGTCCGTTCAGGTACACCTTGCCGGCCCGCAGATGAATGCGGTCGCCAGGCAGGCCGATCACCCGCTTCACCACGAATAGTCCTGGCGTCGAGGGCGAAATGAATACCATGATGTCGCCCCGCTTCGGATCGCGATAGGGGATGATCTTATCCATGAAGCTGGACTTGGGGGCGAGCCGCACCCGGTCCACAAAAACGTGGTCGCCAACCAGCAGCGTCCCCACCATCGAAGGCGAGGGAATCTCGAATGCCTGCATGCAGAACGTGATGATGAACAGGCCAATGACCAGCACAGAGGCGATCGATGCTACAAATTCCGGCATCGTCTCCTTCGGAGCTTCCGGCTGCTTCGTCTCTTCCACTTCTTTGATTTCTTTCGCCAACTTGTCCAGTCCTGGTCTGGCCGGGCTCAAGGCGCCAGGCGCAGAAGTCGCTGCCAGCGCACTTCGCCGAATGCGTGGGAGATGCGGGCAGGCAGAGTAAAAAGTTTACCATTCGCGGTGCTCGTTGCCACCGCATCATCGTCCTCATCGGCCGTCGCAATGCTGAAGTAGATCACCATCGGACGCCCAATGATGTTCTCCCGCGGCACAAATCCCCAGTACCTGCTGTCCAGGCTCTGGTCGCGGTTATCTCCCATCACAAAGTACTGTCCCTGCGGCACAATCAGTTCGCCGTCTTCCACCAGCGAGCGCATTCGGGTTGCCCACTCCACGCTCACGTTTTCATTTACCCAGTTCCCGCGTGGGAAATTATCCCGGTATTCGTCGAAAAAATGCTCCTTGAACACCACGTATGGCTCCATCAGCGCCCGCCCATTGATAAACACCCGGCTATGCCATAAACGGATCCGCTCTCCGGGCAATCCAATCACCCGCTTCACAAAATGTTGCTGCGGGTCCACCGGGTAGCGGAAGACGATCACATCCCCGCGCCGAATATTTCGATAGGGAAGCAGGAACCGCCAGTGCTCGCCCGGCGCAAACCGTGTCTTGTCCACCAGTAGATAGTCGCCCACCAGCAGCGTATCCTCCATCGAACCCGACGGAATCCGGAACGCCTGCACAATGAACGTGATGATGAACAGCGCGATAATCAGCGCCAGCACCGCGAACTGCATGTGCACCAGCACATGCCATGGCTGCGCTGCCTTGCGTGCCTGCGGTGGCTTCTCCTCCGGGGATGGCTCCGTGGAGGCACTCTGCCCGCTCTCCGGTTCCATCGGCTCCGTCTCGCCAAGCCCCGCATTGGGATTCACTTCGCCGAACTCGGCATCAGCCATGGCTGCCCTGCAATATTTCCAGCGCTTTCTGCGCCGCCAGCTGGCTGGCCGCCTTCTTTGTGGCGCCGCTTGCCTCCGTCGCAAACTCGGTCGCGTTCTCCGCGCTCATCACCACCACCTGCATGGTGAAAACCTTGCGATGATCCGGCCCCTCCTGGCTCACCAGCTCGTAGCGCGGCTCCGGACGCCCGCTTGCCCGCAATCTCTCCTGCAGGTAAGACTTGTGGTCGGCCACCAGCAGCACCTCGCCCTCCGTGTCAGACAAGCGGTCCAACTCCGGTTCCAGGATGTGCGTCAGCACAAATTGGCGTGCCACAAGCAGTCCGCCATCCAGGTAGAGCGCGGCCAGCATCGCCTCCACGGCATCAGAGAGCAGGGCCTTCTTCCGTCGTCCGCCCGTCTTCTCCTCGCCTCGTCCCAGACGCAGATAGTCGCCCAGTTCCAGCTCGCCGGCGCACTGAACAAGATGATTCGCATTGACCAGGTGTGCCCTCAGCTTGGACAACTCGCCCTCCTGGTAGCCCGGAAAGCGCTGGTAGAGCTCCTGGCTCGCCACCAGTTGCAGTACCGCGTCTCCCAGGAACTCCAGTTGTTCGTTGTCCTTCGCGGGTTGTTCCGCGCTCTCGCGTGCAAACGAGCTGTGCGTCAGCGCCTGCTCCAGCAGTCCGCGATCCGCAAACCTGTGGCCCAGCGTCGTTTCGAGATTGTCCAGCGGAAGATGTTTCATAGAAGATGCTTCGAAATAGAACGCCCGCGCCTGTTCTTCAGGCGCGGGAGACTCTTCAACCTTATTTGCTGGCCGGCTTCGGAGCCGTCGCCAGCTTCTCCAGGCGGGTCTTTTCCTGCTCTGCCAGCAGGTAAATCTGGCTGCCCGGCTGTGTCAGCGTCATGGCCTTCTCCGCTGACTTCAACGCAGACTCATAGTTCCCGCTCTTGTCGTAGGAAACCGCCAGCCGCAGATACACCACCGCGTCCGTGTGCTCCTTCTCTTCCGTCGCCGCCGCCGAGTACTCCTTGATCGCCGTAAGGTAATCCAGGCGCTTGAAGTACACCGTTCCCATGACCTCGTGTGCCGTCCCGCGGAGCTGTTCCAGCGCGCTGGCAAACTGCTCAGGTGTCATGTTCTGCGGCTGTTCCAGATCACCGGCGTGCAGCAGCGCGTTGTGAGCGTCGTTGTAGGCCTCGGTCAGCCGGTCTTCCTTGTCCAGGTCGTTGTCATGCGTGTGCTCCGCCAGCAGTTGTGCCGCGGTCAACAGCGCCACCGCATTATTCGGATCGTATTTCAGAACCGAACGCGCCATCTCCAGCGCCTTGTCCTGGTTATTGGCCTGCTGATACATCCCCATCGCCTGCTGGAAGAGGAACGGCCGCAGGTCGCTGTCCGGGAACTTCTGCGCAAAGTCGTTGGCTGCCGCCTCCACCTTTTCAGGATCGCTCAGCGCCGCCGCCGCCTTAAAGGCGTCGTACTCCGCCTGCGTCTTGGGTGCGGGGCCTTTCTTCGCCGGAGCCGCCGCCTGTCCTGCCGGAGCGGCTGCGTTCTGGGAATTCCCCTTTGCCGGAGCCTGTGCCAGCGCCATGCTGGCCGTCAAAACCAGTGCAACCGCGCTCAACCACTTTGCTGTCTTCAAAACTTCTCTCCCTTTCTAGTCAATCGGGCGCTTCGCCGGAGGCTGGTATGCCTGCTGCAAGCCCTTTTCCGCCGCCGCTTTCAACTCTGGTGGCCCGCCAGCGTCCAGTGCCGCGTGATAATGCGTCACTGCCTGTGCCCGCTGCTCCTGCATATCAAGGATGCGTCCCAGGTACACATGGGACCACCCGCGAATCTTCACGTCCGTCGAACTGGAAGCTGCGCGCTCAAAATAATTCTGCGCGTCTGCCAGCTTGCCTCCTGCCACCGCCACCCGTGCCAGCACAAACATTGCCCGGCCCTGGTCTTCCTGCTTCTGGATCGCCTGCTGCGCGTAATTCTGTGCCCCGTCAAAGTTGCCGCTGGCCAGTGCGCGCTCCGCCAGGTCCACCAGCAGTTCCTTGTGCTGGCTCTTGCGCACCAGTTCCGGAGTGCTGCTTTTCAGGAACGGAACCTCTGCCGCGTACTTGATCTGCTTGTCCAGGTTGATGTCGTGCAGCCAGTCCGCATAGGACTGGTCAAATCCCACCTCGTCGCCCTCAAACGCCGCCAGCCGGTCGAAGAAGTACATCGTCAGAATGAAGCCCTGTCTCGTCGAATCCCAGGCCTGCTGAGTCTTTTCCTTCTCCGGACCCTTGCGCCCGCCCACCTGCCGCGCTTCAATCGCCTTGATCAGTGACTCGGTCAGCAGCAGTCCCATGTCAAAGCGGTAGCTCTCTTCCAGCGGAGCCCGTTTTACCGTGTCCAGCAGCGGAGCCAGTCTTTGCAGGGTCGTTCCCCGCGCCATTACCTTTGCGTCCAGAATGTAGTGAAGGTACGTGTGCCGGATCTGGTCCAGCCGCACCGCTCCCGCGCTCGTCGGAGAAACCACCATGTAATAATCATCCGCGTAATTGCGTGAGTTCACCTCGCTCGGCGCTGCCAGCGGCTCCACATACACCACAAACTCGTGCTTGATATATCCGCTCAGATTCCGCTTCAGGTACAGGTCCGTGGAGAGCAGGGTGTCCTTCACCGGCTTGTGAAGCAGTTGCACCACCTGCTCATAGTCTCTGCGGTGCCGTACCCAGATGGCATTCAAATCCGCCGCCTCCGCGAACCTCTGCAGCAGCGGAAGAAAGCCCAGCACAAAAACCGCGTCCGGAGGCAGGTTTGCCTCCAGCGTCTTCAACTCCGGCTTTGGCCCATCGGCCATGTTCAGCCCCAGCGAAACGTAATTCGACAACGTCCGCGACGCGCTGTCCTGCTGGTGGTCCTCATAGAAGGCGCACATATTGCGCAGCGCCGCCTGGGCCTCCTGCGACTGCGCCGCCTTCAGTACCTCACCCCGGACCTGCGCCCGAAGCGGCAGTGACTGTGAGAGGTCGGCGTCATAGCCACAGGCATTGATCGCCGCCATCACGGAAAACAGCGCCTGGCTGGTCTCCACGCTCATGCGGGGTGGCTGCTGGGCCATGGCCGGCAGCGTGAGCATCGCGCAAAGCGCAAGCACAATAACAAGGCGGGTTTTCAGGGGAGCCTCCTGGATTGGATCCTTTAAATAGTCTCGTGCGTGGAGTCAGTGTAAGAGTTGAGGGCCGGGGAAGCAACTGCCCGCAGCTTCCAGAGATTGGTTTTCCCTCTTCGTGACGGCGGCCCTGCTAGAGGGCCGCACATCTGTTTCGCTTTTACCCCAACTCGTATTACAAATTCTGTTTACCCGCCAACATTGATGTTTGAGAACGAAATCACAACCCGCCCCGTCGTTGGCAGCCCAAAGTTCGTTGCTGGACGGAACTGCGTAAAGATCAGCGCGTTTTTCATCGCCGGGCTCAATTCCGCCTCGCCCGTTCCATTCAACACCCGGTAGTCCTGAACCCGTCCGTGCGAATCCACCTGCGCTTCCACCAGGATCGCATCCCCGTTCGCCGTCCCGCTCTCCAGCCCAAACGGCGCTGAAGTCATCTCCGGTGGCGTGTAGAGCATCGTCGGCACGTCGTTCGAGCTCGAGAAATGCGCCGGTACCAGCACCCCGATCAGCATCCCGAAAATCAATACCGCCGAAACCAGTCCCGCCGTCGCCGGGAACATGAATGCGTTCAGCGCGTTCTCCCAGCGAACCTGGATACCATCCCAGCGGCCTTGCCGCCGCGTTGCCAACTGTTGAGAGACCGCCACCTTCAGCCGCAGCGCCAACTCTGGCGGTGCCGCGTGCGGTTCCATCGTCGCCAGCATCCACTTCGTCCGGTTCAGCGCGGCAAACTGCGTCCCGCAGCTCTCGCACTCCGCAATATGTCCGTTCAATGTGCGCGCCTCTTTTGCATCCAGCAGGGAATCCAGCATCGGAGAAAACATGCGCTTTGCTTCGCTGCACTTCATGGTGTGACCTCAATTTCCCGATTTCCCTGCGCCAGTTTCCGCGCACGGCCTCTTCCCGTTTCTGAAGAAGTAATTTCGGGTCCCAACTCCTGGGAATAGCACTCCAGCCCTTTGCGGAGCGCTTCGCGCCCGCGAACCAGTCGTGATTTCACCGTACCCAGGGAAGTTTCAGTCATCTCTGCGATCTCTTCATACGACAGCCCTTCAACGTCGCGCAAAACCACCGCCGTCCGGTAAACCTCGGGCAGCTCCAGCAGCACCTGTTCCAGCCTTGCTCTCACCTGTCCGCGAGCCACTGTCTCAAACGGCGATTCTCCGCCGTCCACCAGGCTCTCGCGCAAACTCACAGCCCGCCCTTCGCGCCCATCTGCCACCGGCTCAATCGAAAGCTCCTGGACCTTGTGCCGGAAGAACCAGCGCCGCCGGTTACTCGCTTCATGGATCGCAATCCGGTACATCCACGTCTTCAGGCTGCTCTCGCAGTTGAATTTCTCCATCCCGCGAAAGACCTTGATGAAAACTTCCTGCGTGGTATCCGGTGCGTCGGTGGGGTCGTCCAGAATCCGATAAACCAGGTTGTAGATCACCTGGTGGTACTGCGAAATCAGCCGCGTGTAGGCATCTTCGTTCCCCGCCTTTAACTCGGCGACGATCAAAGCATCTTCCGGACGCATTTCCCATGCGCTGGACAGTTCGCCCACGGTCGTGACTCCTACAGCAGCACTCACGGTACGACCTCCATGTTAATCCCGTATGCACCCTGCCAACAACCCAGACCACATTCGCAAGTTTCTGAAATTGCGAACTTTTCCGTATTTCTCAGTGTTGCCAGTTCCGGAATCGGCCCAGTTCCACCACCAGAAACCTGTCCTCACTGTGAATAGACTCCACCACGGCAGGAAATGTTCCCGGAAATCGTCTCCCCATCCGAACTCCCCCATCCCCCTACTTGGGAGCCTGTTGCGGTGCCGGTTGTCCCGTCGCCTGTCCGCTCGCCGGCTTCGCCGCCGCCTTTTTCTTCGGCTTCGCCTTCGCCTGCTGGTCGTCGTCCACCACAATCTTCGGAGCCGGTTTCGCCCCGGCCGCAGCCGCCGCAATCTGTGTTCGCAGCCGTGCCAGCTCTGCGTCGTTGGCCCCCGCCAGCAGGTCCACGCGCTCCGCCACCTGGTGGCGCAACTGGTCCAACCTGGCTACATCTGCCGCCAGCGGCTCATACTGCTCCTTGGTTCCAAACGCTCCCGCCTCTTCCACCAGCGCGGAAAACGTGTCATACAGTGCGTTCATATTCCTGTACAGCCGGAAGTTTGCATTCAGCGAACCAGGGGCCGCCTGAATCCTCTGCAAAAGGTCCGGAACCGCGTTTGTTAAGTTCCTTCGGATCGATGCGGCGCTCGCCGTTGCCTGCTGTTTTCCCGCCGCGTCCGCCTTCCACTTGTCAATGCGCAGGCGCGCCACGTCGCCATCGGATTTCTCTGCCGACGCCCGCACCTGCGACACCAGTTGATTCAGCGTCTGTGCGTCCTGTAGTTGGTTTTGCGTCGGTGAGCCCTGCGCAGGGGCTCCTCCTCCGCCCGGAGCCTGCCCCCAGGTTGCCGTTGAAGCCAGCAGCAGCAGCATTGCAATCTTCATAGGGCACTAAGATGCCATGCAGCAAGGGAAAGTTCAGGGAATCTTCTGCTCCAACCCTTGCCCCTGCCGTTTCTCTCCCGGATGCCGCGGCCCAGGGACCATCCAGTGATAAAACAGCAGCCCCGCAATCAGCGCGAACGCCAGCAGGCCCGCCACCGCTCCTACCAATTTCGCGGTCGCATTCAGCGGCGGAATCACCAGCATCGGATTCGGCGGCTGGTAATCAAGCTGAGGATCGTGGGGCGCTCTCTCCGTCGCATCGCGAAGCGCCTCACGAGCCGCATCGCCCTCCGGGCGCGTCATCGGAATTACGTTGGACCGTCTCGGCGCGCGCAGCAGCTCCTCCAGGAACGGAACTCGGTCCCTGCCGAGGAACGGGTGGTCGCCATAGGGACTCTCCCCCCTGTCCGGCGCCTTTGGATCCTTATCCCGATCCCGGTTGTCCATTGCCATGCATCCTCAGATGCGCATTCCTATCCTCCAAGTCTTCCATCCGGAGCACGAATCCCTTGCAGCCTGGAACGGCCTATGAGGCTCCCCGCGCATCCCACCGGCAGGCACCAATTCCAGCCCGGCAGGTATTCATGTCTCGCAATTCTCCAAAGCGCAAGAACTCAGACGATCCCCACTCCAACCCGGCACGGTCTGACGAACATGGCTCCGACCCCACTCAGGTCGGCCCGGAGAGCGCAGGGCAGTCCGGCGACACCCAGGGCCTGCCAGCCTCCAGCGAATCCTCTCCTGAAAGCGTCGAGGAACTCGCCGCCGCCGATCAGACTTACGAATCCGAGGTCATCGAAGGCGTCGAGGACGCGGGAGACCATCCCGAGCGCCCCGTCCGCGTCCGCGAAGACCGCCGCCCCTCGCACGAAAGCGAACTCCCGCCCGATCCCGATTGGAAGTAAATCCACAGCCCCTCCATTTCTTTCCCTCCTGCCGTAAATCTACATAAATCAATGGAATCAATATGAAAACGGTTTTCTGTTTCAAGCGGCAGGTACTTTCTTCCTAGCACCTACCGGACTCGCCACCTCAGTGCTGCTACTCCGGAATCGCTTTCCCGCATCTCATCCTGAGTGTCTGCAATTTCGGCAGCCAACGGCCCGTGCTATCCCGCGCAGGCTTTCCGGCCACGTTAGCTAATTGTTTCGTTTCACGGTATCCCCTGAGGACTCGGCTTATGAGCAGAGAAAGCGCGCACTTTCCGGCGCATTGGAATCGAGCGGTTTCAAGTTGGACTAGGTGGACCTCCGTACTCATCGCGGTCCTGCTTGGCACTGCACTCTTGGCGGCCCAGGTATCTGGCCGGCCTAATCGAATCTCGCAGTCCCCGCAAGTCCGGCCACCGGTCGAGCTTCCCGGTACCGCACATCCCCTAGTTGCACAGGCCACCGATCTCGGTGCCGTAAATTCCAGCCTCCAGTTCAACTCGCTCACCATCAACATCGCTCCTGACCCACGCCAGCGGCAGGAGATCGCCAGCCTGCAGAAAGCGTTGCAGGATCCCAAGTCGCCCCAATACCACAAATGGCTTACCCAGGCGCAATACGGCTCGCTCTTCGGACTTTCCGACCCCGACCTTGCCCAATTGAAAACCTGGCTTACGTCCCAGGGATTCACCGTCGGACGCATCGCCCCCTCGCGCAACGCCATCACCTTCAGCGGAAAGGCATGGCAGGTGGAGTCCGCCTTCCATACCCAGTTGCACCGCTATCAACTGGATGGAGAAACTCACTTCGCCAACGCCACCGCGTTGCATATCCCCGCGCAGTTCGCCGGGGTCATCACCAACGTGCGCGGTCTTGACAACTTCCGTCCCAAGCCCAGCGTGCGGCGCATCGCTGTCGCCCCGCAATATACCTACAACAGGTCCTTCCACTATCTCTCGCCCGGAGATTGGAACGTCATCTACGATCTTGCCGGGACAACCGCTGCCGGCTTTGATGGCACCGGCACTCACATCGCCGTCGTCGGGCAGACCTACGCGCCCCAGTCCGACATCGACAACTTCCGCGCAGCTGCTGGACTTCCCGCCACCAACCTCGTTTACGCCTGCATCAGCTCCGCGGACTGTGCCGACGCTGCCGGGATCCACCCCGGCGATCTTGGCGAAGCGGATCTCGACATCGAATGGGCCGGCGGTGTAGCTCCCAACGCCACCGTGGACTACATTTATGCCTCCGGTGCCGATACCAGCCTCGGAGTCTTCGATGCCCTCGCCTACGCCATCCAGTTCTACGCTCTCCAGGATGGCACTGCCGTTCCCATCGTCAGCATGAGTTACGGCGCCTGCGAACAGCAGTTCCCAACTTCCATCTTCTCCGTCGTGGACGCTTTGGGTCAGCAGGCCAGCCTCCAGGGACAGACTCTCCTGGTCTCCTCCGGTGACTCCGGCGCGGCCGGGTGTGACGCTCATGGCGACCCGGCGGTTACCACCGCTGCTTACGGGCTCTCCGTCAATGTTCCAGCCGACTCCCCCAACTTCACCGCTGTCGGCGGCACCGCTTTCTCAGGAGACGCAGGCAATCCCACTCCGTATTGGGCCAATGTCACCGGTCTCGTCACCTCCGCCCTCCAGTACATTCCTGAGAGCGCGTGGAATGAGACTGGCAGCAGCGGACTTGCCGCCAGCGGCGGTGGCGAAAGTGCAACCCTGCCCGGTGCCTCCGGACCCGTATTCCCGCAGCCGTCCTGGCAGAGCGGTCTCATCGCCAACTCCGGTGGCGGACGCCTCGTCCCGGACATCTCCTTTGCCGCTGCCGCCGGACACGATGGCTACCTCGGCTGTTCTTCTGACTTTGACTCCGCCGCCTACGGCACAACCTGCGCCAACGGCTTCTTCAGCAGCGGCGGAACCGGCGGCTCGGTCCTCTACTCTCTCGGCGGAACCTCCGCCTCCACCCCGTCCTTTGCCGGAATGCTGGCCCTCTTTGTCCAGCGCTACGGCCCGCTCGGCAACATCAACCCTGTGCTCTACGGACTGGCTGCCGACCCCGCCTCCTACGCCACTGTCTTTCATGACGTCACCACCGGTGACAGCAACATGCCGTGTCTCGCCAACACTGCGGGATGCGTTGCTGGTGTCATCGGCTTTGCCGCCGGCACAGGCTATGACCAGGTAACCGGACTCGGCTCCGTCGATGGCGGTGCTCTCTTCGGCGCTCTCGC
This sequence comes from uncultured Acidobacteriota bacterium, assembly GCA_903832295.1. Taxonomy (GTDB): domain Bacteria; phylum Acidobacteriota; class Terriglobia; order Terriglobales; family Acidobacteriaceae; genus TOLSYN. The sequence continues at coordinate 23,052 of CAILAZ010000336.1, forward strand.
CTCCACCTACACCCATGCCGGAACCACCACCCTCGTCAACCTTGCCCCGAACCCTGTCGTCATCGGGAATTCCGTTCTCGTCTCCGCCACCGTCACTTCCCTGGTTGCAGGAAACATCACCGGAACTGTTGACTTCTATACCGCAACGGTTGATCTCGGCACCGCCCCCGTCATTGCTGGGGTGGCGAGTCTCGGAGGCGTTCCCACCGGGGCTGCCAACGGACTCGTCCTCGGGACCCAGACCATCTACGCCGCCTACAGCGGAGACGTGAATTATGTCTCCTCATCTGGCGCTGGCGCGCTCCTTGTCTCCACTCCGTTTGCCTCCATGGTCACCGTCGCTGGCGGCCCAGTGGCCGTCAACGGCACTACCACCCTCACCGCGGCTGTCACATCGCTCTCGCCCGGACTTCCCACCGGAACCGTTACCTTCGCTACCGCCTCCGCAACGCTCGGCACTGCGCCTCTCGTCGCTGGCGTTGCAACCCTGGCCAACGTATCGGCCACGGTCGCCAACGGTCTCGCCAAGGGTTCGGACTTCGTAACTGCCACTTACTCCGGCGACTCTACCTTCCTGCCCTCCATGGGCAGCGCTGCTGTCGTCGTTTACGACCCATCCGTCCCCCTGCTGCTCTCCCTGTCCTCGGAGACCGGTAATCTCGGCGGCACGGATTTCACTCTCTCCGTCTTTGGCGCAAACTTCGCACCCACCTCGCTGGTCCTCTGGAACGGCTCCGTGCGTGCCACAACCTACATCAGCAGCACCCAGTTGACCGTCGTCATCAGCTCGCTGGACCTCGCGGTGGAAGGCGTGGAGAAAGTCTCCGTCGCCAACCTCACGCCCAGCGCCAGCTCCTCCGCGGCCCTGCCGTTCACTGTGATGGCCGCCAACCCGGTGGCTAGGATCACCGGAGATTCTCTCTCCGATGCGCCCGACGGAAACGGTAATCACCTCCTGACGTTGAGCGGAGCCGACTTCCTCTCCTCCTCCATCATTGATTGGGGCGGGACCAGTCTCTCCACCTCCTACGTCGGTCCGGGCATTCTCTCAGCCACGATCACGGCAGCGGACTTCTCCACCAGGCCAGCAACGGTGACGGTGAACAATCCAGCAGGGACCTCGCCGGGGTTTGTACTGCCATGAGACACACACACGCGATCGCGCAACTTTTCAAGGTTCAAAACGAGAGCAAGCCAACCAGCATGGGGCAACTCGATACAGGGAGAGACATAATGAAAAAGGTTCTTGCATTGACTTTTGTTGTGATGATGACGATGGCCTCAGGACTGGCGCAGACCTCCAGGCACGCAGGTTCTGTGGATGCTGCAACCGCTCCGGTTGTGAACAGGGCTGCGGTCCAGAAAGCGGCGGCAGCCATAAAAGCCACGCCTTTGATTGCCGTTACCGGAACCGCAACCGCCGGTTATCTGCCCATGTTTACGGATGCCGCCGGAGACGTCAGCAACTCGTCCCTCTTCCAGGGCTCAAATGGATTCCTCGGCCTTGGCACCACGAACCCGGCCTTCCCGATGCACTTCATCTCGCAAGGACCCAGCAACGCGGTAGTGGCGGTGGACGGCTATGGAGCTGGAGTAGGCGTCGCCTTTATCGGTCGCCACGCCCGGGGCACTCTGGCAGCTCCAACGGCCCTGCTGGCCGATGACAACATCTTCACCATACAAGGCCGTGGATACTATTCCAGTGCGGACGGAACGAACCAGGGATTCACCCCCTCCAGCCGCGCCTTTATCAAGATATTCGCCGCCGAGAACTGGACCGACACCGCGCAAGGCGCATACATCAGCTTCGCCACCACGCCGAAAGGCACTACGCCCGGCAGCGCGTCGGCGACGGAAAAAATGCGCCTCACCGATGCCGGATCCCTCGGCGTCGGAACCATCGCTCCCAGCGCCACGCTGGAGGTAAATGGAACCGCGAAGTTTGATGGACTGGTGACCTTCGCCGTCGGGCAGACCTTTCCGGGAACCGGCATAAGCCTCAGCTCGGCGGATGGTTCCATCACGGTTGGCGGCACCGCAACCGCTCCCACGGTTGCCCTAAACCCGGTGGTCCTGCAGACGGCGATTGGTGCGAGCGGCACCGCCGTCAGCGTTCCCGTCAAGGTGGCACAAACCAGCTTCACCGGCAGTTACGGGCTGGGTGCAACCAACGCGATTTACACGCCCAAGGCCGACGGCTTCTACCGTGTCTCGGTGTACATGAACGTGCCCACCTACGGCACCTGCGCCACCGCTCCATGCGCTGGTGAGGCAGTGACAATTCAGTGGAACGACGGAGTCTCCACCACCGCGCTCGCGACGGCAAACTGCAACCTGGTGACGCCCTGCGGCTCCTCCGTAGTGACTCCCATCTGGGTGAAGAGCGGTCAGACCATCACCGCTTACGGACAATCGTACGGCTCAGGCGCAGCCCCGGCCGGAGGAACCTACAACGCCTACGTGTTGGTCGAGCAGCAATAGGACTCGAAAAGGTCCCAACGCCCGCTGATGAAATCGCTCTGACTACTTCAGGCCGTGCCTTCGGGCACGGCCGTTTTCATCCCCCCAACACGCACCAGCGAATCACACGATCTCTTCAACTGCTTCGTTCGGCCCCGGAACAATCTCCGGTCGTCCCCTCCATAGCTGCCGAATGGGCCTGGAAGCGCAAGCGGCAATCAGCAAACCAGCAAACGCCAGGCTTGGGAGCACGGCGGTCTGAACCTGTGTCCAGGCCAGCGCCGCGCCAAAGATCGCCAGTGCCAGGATGGGCCGCGCCCGCCGGTGCGTAAGCGGCAGCACTCGGTGCGCCACAACCGCCATTATGATGGACTCCACCGCGTAAGCGACCAGGGTTGCGTACGCTGCGCCCACCATCCCAAAGTTTGGAACCCACAGCAGATTTAGTACGACATTGGTGGCCAGGGCGGTGCCGCTGACCATGCTCACCAACGAGGTCCGCCGTGCCTGGATCACCCGAAGTTGAAACAGCGCAAAGAAGGAGTGGAATAGATATGCGCCCAGCAGGATTGGCGCAAGCTTTGCGATCGGCCAGTAGCTTGAGCCAAGGAACCAGTGAACACAGACCGGCGCCAGGAGAACCCCGCTGCTGGCAACGAATGTGAGCAGCACCAGGAGCTGTTCGAAGATCTTCGCCGCCGCGCTACGCTCCTCCTCACCGCCGCGCAGCAGCGAGTAGAAGAGCGGGGTCCATGCCCGGGAAAGCGCGGCTGTGACCATCGTCATGATCATGCCGATGTTGTATGCCATCGCATACAGCCCGACTTCGGCAAGTGGGCGGTAGTGCTGCAAAATGAAGCGATCAATCGCAATCAGGCCAAACCCGATTAACCCATGCGGAACCAGCGGGAGAGACAGTCGCAGCGTATCGCGAACGTAGGACCACTGCGCGGGCGCCCTCAGAATGGATCCGGAGAGGCACGCTGCCGTGAGCAGCGCGATGGCGGCGCCGATGGCGCGGGCCGCAAGCAGTCCAACCGCGCCGTGGCGCGTCCAAACCACCAGGTACAGGGTCAACACGGTTGTGGAGAGCGATTGCAGCGCTACGAAGCCGGAATAGGCGAAGAGCCGTTCCTCGCACTGGTACACGGCAAGACGGCACTGGAGCAGTTGAGAAGCGATCGCGGTGAAGATCGGCAGCGCAAGATAAGGAAAGAAACCCACCCTCCAGGCGGGCGCAACATAGGTCGTGATCCGCGGTCCAATCAGAAGGGCAGTCACCAGCACCAGGGCAGCACAGGCGGCAGCAAACCGCAGCAGCGTGCTCAGGTAGCTCTGCAGTTGCTGCTCATCATCAACCAAATGAAAGTAGAGGCGGCGCTCTCCGCTCTCCAACGCAAGCCCTGAGACAATGCCCACCGCGAGGCCGACACTTTCTGCCAGGCTGACAATTCCAAAGTCGCGTGGAGCCAGGAAGCGGGAGTAAACAACCAGAAGAGCGAAACCAAGCAGCCTCAGACCAAAGCTGTTGAACGCATAAACGCTCGATCCCATTGCAAGGCGTCTGCGGACAGTGTGCAGCGGTGCTGCGGTCTTTGATTCCGATTCAGTCATTCACCGAGAACCTTCCAGCGTACAGGGCACGCACTGGACGCCCGCTACCGCGATATCCTCATTCTACGTCGAATCGTCGGCATGGCACCCCGGCAAGGAGTACGATTCGTTTGGGAAAATACAGCGCTGGCAATGCTGTAATGAAGCCCCGCCCGGCACCAGCCCGCCGGAAATCTTGTACGGTCGCGAGCACTTTCGGCGGTGTCATGCGCTATGCTGAAATCTTGCTTTTCAGATCCAAGGTACTCCCCTTGATGTCGGCAGATTCCATGTGCTCACTCATCTCGCTACAGTGGGACGACCGTATCAGCGGTCGCGACTGCCTGCGTCCGTCAGGATGCAGACCGGTGTCGGCTCCTGCGGCGCACCCGAGTCGCACATGATCCGTGTCTTGTTTGTGATGTCCGATCTCGAAGGTGGCGGAGCTGAGAGATCACTGGTTGAGTTGCTCCGGCGACTGGACCGCAGCAGGATTGAGCCGCGTCTATTTCTGCTGAAGCGGACCGGCGTTCATCTGGAGAGCGTTCCTCCCGACGTGCCTCTCACCTGGGGATGCGGGAGTGGCGATCAGCGCATACGGTACGCCCTTCCTTCCGTCCTTCGGAAAGCAGTCGCCCAGGCGGAACAGGTGGATGTGGTTGTAGGCGCGATGGAAGTGTATCCATCCTATGTGGCCTGGCTCGCCGCAGCCGTCCATGGAAAACCGCTCGTCGGATGGGTTCGTACGGATCTGCACGAATACCTGGAGTCGTTCGCAGGCTGGCATCGCTGGCTCGCGCAGCGTATGTACCCGCGCTGCCAGGCTGTGGTCGTGCCATCCGGTGGCAGCCTGCTGTCCATAAAGCGGGTTGCCGCAATCGCCGGAGAAAAGCTCCACAAAATCTCCAACCCGGTCGATCCCCGGCAGGTTCAGGAGATGGCATCGGAACCGTTGTCCCTGGCTGCTGGAAATTTGCTTGCCAAGCCTTTCCTTCTGGGTGTGGGGCGGCTGGATATTGCTCAAAAAGGATTCGATCTCTTATTGCGTGCCCATGCCGCGGTGCGCAGCCGTGGATGCGATCATAACCTCGTGATTGTGGGCGAGGGCCCGGATAGCGATCTGCTCCTGAAACTGGCACAATCTCTCAACGTTCAGGACTCGCTCTTTCTGCTCGGTTTTCAGCGGAATCCCTTCCCACTATTCCGCGCTGCCAGGGCGCTGGTGGCACCGGCCCGCTTGGATGGATTCGGGCGCATCTTTCTGGAAGCGATGGCACTCGGACTGCCCGTAATTGGATCTACTGCCTCTGGCCCCGCCGAGATTCTCGATCATGGGAAATATGGAATCTCAGTGCCGCCCGAGGATGTGGATGCTCTCAGCGACGCCATTCACTTACTTCTCGCCGACCAGGAAGCCCATGCTCGATACTCGCAACTCTCCCTCAGCCGCGTTCAGGATTATCGGCCCGCGCCCATCGCCTTGCAGTGGGACGACCTCCTCTGCGGTCTGGCAAAGTCACCGGAGCCAGTCGGCATCTCCCCCAGGCAATGACGACGCTTTAGGCGGAGACATCTCCGGGATACAATGAAGCGCAGCCCCTGTGATCGATGAGATCAGGACAGCGTGCGGCGCGATCGAGTCTGGTGATCGTGCCACCGAGGCAACTCTCCCGGAGTGACATGGAAAGCCGAAATGTGGGTTTTCTTGGAACCGGGGGCCGCGATCCTAAATGCCGAGAGTTGCAATGTCGGAACTGATTCAGAGAATCAAGGCACTTCTCAAGACGATTCCAGCAGTACGCAGCGCACACTTGTACGTTGCTCTTCGCCGGGAGCAACGGAGGACTGCCGCCGCCTGGGCAGATACACCCCTGCCCGTCACAGGAAAGGCCGAACCCGAGACCCTCGTATTCAGCCGCTACGGAACTGAGACGGTCGGCAACTGCTTCATCCAGCTTGGTCTCCTGCGCGCACTCTTCCAGGCCTCCCCCGCTCGCCCCGTTTTCCTGCTCAGCACGGACCGTTCGCTCACCCGGGCGGGCCTCTCCGGCATCCAGCAACTTCTGCAACGGACTCCCGGTTCGGCCCCGCTCGCCCGCTATATCGATGAAAAGGTCTCGGTCGTCGAGGAGAGCAAGATTCACTCCATTGCTCCGCGTGATCTCCTTGTGCTCGGTGGCGGCCCGATCATGGATGATCCTGCACTCTCCAGATGGCTGATCTGGTTTCAGCGTGCGCGCCGCGCCGGTGCCCGCACCATGATCGCCGGATGCGGCCTTGGTCCGCTTCGCCATCCCATGGCCATCTCCATCACCAGGTCTCTGCTGGCGCTCACCGATGTCGCCGTCATTCGCAACCATCCGCAGGAAACCTATCTGCGCGCAGCGAACTCCGCTTTGCAAGTCGCGCTCGACCCCGCTTTTCTCTGCCTGCCTTTTCTCGCGCCCCTCGTCGGCCCCAAGAGGAATCTGCTTGCCGTCAATACCCGCACGGTCGGCGTTGACAGCGCCCCCGATCGCGTCGTCACCTCCGACGAAGTCGTCCGGCGCGTCCTCGATCACGCTCTCCAACTCGCCCACTCTGTAAAACTCGATGAAGTCGTGCCCTTCTCTACCTGCGAGCACCCGGGCGCCCCGGACTCGGTTCTCGCAATCCGCGCCGCGGAGGCACTCGCCAACCGCCTTCAGATTCCCATGCAGCCTTGTCCCGAGACCACCGTCACCGGCATCGTGGATGCAATGCTCCCGGCCCAGTACGTGCTCTCCACACGAATGCACGGCTTCATCATTGGACTGATGCTCGGCTGCCGCTCCGCCAACCTCGACTACATCGGCGGCGGCGGAAAGGGAACCGATATCTACCGCGACTGGTTCGGCCGCGATGCCGCCCCATCGCTCTTTGTCCCCGGCAGTCTTCGATATCAGGACTTCCTCTCGCTCTCCGAACTCATCGACCCCGCGTCCATCGATACCCTCTTTGAAACCTACGTATCGGCCTTCCGCCAGGCGCTCGCCGGGTAATCGCCCCGCCAGGTCCGCTGCCTCCGACGCAACATCTACAGCTACGGTCTTTAGGCTGTGGAGAGGACTCTAACCTCCAGGAATACATCAGGTCAGCACAGTCGATTCACTCATCCGAATCTCCCGGCGGAAGCCGAGCCAATCTCCATCCACTGCCGCAGAAAATGAAAATGGCCGTGCCCGAAGGCACGGCCTGAAGCAGCGAGAGCGTTCCTCAATCAGCGGTGGAAGCTCTTCAAACTCTACTGTTGCTCCACCAGCACGTAGGCGTTGTAGCTTCCGCCCACGGGGGCGGAGCCAGATCCGTAGGATTGTCCGTAGGCGGTGATTGACTGCCCGCTCTTCACCCAGATCGGAGTCACCACCGAGGAGGCGCACGGCGTCACCAGGTTGCAGTTCGCCGTCGCCAGCGCCGTCGTTGAAACTCCATCATTCCACTGGATCGTCACGGACTCGCCCGCGCATGGAGCCGTGGAGCAGGTGCCGTACGTCGGTACGTTCATATACACCGAGACACGGTAGAAGCCGTCGGCCTTTGCCGTGTAAAGCGTGGTCACAGATCCCGTGCCGAAGCTGCCCGTAAAGCTCGTCTGTGCCACCTTCACCGGAACGCTCACGGCGGTGCCGCTCGCACCAATCGCCGTCTGCAACACCAGCGGGTTTACCGCCAGCGTGGGAGCGTTTGCGGTGCCGCCAACCGTGATGGAACCATCCGGCGAACTCAGGCTTACGCTCGCTCCCGGAAACGTCTGTCCGTTGGCGAACGTCACCAGTCCATCAAATTTCGCCGTACCGTTCACTTCCAGCACGGCGCTGGGAGTGGTGGTGTTGATGCCGAGATATCCGGCATCCGTGATGCGCATCTTCTCTGTCGCGGAGTTGCTCCCCGGGTTCGTGCCGATTGGGGTCGTCGCAAAGCTGATGTAGGAGCCCTGCGCGACGTCCGTCCAGTTCTCCGCCGCAAAAATCTTGATGAACGCGCGGCTCGACGGGCTGAACCCCTGGTTCGTGCCGCTCGCGTTCGAGTAATACCCGCGCCCCTGGATGGTGAAAATATTGTCATTGGCCATCAGCGCGGTCGGAGCCGCCAATGTCCCCCGCGCGTGCCGGCCGATAAAGGCAACTCCCACTCCGGAGCCATAGCCATCCACCGCCACCACCGCGTTGCTCGGACCCTGCGACACGAAATGCATCGGGAACGCAGGGCTCGTCGTGCCAATGCCGATATTGCCACTCGACTGGAACAGCACCGAATTCGTCACGTCTCCGGCCGCATCCGTAAACACCGGCAGATAGCCCGCCGTTGCCGTGCCACTCACGGCAATCAGGGGCGTCGCCTTGATGGCCGCCGCTGCTTTCTGGATCACCGCCTTGTTCACAACCGTCGTGGTCGCCGTATCTGCAGAACCCGCGTGCTTGGAGCTCTGCGCCAGTCCTGAGGCCATCGTCATCATCACAACAAATGCCAATGCTAGAACCTTCTTCATTATGTCTCCCCTGTAGCGAGCTGCCGCTTGTTCGGCTCACTCTCGTTGTGAACTTCGGATGATTTCTGTCTGTGCAATGCACTGCGGTTGGAATTCCGCCGAGCCCCGGGCTCTTGTTGCCTGCCCGGGCCTTTGCACCAGTTCGTTGTTAGTGTAACGCGGCAGCTCGGGTTGGAGCTCCGTGCCTGCTCAAATTCGCAAAGGCAAAACTCTGCCTCGTCCTCTCTCAGTCCATGATCCATAATGGAAAAGTCCATGCCGGCAAGAACCGTAATCACGATCGAAACTCCCCGGACCTTCCGCGCATGGTGGGCCCGACAGTATTGGCTGGCCGTCCTCCCCGCGCTCTCCATCCTCCTCGCGCGATACTTCTATCCGGACTTCCTTGAAGACGAAGCCGGAAAGCTCATCGCCGTTCACCGCCTCTTCGATCCCACCTTCCTCTCCCATGATTGGCTTCCGGCCATTCACTGCGAAGGTGTATTTCACTTCACCTTTACCGCCCTGATCGCTCCCCTCTGGCTCATCTTCAAAGACGCGCTCCTCGTCGCCCTCACCGGGCGCATTCTCATCTGGGCGCTGCTCCTCGTCTCGATCCTTCGCCTCGCGCGCACCATCGGAATCCCGCGCTACTCCCTCACAATTGGTCTCGCCCTCTGGCTCTTCCGCTTTCAGTCCCTCGGCGCAGGCGAGTGGATCTTCGGGGGCATTCAGAGCAAGTGCGTCGCCTACGCCCTGCTCCTGCTCGCCCTCGACGCCGCTCTGCAAGACAAAACCCTCTCCTCTGCATTCCTCTGCGGATTCGCCATCTGGGTCCACGTCCTCGTCGGCGGCTGGGGAGCCATGGCACTCGGCGGGGCTATGCTCCTCTCTCCCCGAATCCTGGGCTGGCGCAAGCCTCTCGCCTTCTCGGCCATCGTCACCCTCTTCCTCGCTCCGGTCGCGGGACTCTTCCTCCGCAACCCCGCCCACCCCGCCTCTGCCGTCGAGTCGCTCGCGGCTGATCGCATCATCGTTCTCTTTCGCTACCCTCACCACCTCGATCCGTTCTTCTTCCACGCGCGCACGGAAATCGTCCTCCTCATCATCCTCGCCGCCCTCGCCACCTTTGCATTTCACCAGCTCAACTCGCAATTCCAGGCGTCGCTCCTCACCAGCTTCCTCGCCATCCTGCTCCTCCAGTTCGTCGCCGGACTCATCGCCCGTCAGTTCGAACTCTTCTGGTTTCTCAAGAGCGGTCCTTTCCGCGTCGCAGATGTTCTCGTCGGCCTGCTCGCCTTCCTCTCCATCCCCGCTCTCATCGCCAGGCTCTGGCACCGCATTCCCGCCACCCGCGTCCCCGCCCGCATGCGTCCTATATGGTTTGCGGCATTTTGTTTCGCCTTCAGCCCACTCCTCTTCGTCGCTTCCGCTCCGGTCGTGCTCCGCGATCTCGCCACCTTCACCCAATCGTGGTCCCATCTCCTCCGCCATCAACCCACGGACTGGCAACAGGCTACCCGATGGATTCTTCGCAATACTCCGCCCTCGGCAGTCATCCTCGCGCCTCCATGGAAGGGAGCATTCTGGGTCGAGGCCGGTCGCGCCCAGGTCGTCAACTACGAACCGGCCCCTCACGATGCCGAATTCCTGCTCTGGCATCGCCGCCTCTCAGCCCTCAACGGAGGCCCCTTCCACTTTGTCGGACAGAAAGTGATCGAGGAACTCCAGGAAAACTATCCCCAGCTCACTCCAGGCACTATCCAAAAGGTAATAAACGACTTTGGGGCTGATTACTTTCTCGCCACCCGTCAATATCCCGAGTTCCAGAGCCGCCTGGTGTATCGGAACAACATCTACTTCCTGTACAAATTTGCGGAATGAACCATTGCTGCCAGAAGCAATCGTTGTATAGATCCAAATGCCAGCAACTATCTGACAATCGTTGACTGGCATGATATTGGCTTACATCCAAAGTCAAGATTGACGAACCAGTCAACCAAAAACCGCTCCGTCGATGACTGGAAATGCAGTAACATCGGAAGTCGCTGAACCATTGCCTCCCTGTGGACCCTCCCCCCTTCCAACCATTAACCGGACTGCCAATCGTCTCTCGCCCTGCAACCTGCCTCCCAAAGCGCTCCGCAACTCAATGCGCGAGTTGATTTCATCTCTCCGGAACGATTCCCTCGCGTTCCCCGCGCCCTGAACGCCAGCACGTTCCGCATCGCCCGCAAGGACTCTTCCGCGCGCTTCAATTTCCTTCCGCCCCAATCGAATCTTCCCCGCGCTACTCGACTTCCCCGCGTCGCCTCCTTCTTGCCAAACCCGCATAAACAGGCATGAAAGTGGCGATCATCTTCTTTTTTAAAGAAAGTTCGATAAGACGTTTGTGCTACACTGCTCGCATAAAAATTGCTTTTCACTCTTCAGCGAATTCACGCATTTTTATTTTGCTGGGAGCTCAGATTTATTCGCAATGTTAGGACGAAACGTACATCCAACAATGTGAGCTGCTCTTTTTTCTTCGGCACGAGCGGCTTCAACCATTAGCCGGATGTGCGATTCATGCGAACAGTCTCAAGCGCTCCATCAGGGATGTCCCGCGTGCGGCAACTGCAACCAGTCTCTGTGCGCGCGCGACACGAAGGTGAACAATGATTCGGCGGCTTAGTTTGTACGAGTTTTTTTTTCAGCTCTGCTGTTTTCTGTTGCCGGGACTTGCCTTCCTGATCGGTGCTACCGCGCTGCGCGTACTCGCCTTGATCTCTCCTCCCGGGCACGGATACCTCTACGTGTGCGGAGTGCTCACGCTGGCGTGGATCGCCTGTTCCGTGCACTTCCGCGTTACCAGCGTTGAGGCTCTCTTCCTCAAGACGGATGGCGTGTTGAGTTGTCTCAAGGCCCTGGCGTGGTCTTATATGTTCGGCTTCAGCGCTTTGTTCTTCTACCGCGGAGCCACCTACTCCCGTCTCCTGCTGTGCGCCAGCGCCCTTATCCTTCTCAGCGAAGTTCTCGTTCTGCGCTGGCTCTTCCGCGTCCTCGTGCGCCGCGCAGGAGTTCAGCGTGACCGACTGCGTATCATCATCGTGGGCGCCGATGAATTCGCCCAGCGAACATCCGAGAGGCTGAAGGCCAGTGCCGTGGCCCCCTGCAAGACCGTCGCCTTTGTCCGCGTGCCCGGACAGCAGGTAACCGTGACGGAAGACGCTCCCGTTCTCGAACTCGACCACCTGGTGCGCCACAACCTGAAGCACTTTGCCGATGACATGGTGATTGCCGTATCGCCGGAGATTCTCCCTGTCATCTCCGCACTGGTGAACCAGTTGAAGGAACTGGCCATCCCCATTCGCCTCATCCTTGATTTCGGTATGGACCTCAAACTCCGCGATCGCCTCTTCCTGATCGGCGGAACCCACATGCTCGACGTGCAGCTCGCGCCTTCGGAGACGATTCGCTACATCGTCCTGAAGCGCTGCTTTGATGTGGCCTTCTCCATCCTCGCAATTATTCTCACCGGCATCCCCATGCTGCTGATCGCGCTCGCCGTCAAGCTGAGTTCTCCGGGGCCAGTGTTCTTTGTGCAGAAGCGCGTGGGCATCAACGGACAGGTCTTCGACATGCTGAAGTTCCGCAGCATGAGTGTGGCTCCGCCCGAGGAGACCGACACGGTCTGGACATCAGGCGGGAGCCGCTGCACGCTGTTCGGTGCCTTCCTGCGCAAGAGCAGTCTTGACGAGCTGCCGCAGTTCTTCAATGTTCTCCGTGGCGACATGAGCGTGGTTGGCCCGCGCCCCGAACGTCCCCACTTCGTCGAGAAGTTCAACGACGAGATCGACGCCTACAACACGCGTCATCATCTCAAGTCAGGCATCACCGGATGGGCGCAGGTTAATGGGCTGCGCGGCGATACCGACATCAGCAAGCGCGTGGAACTGGACCTCTACTACATTCAGCACTGGAGCCTCACGTTCGATTTCCGGATTATTCTCATGACGGTAATTTCCGGATTCTTTACGCAGAATGCCTACTGATCCATAGCTCCTTCCACGCGCAGCAGGAGATATACTCAGACCGTATCGATGTCAGCTCAATGCGGGGGATGCTGGGTTGCGAAACTGGCTGGTGGGCTTGTTGCTGATCGGGTTGAGCTGTTCTCTGTGCGCGCAGGCACCGCCTCCCGCACCCGTTCCATGGAAAACCCCTGACGCCGGGCGCACACAGTCCGAGGATCGCGGGGTCCGTCTGCGCGCCCTCCCCAGGAACATCTTGCAGGATCAGGAAGCGCTGTTCACGTCGCCGCTCCGGATGCGCGAGAGGCAGTGGAAGCTGGCGCTGCCCCTCGGTGTTTTCGCCGCGGGCCTTATCGCCTCTGACACAGCGGTGGAAGGCCATGTGAGCAAGACTCCGTCCACCGTGTCTCATGCCTCCACGTTCTCCAACGCCGGCCTCGGAGTATTTGCAGGCGTGGGAGGCAGCATGTATCTCTGGGGCAGTCTGGCAAAGAATGAGCGCATGCGCGAGACTGGCTTCCTCAGCGGCGAAGCCGCGATCAACACCTATCTCGACACGACCCTGATCAAGTTCATCGCGGGCCGGGACCGGCCATTCACCCGCAACGGACGCGGAGACTTCTTCAACGGCGGCAGTTCCTTTCCTTCGCAGCACGCGGCGTTGAGCTGGGCCGTGGCCAGCGTCATCGCTCACGAGTATCCCGGACCGGCGACCAGGCTGCTGAGCTACGGCCTGGCCGGAGCGGTCAGTGCGGCACGCGTCGAGGGCCACAAACATTTCCTCGGCGACGCAGTAATCGGCAGCGCAATCGGCTGGTACATCGGGCGGCAGGTGTATCGCGCTCGCTCGCAAGACGCCGAGATCGACATCCACAAGTGGGGAACCTTTGAGCGCGACGAACATAGCGCCGAGGATCGCGCCACCAGCCAGATGGGATCAAGCTATGTTCCGCTGGATAGCTGGATGTATGGTGTCTTCGATCGGCTGGAGGCGATGGGTTTTGTGCGGACCGGTTCCTCGGTGGTGCGTCCGTGGACAAGGCTTGAGTGTGCTCGACTGTTAGCCGAAGCTCATGAGAACGATGATGCCGAGGACGCCATCGCCGCTCCTCTCCTGCTGGCGCTCGATGTGGAGTTGGCTCGCGAATCGAAGTTGATGGACGGGGGGCGAAATGCAGCCGCGCAAGTGGATGCACTCTATGCGCGTTTTACCGGAATCTCCGGAACCCCGCTGCGCGACTCCTACCACTTTGCGCAGACCCTGGCCGATGACAATGGACGTCCCTACGGACAGGGCGCGAACGGCATCGCGGGAGTTGAGGCGCACTCCCAGGCTGGACCATTCGCCTTCTACCTGAGCGGCGAGTACCAGTATGCTTCGGCAATTCCAGCCTACAGCGCAAATGTGCAGCAGGCTGTTGCGGCAGCCGACGGATTGCCTTACGGGTGGAACCTGCGAGCCGGAACCACCAGCCGCTTCCGACCCGTCGAAGCCTATGCAGCGCTGAATATCTCGGACTGGCAGTTAAGTTTCGGCCAGCAGACGCTGTGGTGGGGGCCGGACCGGAGCACGTCGCTGATCCTGTCCAACAACGCACAGGCCATGCCCATGCTGCGGCTGGCGCGGGCCAAGCCACTGCGGATGCCCGGTTTCCTTGCGCCGCTCGGCCCGGTGCACGGTGACTTTTTCCTCGCACGGGAGGGCGGCATTCACTACGTGAGGCTGGGAAGCAACTTCGCTCTGCATGGCGATGCCGCCCACGCGCTGGATCCGCCTCCCTATGTGTGGGGCGTGACGTTCTCCTTCAAGCCAACGCAGTACTTCGAACTGGGCTTCGGACATACTACGATTTTCGCGGGATACGGAAGGCCCCTGAATCTGAAGACGTTCCTGCACTCGTTTTCCATTCTCGGAAACGGGCAGGCAGTGGAACCGGGAAAACGCACAACGGAGTTCAACTTTGCCTACCACGTTCCGGGTCTGCGCAACTGGCTTGTGCTCTACAGCGAGGGCTTTGCGTATGACAATCCCGTGGAGGGACGGTTCTTTGAGCGTTACGCGATGGACCCTGGAGTCTATCTGCCGCAGCTTCCGGGCTTGCGTAAAATGGACCTTCGCGTGGAGGGCGTGAACACCACCGTCTCCCCCAATGGCCCCACCTATTACTACTCCAACGCGCACTACGCCCAGGGATATACGCAATACGGGCAGATCTTTGGCGGCTGGATAGGACGCTATGGAAGCGGCGCGAAAGCGACGGCGACCTACTGGTTCACTGCGCGCAACAAGGCCTCGGTTGATTATCGAAAAATCGCGGTGGACCACTCGCTGCTCAGAGGCGGAAGCCTGGAGAATCTCTCCGGCAGCGTGACGTGGAC
>CAILAZ010000337.1 GCA_903832295.1 uncultured Acidobacteriota bacterium
AGACTTTGAAGAGCTTCGGGATTTCTACAACTCGCACGGCATTCCAGTAGAAGCCAGTCCGTTTATCGATGACATGGCACAACGATTTTCAGACGCTGACCTGATCGTCTGCCGTTCCGGTGCATCGACCGTGGCAGAAGTTTCGGCGGCGGGCAAGTGCGCGCTGTTCGTGCCATTCCCCGGTGCAGCGAATGACCACCAGTTACGAAATGCTGAGTTGCTTGCCCATGAAAACGCCGCGCTGCTCATCCCCGAAAGCGACCTCACCGCGGAACGGTTCATCCGGGAAGTGACCGCCATGATCGGGGACAACAACCTTCTTGCCGCGACGGGCTGCAAGGCTCGTGCCCTGGCGCACCCCGATGCGGCCGCTCACATTGCGGAGATGGTGTTGCGAGCTGCCAGAGGAGAGAGCTAGGGAGATAGATATTCGCGGATGTACTCGCTGTCTGAGTTTGCAATTTCCGGAGCCCCACCCTCAAACAACTTTCTGCCGTCCTTCAGCACCATGAAGCTTGTCTTCGAGTCCCAACTGGCACCAGGCGGTACCGGAATCATCCTGTTCTGTTCGTGGCTGAAGACGTGCGTTGCCATTGTGAATGCATCTTGAAGGCGATGCGTGACAAGCAGTGCGCTGGTCTTGTAAACATCGCGCTGTTTCACCAGTAACTCAACAATCGTCGTCGCCGTTACCGGGTCCAGCCCCGCGGTGGGCGAGTCATACAACAGCACTTCCGGATTAGAGACAATCGCACGTGCAATTGCCACTCGCCGGCGCATGCCGCCTGAGAGCTCGGCAGGAAACAGCTTCAGCGTGTGACCCATTTCCACAAATTGCAGCGCCTCAGAAACCCGTCGCTGAATCTCTGCCTCTGGTACTTTCTCTTCAAGCAAGCGGAATGCAACGTTACCTTCCACGGTCTGCGAGTCAAACAGTGCGGATTCCTGGAATACCATTCCAATTCGACGCCGCAGCTCAAAGAGATCCGTCTCGCGCATGGCCGTAACTTCCTGCCCGAGCACCGTGATCCGTCCACTGTCTGGACGCATCAATCCAAGCGTCAGTTTCAGAATCGTCGTCTTTCCCGAGCCGGCAACACCGAGCAACACCTTGGTCGCCCCGTGATCCAACTCAAACGACAGGCCATCCAGAACGACCTGCTCATCAAAGCGCAGGCTCACATCCTCAAAGACAACAGCTTTCTCTTCGCGATTCTGAATCGCCGTGTCCATGGTTTATAGCGGCCCCAGCAGTACCATCAGCAGGCGGGTCACAAACAGATCCACGGCGAGGATGAATACGCTCGCGACCACCACGGCCTGTGTTGTGGCGCGCCCTACGCCCTGGGTGCCGCCTTTCGCGCTCAATCCGTAGTAGCAGCCCACAGTCGCGATGATGTATCCGAAGAGCACGGGCTTGATCAGGCCCATGAAAATGTCAGCGTAGCGCAGCGTTTGCCAGGCGGAGGTCCAGTACTCGTTCAGATCGAGGCGCAGTAACAGGAGCGCAATCGCCGATCCGCCTGCGAGGCCTACGAGGTCTGAAAGAATCGTGAGAAAGAAGAGCATGAACATGGTGGCCGTCAATCGCGGTGTCACCAGTTTACGGATGGGATCGGTGCCCAGTGCTCGCATTGCGTCAATCTGCTCGGTCACCTGCATGGAGCCCAGTTCGCTGGCCATGCCGCTGCTGTTGCGCCCTGCCACCATCAGGCTGGTGAGGACCGGGCCCAACTCGCGCACCATCGACATCGAGACCAGTTGTCCGGTGAACGACAGCGCGCCGAAACGCGCCAACGAGTTAGCGCTTTGCAGGGCCAGCACCGCACCCGTGAAAAAGCCGGTGAGAATCACGATCGGCAGCGAACCTACCCCGATGGTGTCCATCTGCTGCAAAATGTCGCCGAGATAACGGGGCTGGCTGAAGAGATTGGCAAGGCCTCGCCAGGAGAGGATGGAATACTCCTGCACCGCCAAAACATTGCCCTTCACGGATTCGGTTAAAGAGAATGCCATTCGGTACGGGACGCCGCTCATTCAAGTCTGTTGCGTGCTGCGGGCCTTTAAGGGACTATATCAAAACACGGTGTAAACACCTACGGAGGCAGCTCAATTTAATCTCGTTGCCCCCGCCGCTTGATTTCAATGCTCAGCCGTTTGATCTTCTGATTCAGCGTGGAGAGCGGGACGTGGAATCGTTCGGCGGCTTCGGTCTGATTCCAGCCGCAGCGTTCCAGCATAGAGGTAATCACGCGCCGCTCGCAGTCTTCCATGATCTCAAATAAGGACGCATCCGGCTTGCTGGAGATCAGCGGCAGTGTGTCGCCGCGGCTCACAATATCCTCCGGGAACAGGTCGGCGGTAATCACCGGATGTGCAGATAACACCACCGCGCGCTCTATCGCATTCTCTAACTCGCGCACGTTTCCCGGCCACGAATAGTCCATCAGGGCGCGCAGCGCGTCCGGCCCAAGCTTGCGCTGAGGCTTTTCGTTTTCCTTACAATACTTCACCAGGAAGTGCTCCGCCAGCAGCGGGATATCTTCCTTGCGATTGCGCAACGGCGGCAACTCAATCGTAATGACGTTCAGCCGGTAGTAAAGATCTTCGCGGAAGCGGCCGTCTTTCACCGCTTGGCGCAGCTCGCTGTTGGTGGCGGCAATCACGCGCACATCCACCTGAATCTCCTGAACTCCCCCAAGGTGCATGAACCGCTTGTCCTGCAGCACGCGCAGCAGCTTTGCCTGTGTCTCCATCGACATGTTGCCGATTTCGTCGAGGAAAATCGTTCCCCGGTCGGCCATTTCGAAGAGCCCCTTTTTGCTGCTGATCGCGCTGGTGAACGCGCCCTTCACGTGCCCGAACAGAGTGGACTCCAGCAGATCACTCGGCATCGAGCCAGTATTCACCGGAACGAACGGGCGGTCTTTCCTGGGCGAGTTGGCGTGGATCGCCTTGGCGATCAGCTCTTTTCCTGTGCCGCTCTCACCCTGCAGCAAAATCGTCGAGCGCGACGGCCCGACCTGCGCCACCAGGTCGAAGGTTCGCAACATCGGGTCGCTCTTGCCGATAATATTCTCAAAGTTGTAACGCTGTTTGAGCTGGCGCTTGAGCTGGATATTCTCTTCCTGCACCCGCTTGCGCCCAATAGCAGCTCGCACGTCGGCTTGCAGTTTCTCATTCGTCCATGGCTTCGCGATAAAGTTCGCAGCGCCGCCCTGGATCGCGGCCACCGCGTTCTCCGGGGTGCCGTAAGCGGTAATCATGATGACCGCCATTTCGGGATCGCGTTCGCGAATGTCCTTCAGAATTTCCAGACCATTGCGGTCTGGCAGTTGAAAGTCGAGTAGAACGAGATCAAACGACTGTGCATCGAGAAAGCCCAGGCCTTCCTCTCCGTCCTGTGCGTTCACAACCTCATAGTCGTCTTCTTCCAGCAGAATCTGGAGCGACTCACGGATCGCTGCTTCGTCGTCGATGATCAGCACCTTGCCCGCGGTTAACTGCTCCAGCGGTGCAGAAGTGCGCCTCACTCCTGCCACATCAGACATGAATTGCCTTTCTCGACATCGGGAATTCCATGAAGAAGCTTGTGCCCTCGCCCGAGCTGCTCTCCACTCGAATCTTGCCCGCGTGTTCCTGGATGATGCCGTAAGTCACGGCCAAGCCCAGCCCTGTGCCGCCGCTGCCACCTTGCTTAGGACGCGTCTTCGTGGTGAAGAACGGATCGTAGATGCGATGAATGTGTTCCGGAGCGATACCTGTGCCGGTGTCAATTACATGTACCCGCACGCCATGATCGTGCGTGGTGCGGACCGTCAGCGTGCCGCCGTGGGGCATCGCGTCCTTCGCATTCAAAAAGAGATTCAGAAACACCTGCTGCAATTTTCCCTGGTTGCCATGGATCTGCGGCAGGCTGGGCTGCAACTCGCCAACGACTCGGATGCGCGCCGTCTTGAACTGATGCTCCAGCAGCGCCAGCGTGTCATGAATGATGCGATTCAAATCGACGCTGCCAAACTCCGTGCCGCTGGTGCGCGAGAAGTTCAGCAGGTTGTTCACAATCTCAGAGGCCCGGAAGGTCTGCTTCGTGATCTTGTCGAGCAGTTCAGAGCGCTTCTCATCGCCCTGCAACTGCTTGGCAAGCAACTGCGCGTAGGAACTGATCACCGCCAGCGGCGTGTTCACCTCGTGCGCCACTCCGGCAGCCAGCAGGCCGATAGAGGACATCTTGTCCGCCTGGGCAAGTTGTGCTTCCAGGTCGATGCGTTCGGTGATGTCATCCACAATCACCAGCCGTCCAACCACGCTGAAGTCCTTGCTGATAAGCGGAGCGATGGCGACGTTGACCACGCGTGTATCGCCAGCCGTCGTTCCCAGCCGGAACTTGTACAGATTATGTATCCCGGGATTATCGCGTACCCGGAAGAACTCTTCGCAGAACGCCGGCGGCAACACATCATGAATTGACTTGCTGAGGGCGCTGGCGCGCGGCAGCGCGTACATCACTTCCATCTGCGAGTTCCAGGACTCGATCTTATCCTGCAGATCGACAGCAAACACACCCACGTTGATCGATTCGACGATGTTCTCGTTGAACTCCTTGAGCCGCTCATACTCCTGCGCCTTCTGTTCCAATGACGCGTACAGCCGCGCGTTCTGCAGCGCGATGCCAATGTAGCCAGCGAGAGTTTCCAGCAGTTCCACGTCTTCGCTGGAGAGGAAGTCTCCCTCGCTCGTTTTACCCAGCCCCAGCATGGCGATCGTGCGGTTCATCACCGTGCAGGGAATGTAGTAGTTCAGGTCCAGCGAGCGAATGGTCTCCCTTGCGGTTGGTTCCTCGCGGACGGCCTGGTGCGTGTTGTCGTAGAAAAGGTGGCCTTCTGCGAACTCAGGCCGTTTACTGCTCAGGAAGCTCAGGTCCAGCCATGCGCTCTGCACGATGCCGCTGGACTTGGCCAGCACAAATCCCGGACCTTCCGGTTCCGCAAGAAAAACGGCCATGCGGTCCACCAGCAGCGTGCGCTGAATGCGCTCCAGGATCGCTTCCAGCATCTTGCCCAGGTCGCGCTCCGAGTTCAACTCTCGGCCAAATTCAATCAGCGTTCTGCGATAGTCGTAGCGCTTGCGGTAGAAAAACTTGTCGATGCGTTCCTGTGTCCAGTTTTTGATCGGATCAAAGAGAACTGAGGTGACCACGATCGCGGCCACTAGTCCGCCAGGTCCCGCGCTTGGAAAGTTCTTATGGAACAGTTCGGCGGTTGCGCCAACGGCGGCAAAGTACACGGCCGCAATCGTGCCTGCCGCAATCGTGTAAGTCATGCCGCGCTTGAAGATCAGGTCCACATCCATCAAGCGATAACGCACGATGGCATAGCCGAACGTCGCCGGCAGAAACACCAGCGAGAGCACGCTGATCTTCATCGCGGCTGTCGGCCCCTGTCCGTAGAGGAAGGGAATCACATAGAAAAGTGTGAAAGGCACCACCGCGAGAAATGTGCCGCGCGTGATCCACTTCATCTGTTGACGCAAGATCGGTGTGTGCGCGCGCAAATAGGTATGCCACAGAACGAAAGTCGCAGTAAGGAAGAGTGCTGCGACATACGCCATCTGCATGCGGTCCAGGTTCCACAGCAGCAGGCCGCTCGGCTCGGCAGACGTCACCAGCAGCACCCACACGCTCAGCAGCAGCAACCCTGGGAGATAGACCAGCGGAAGAATCCAGCTTCGCTTCTGCACGAATGCTTTGCGTTCCGGAAAGCTAAGCGAAAAATGGAGGAACATCGCGGGTTGCAGCATCCCCGCCACAACGTTAGACCAGTAGATGGTCCAGTCGAACTGGTTCAACTTGCCTGTGAATTTGAAGGAGTAGAAGATGAATGAAACCAGGCAGAAGAGATAGAAGTGTCCAGCCTTGGGCGCCGTCCAGCGGCGCAGCAAAACGTACATCCCGATGCACAGGTAAAACAGCGCAATCAGCCGCAATCCCTGATTCAGACTTTTGTCCACGGGTTGCAGAATCACCGGAACATCCAGGCTGACATCGCCGCGATTCAGTGCGTAGGAGAGCTTGGTCCAGATGCCTGACCGGTACATCTGCCTGGCAACGTCGGCGTTGCTGTGCACTGGGTTTCCGCCCACGGCGATCAATACGTCTTCCGCCTTGATGCCGCCGCTGTCGCCCGGACCGAGAGGGTCCACCCTTTGAGCTACCAACTGCCCATGGGACTCCATCCACCATACGCCGTCCGTCGGAGTGGAAAACTCGCGCTCCTTCTGGAAGTTGATCCAAGCAAAAATCACTGCGGTTGCTGTCAGCAGACTCAGAACAACGGCCGCAAAGCGAATTTGAGTTTCCTTGGTCATCAGCGATCGGGGTTCATCCCGCGCCCCAATTTGGCCCTGCGCGGAGGTGGACCAATGCTTTCTTTGCAAGTCAGTTGCCACCTTCCCATTCATCATAGGTCGCTCAAGCATTAGTAAAACAAGGCCAATTAGACGATTATACAATCCCGCGTATTTCTATACTTCCGAATCAGGTACATGTCTATGAATTATGGGAGACGACATGGCCAAAAAAGAGGAGCAGCTTAGGACTCCTCAAAAGGAATAGGACGTAGGCAAGATTCTTGATTCCCCTGTGTACAATACGGTTGCACAGGCGGGTACCACAGTTTGCTAGGGGGATGTGTTTGCCGCAACCTGGAGTCGGACATTTTCTCCAAGACCAGGAACTCTGGTTCCCGTGCGGGGCGCATCACATGCGCTATATCTTTGTGCCCGCTGCCAAGCCCGTTTCGCCGTCGCTGCCTGCGGTAGTTCTCGTGCATGGCTTGATGGGGTACAGCTTCAGTTGGCGGCATAACTTTGCGGCATTTTCCCAGCACAGGGATGTCTATGCCATAGACCTGCTCGGCATTGGCCACTCGGACCGTCCCACCGACGGTACCGCAGATTTCAGTCTGCCCGCTGCTGCAGCTCGTCTTGTCGAGTTCCTGCAATATCTCGGGCACTCTCAGGTTGATCTGGTTGGCACCTCGCACGGCGGAGCAGTTGCCATGCTCGCGGCTAGCCAGGATCGCGCCAATGAAGATCCGATCATTCGGCGCCTGGTTCTGGTCGCACCGGCCAATCCCTTTATGACAAATGCCCGCTTACGCCTTGCATTCTTCCGAACCCGCTTCGGCCGATTCCTCCTGCGAAGCTGGGGAGCACGTGCAATTGCAATGCGGGGCAAGCCACTCGGGCGGATGTACGCAGATGGAACACGGATTACCCCGGAAACCATTGCAGGCTACGCGGTGAATCTGCGTGACCCACGCTCCTATGAGTACGCGCTCGAAGTGGTTCGAACCTGGCGCTCCGACATGGCGAAATTGGAATTGGCTCTGCACACGATTGCGGACGTGCCGGCTTTGTTGCTCTGGGGACGCGAGGACACCGTCGTTTCTCCCGACTCGGGACGGCTGTTACTCGAATTTTTCCGCGATGCCCATTGCGTGACGATTCCTGGCGCAGGCCATCTTCCGTATGAAGAAACTCCGGAAGAATTCAACACTATCGTATTGAACTTTCTAAACTCATAAACGGCGCGGCGCTCGGCTGCGCGCAAGTGTGATAATGACGCATGAGTTTGCGCCATGAGTTCGGGGAAGCCTTGCGGGGAGTCGAGCGTGGAGCTTGGGTCCGCTTCTTCGTCGCCATCTTCGGACTGGCACTGGCATTCGCATCAGCGCTCCTCTCAACGGCATCCCGGGAAGCGGGAGACGCTCTGGCCACCGCCGTCTTTGCTTCCTCGGCACTGCTGCTGGCTGGGGTGGTAGCCGTCAGCACTGTCCCCTACCTTGCCCGTCGAGTAGTGGCGCGTCGCGTCCGCGATGCGCTGAGCTATGAAGTCACACGCGAAGGCCTCATCTATCTCACCCTTACGCTGCTGATCGCCATTGCAGCGTTGAATACAGGCAACAACCTGCTGTTCATCGTAGTGGCCGCCATGCTTGGAGCCGTTCTGGTCAGCGGCATTGTATCCGCGGTGATGATCAACGGCCTGGAGGTTGGGATTCATCTCCCGCATCACGTATTCGCGGGGCAGACATATGCGGGAGCAGTGCTGCTCCACAACCGGCGATGGTTGCCCGTATTCTCCATCTCCGTTGTTCCTCCGCTCGACAAGGCGGAGAGGGCGTCGTGGCACTGGCAGCGCTCGGAGTTTGTCTATCCACCGCCTCGTACGGGACGCAAGGCGATAATCCGCTGGCCAGACCTGGCGTTTGTAAAGTCCACACCGGAGGCGCAAACACCACCCGTCTTCGTACAGGGCGTTTACTTTCCGTTCCTTCCCGGAGGTTATCGACAGAGCGCGGAATTGACATTGCGATTTCCCCGCAGAGGGCTTTATGCGCAGCGCGGAGTTGGGATTTCCACGCGGTTTCCATTTTCGTTTTTGACCAAGACGCGCCTGGTTTCGCTGGAACACGAGATGCTGGTCTTTCCTTCCGTTGAAGCCACCGACGAGTTGTTCGAGGTGCTGCCGATGATTACCGGAGAGCTGGAGACAAATCAGCGCGGCCGCGGCTCTGACCTCTATCGCATTCGTGATTACGAACCGGAAGACAGCGCACGCCACGTGGACTGGAAGGCCACCGCAAAATCCGCAGTCTTAAAAGTGCGCGAATACACGAGGGAGGACGAACGGCGCGCCCGCATCGTCTTTGACAATCCCGCACACGGCGCACTGGATGCTCCGCACTATGAGCGCGCGATCAACCTTGCGGCTTCCATCGCATGGCACTTCTTCCAGGAAAATACGGAATTGACATTTGCGGCTCCGTCGCTTGCGGGGGAGCCGGACGTTTATGATTTTCTCGAGTTCCTGGCGCTGGCCGTGCCAAGTCCGGAGGCAGGCTACCTCGCGACTCTTGCAGACTCAGGACAATACAACATCATCATCACCGCATGTCCCCGGGGGCAGATTCCGACCGCGCTCTGGCAGTCCTCCTACGTGCTCTTCGCGCAGGAGTAATCGGCGCGCAAGCTGCGGATTCAGCGGCTGTTCGTCGCCCGCTCTGCTGCGGGTGCTTCGTGCGTTTCCGCGATATAGACGGTCTGCGAGGGGAATGCAAGCGAGCTTCCGCAACGCTCCACAATATCCATTACACGCAGCAGAATATCTTCGCGCACCGCAGTGAAGTCATCAAACTCGCGTGTCATCACGTAAGCCTGCATCTCCAATTCCAGTGCGCTTTCGGCAAGGCGTGCAAGGCGAATCCACGCGGTGGAGGACTCCACCCGAGGATGATCGCGCAGCATGGAAGTGATCTCAGCGAGCACCCGCTCGAGCTGCCCGCGGCTGGTTTCGTAATGCAACGCGATCTTGCAGAAGACGCGCATCTTGTCGCGCGCGCTGAGGTTCTCGACGTTCGCGGTTGCAAGGGATCCGTTCGGGACCGAGATGAGTCCCCGCTCATAAGTACGGATGCGGGTGGAGCGCAGCCCGATATCTTCGACCGTGCCAATGGTGTCACCAACGCGGCAGAGATCGCCAACACGCATGACGCGGTCACTGAGTATGCTGATGCCGCCGAAAAGATTCTCAATCGTTTTTTGCGCGGCCAGCGCAACGGCGATGCCGCCGATGCCGAGAGTGGCAAGCGCCGCGGAAAGGTCAAAGCCCGCAAGATACAGAATGCCCAGCAGCGCCGTGGTGGCGATGCAGACCTTGAACATGCGATGCAGCAGCAGTGAGAGTGACAGCGAACCGCGCTCCTCCGGCGCAACCATGCGGCGGCGAAGGCGGCGCGTCCACACGGTAACAAAATCCCACAGCAGCCACGCCACGGCGAACAGCAGCGCAGTGCCCTGCACCTTGAGGTAGTACTCGCGGAAGAGCAGCGGCACGGTGATCATCCGCATTCCGATGGCGTGCGCAGCGGCGGTGGCAAACAGCAGCACAGGGCCGCGAATGTTGATCCAGACTTCTGAGTTTGCGGCGCGGTGATTGATGCGCGCCAGTATCCATGCGGGAGCGCGCGCAACCGCAACGGCAGCGCCTCCGGCAAGCAGCGCGAGTGGAATGAGAAGAATGAAAGCGGCCCACACCCAGAGTGGAATGGAGAGCACACTGTGACGCACCAGGATGTGCGGCAGGCGTTGCTCGAC
>CAILAZ010000338.1 GCA_903832295.1 uncultured Acidobacteriota bacterium
ATGGTTGGCATTCAGTTTGTTCCAACCGATTTCGGTTCGTACAAGGGTGCGCTACACGTAACAGACAACAGCTTATATGTGGATTCGTCGGTTCAGGCCCTCAGCCTGACAGGCCGCGGAAAACATGCCCAGACAATTACGTTCCCCAGGCCGGGGCCGCTGACGTACGGCGTTCCGCCAGTGACCCTGGGAGCCTTCAGTGATTCCGGCCTTCCGGTTACCTACAAGCTCTTGTCGGGTGCGAATGCTGGAGCGCTCCAGGGAGGGCAGTTAACGGTGCTTGGCACCGGACCGGTGGTAATCGAGGCCAACCAGGCTGGCGACGCCACCACGTATATGCCCGCGCCCCCGGTGGTGGTCAATGATCTGGTAGGCAACACTCCGCAGACAATCACCTTCCCGAATCCAGGGAATCAAGCCTATACCAAGGGCGGGCTGACCCTTTTCGCCTCGGCTTCCTCGGGTCTGGCTCCCGTATTCACGGTAACGTCGGGTCCGGCGACCATCGTGGGGAATCAACTTACGTTTACGGGCCTGGGCTTCATCACCATTACGGCGAACCAGCCTGGCAACAACATTTACGCAGCCGCTCCCCCTGTGTCGCAAACATTTGCGGCAATCAAGGGGACGGAGTTGCTTACGTTCCCAACTCCAACGAACGCGCTGTATCACACATGGGTGCCGCTCAACGCGACTTCAAGTTGCGGTTTGGCTATCACTTATACAATGCTCTCGGGCGTGGGTGCGATATCGCTCGAACGGGGCGTGTTCATCGGCCAAGCCGGAGCGTTTACGATTCAAGCGAGCACGGTTTCCAATGCTCTCTGTGCTGCTGCAACTCCGGTCAGCGTAACTTTCTCGGCAGGTAAGGCCGCTTCCGCGATTACCTGGGCTGCTCCAGCGGCGATCACTTATGGGACAGCGTTGAGCGGGACGCAGTTAAACGCGACCGCAGTGCCAGCTGGCGGAACATTCGTTTACTCGCCTCCGTCCGGAACGATTGTAGGAGGAGGGGCGCAGACCCTCTCCGTGACCTACACTCCCAGTGATGTAGTCAACTACTCGTCGGCAACCGCTTCGGTGCCACTCACGGTCAATCCGGCGACACAGACCATCAACTTCCCAAATCCGGGAACTCAAACCTTCGGCGTACCTCCTATCACCATTGGCGCCACTGCGACTTCATCGTTGCCGATCACGTATTCGGTGACTTCCGGCCCTGCGAGCGTAAGCGGCGACCAGTTGACCATTACTGGCGCTGGAACGGTCGTTCTGCTGGCTTCCCAGCCGGGGAACGCTAACTATGTTGCAGCAAACTCCGTAAGTGTCAGCTTCACGGTTGCAAAGGCAACGCCTGTCATTACGTGGGCGACGCCGGCGGCGATTTTCTACGGCACACCGTTGAGTGGCGCCCAACTGAATGCTTCCAGCACGGTACCTGGTACGTACGTTTACACACCGGCTGCGGGCACGAACCTCGCGGTAGGTTCGCAGACGTTGTCGGTGACGTTTACGCCGGCGAATGCGACCGACTACACAACGGCAACGAGCAGTGTCTCGCTGACGGTGTTGAAGGCGACGCCGGTGATTACATGGGCGACGCCAGCACCGGTTGCATATGGCACGGCGTTGAGCGGCGTGCAGTTGAATGCGTCCAGCAGCGTAGGGGGCGCGTTCGTTTACACTCCCGCCGCAGGTGCGATTCTCACGGTAGGTTCGCAGACGTTGTCTGTTTCGTTTACGCCGACGGATGCGGCAAGCTACACGACTGCGACTGGCAGCGTATCCTTGACGGTTCTGGCAGATGCCGCAGCTACGATGCAGAGTCCTGCGTCAGGGAGCACGCTGGGCAGCACCAACGTGAACTTCACCTGGGGAGCGGGTACGGGTGCAACACAATATCAACTCGTCCTTGGTACCTCAGGCGTTGGTTCGAGCGACCTGTACAACTCGGGAAGCCAGGCGGCGACCAGTGCCACGGTTGCCAGTATTCCGGCCAATGCACTGACGGTGTATGCGCGCCTTCTGTCAAAGCTCTACACGGGCTGGGCGTACGTTGATTACACCTTTGTGGAAGGCGGGACGGCAACCCCCGCAGCAATTCAGACCCCTGTTGCAGGTGGCACGCTGAGCGGTGCGAGCGTGGCCTTCAATTGGAATGCAGGCGTGGGAGTCAGCGGCGGCTACCAGTTGCTGGTCGGTTCCACCGGTGTTGGCTCGAGCGATATTTACAGTTCGGGCGTCATTGTCACAACGTCGGCTACGGTCACTGGAATCCCGGTGAACGCGCTTCCGGTTTACGTACGCCTTCTGTCAAAGATTGGTGGAGTATGGCAATCCAATGACTACACCTACACAGAAGCTGGCACGCCGGTTCCGGCTGTGATTCAGACTCCTGTTGCAGGCAGCACGTTGAGCGGTGCGAGCGTAGGCTTCACGTGGAACTCGGGTGTAGGCGTCAGCGGCGGCTACCAGTTACTCGTCGGTACGACGGGAGCGGGCTCGAGCGATCTGTACAGCTCGGGCATCATAGCTACCACATCGGCGACGGTCACTGGAATCCCGGTGAACGCTCTTCCGGTTTACGTACGCCTTCTGTCAAAGATTGGTGGAGTATGGCAGTCCAATGACTACACCTATACCGAAGCTGGCACTCCGACTCCGGCGGCGATTCAAGCTCCGGCGGCGGGAAGCACGCTGAGCGGTGCAAGCGTGGCCTTCAACTGGAACATCGGTGTAGGTGTGAACGGCGGTTATCAGTTGCTGGTCGGCACCACGGGCGCGGGCTCGAGCGATCTATACAGTTCCGGCATTATCGTTGCCACGTCGGAGACGGTCACTGGAATTCCGATGAACGCGATGCCCGTTTATGTCCGCCTCCTGTCGAAGATTGGCGGAGCGTGGCAGTCCAACGACTACACCTACACGGAAGCGGGTACTCCGACTCCAGCCGTGATACAGACTCCGGTTGCAGGGAGCACGTTAAGCGGCGCTAGCGTCGGCTTCACATGGAACGCAGGAATTGGCGTCACTGGTTATCAATTGCTGGTTGGCAGCACGGGCGTGGGTTCGAGCGATCTGTACAGCTCAGGAGTGGTTGTTAGCACCTCGGCGACGGTCACTGGAATTCCGGTGAATGCGCTGCCGGTTTATGTACGCCTTCTGTCCAAGATCGGTGGCGTCTGGCAGTCCAACGATTACACCTATACGGAAGCAGGTACTCCGACTCCGGCCGTGATGCAAACGCCGGTTGCGGGGAGCACGTTGAGCGGAGCCAGCGTGGGCTTTACCTGGAACGCAGGGATCGGCGTCACGGGCTATCAATTGCTGGTCGGCAGCACGGGCGTAGGTTCGAGCGATCTGTACAGTTCAGGTGTAATTGGCTCCACGTCGGCGACGGTCACCGGGATTCCGGTGAACGCGCTGCCGGTTTATGTACGTCTGTTGTCGAAGATCGGTGGTGTCTGGCAGTCCAACGATTACACCTATACGGAAGCTGGCACTCCGACTCCGGCAGCGATGCAGACCCCAGTTGCGGGAAGCACGCTCGGCACTACCAATGTCGCCTTTTCCTGGAACAACGGCGTTGGCGTGAGCGGCGGTTACCAGTTGCTGGTAGGCACTACGGCTGCGGGTTCGAGCAATCTGTACAGTTCGGGAATCATCAGCACGACAACGGCAACAGTGCCCAGCATTCCAGCGAACGCCCTGCCGGTTTACGTACGCCTGTTCTCGAAAGTGGGCGGGACATGGCTGTATAACGACTACACCTATGTGGCTTCGGGGACATCCAGCCCGGCGGTACTGTTATCTCCTTCACCGGGCAGCGTTCTGGGAACTACCAATGTCCAGTTCACCTGGTCGGCAGGTGTGGGAGTGAATGGTGGATACCAGCTTATGGTGGGAACGACTGCAGCGGGTTCAAACAACTTGTATAGTTCGGGAGTAATTTCACCCACGACCGCAACTGTACCCAGCATCCCCGCCACGGGAGCGAAGGTCTATGTGCGCCTCTTCTCCAAGATTAATGGAGTGTGGCAGTACAACGACTACACATACACTGAGCAGTAACAACAAACCCGCAGGAGTACCCGCAAAGTCCCCGTCACGGCGGGGACTTTGTCGTGTCGGCTCGCCTCCGGAGATGGTCAGCGCAAAGCCCAGCGAACAAATATAATCGTCACTGCGCTATATCGCTCACGAGCAATGGGACCCGTGTTTAGATCATGAATCTGCCTCCTCTCAATGTGGTGTCGTTAGTCACTTCCATCGCCGGCGCAGTTGCCGTCATGGTGTGGCGTGTGCGCGAGTCGCGTACCGCCGTGTCAGTGAAGAAGATCGTCATCCCGCCGCTCGGCATGGCTACAGGATTCTGCATGTTCCTCGCCCCGCCATTCCGCGTTCCATGGAGTTGGGCTGCTGCCGCATTTGTCGCGGGCGCGTTGGGGTTGGCTTATCCATTGCTTCGCACCTCGCGGCTGGTTCGGGAGGGTGAAACTGTCATGGCGCAGCGCTCGCACGCGTTTTTTGCGGTGGTGATTCTGCTGGCGGGGATTCGGGTGGCGGCCAGAGGTTACTTGGACACGGTGCTTTCGGTTCAGCAGACGGCGGGGCTGTTCTTTATTCTTGCGTTCGGCATGATTCTGCGCTGGCGGACAAACATGCTGATTCAGTACCGCGCACTCACCAGCGAGCGCCCGCTGGCCTGATCGGGCGCATTTCTCAGAGATGATGGTTTTGTGAGTTGGAGCAGCGTTGCCGCGGGTGCGGCAACGCTGCTCTGTTTATTTGAGCAGGGCAATGCCTGCGGGGTTGAGGCTGGTGACGGACCAGT
Organism: uncultured Acidobacteriota bacterium; assembly: GCA_903832295.1. GTDB lineage: Bacteria > Acidobacteriota > Terriglobia > Terriglobales > Acidobacteriaceae > TOLSYN. The sequence goes on from CAILAZ010000338.1 coordinate 4,835, forward strand.
TGACGGCCTGGATGAAGAGGTTGGGGAAGAGCCCGATGACGATGGTGGCGGCGGCGGTGAAGTAGAGCGCGACGCTCATCGCGGGAGTGGATGGGACAGGTTCTTCACTGGCGGCTTTGCCCATGAACATGGCGTTTGCAATCTTGAGGTAGTAGTAGAGCGCGACCACGGCGAAGAGAACAGCGACGGTGGCAAGCGTGTAGTGGCCGGTTTCAATGAGGCTGAGGAAGATGAAGTACTTGCCGTAGAATCCGCCGAAGGGCGGGATGCCGGCGAGGGAGAGCAGAAAGACGAGCATGAGGGTGGCTTCGACGGGCGCCTTCTGGGCGAGTCCGGCGATGTCCTCAATGGTGTCACCAATGATTTCGCGGCGGCGGAGCGAGGTGAGGACGGCGAAGGCTCCGAGGTTCATGAAGGTATAGACCAGCAGGTAGAAGAGGATGCCCTTGATTCCGGTGCGGTTGGCGGTTCCGTCGCTGGCGACGAGGCCGAGCAGCATGTATCCAACATGGGCGATGGAGGAGTAGGCGAGCAGGCGCTTGAGGTTGGTCTGAGTGATGGCCGCGAGGTTTCCGGCGGTGAGGGTGAGCAGGGCGGTGAAGACGAGGATGGGGACGTAGAGCGGGCGCAGGGGGTAGAGCCCGAAGAGAAGCATGCGCAGGATGAGGGCCCAGCCAGCGGCTTTGACGGAGACGGACATGAAGCCGGTGACGCTCGTGGGCGCGCCCTCGTACACGTCTGGCGCCCACATGTGGAAGGGCGCGGCGGCAATCTTGAAGAGCATGCCGGTGAGAGTGGTGAGCAGGGCTAGGATGACGAGCGGGTCCTTGGGGTAGGTGGCGACGCGCAGTGAGAGGGCGTGGGCGATGTCTCCGAGGTTGGTGGAGCCGGAGAGCCCGTAGAAGAGGGAGAGTCCGTAGGCGAGGATGGCCGAGGAGAAGGCTCCGAGGAGGAGGTACTTGAGCGCCGCTTCATTGGAGCGCTGCTTGCTGCGGAGGAAGCCGGCGAGGATGTAGGTGGAGATGGCCATCAGCTCCAGGCCCATGAAGATGAGCACGAGGTCGTACCCGGCGGCCATGCACATCATGCCGATGACGGCGAAGAGCAGCAGGGCGTAGAACTCCCCGTGATTTTCGCGCTCGATTTCCAGGTACTTGATGGAGATGAGGATGGAGACCGCCGTGCCTACCAGGAAGAGGTAGTAGAAGTAGATTGAGAAGGGATCGAGCACGAGCGAACCGAAGAAGCCGCGCAACGGCTCTCCGCTGGCGGGCAGGACGATCTGAATCTTCCAGGTGGCGTAGGCGGCGACGGCAAGGCCGATGAGGGCAGGCGCGGCGCTGTAGTGCTTTTTGCGGGCGGGCAGAAAAAGGTCAAAGCACAGGATGCCGAGGGAGAAGACGGTCAGCACGATGATGGGCGCGGCGAGGCGGTAATCCTGCGCGGTGAACGGCGCAAACTCGGTCACGATCATGGCAGCCAGAGTCATGGTCTAACGCCCCGCTTCCGTGGTTGCTTGGTCAGGGGGTTGAACGGCGGCGGCAACCTTCACGTCCGCGCCCGGCAACTGCTTGACGTTATAAACCTGTGGGTGCTCAATCTGCTTCACCAGTGCGGTCACCGGCTGGTCAAGAATCTGGAAGAACGGCTTGGGGTAAAGGCCGATCCAGAGGGCGACGGCGACCAGCGGCAGGAAGGTGGCCAGCTCGCGGGGGCTGAGGTCGAGCAGCTTTTCGTTCTTCGGATTCTCAACCTTGCCGAAGAATACGCGCTGGTAAAGCCAGAGTAGGTAGGCGGCGGCGAGCACGACTCCGGGGACGGACCAGATGGCCCATGCGGGCTTGGCCATGAAGGCAGCCTGGAGGATGGTGAATTCGCCGACGAAGCCGTTGAGCAATGGCAAGCCCATGGAGGAGAGGAACATGATGAGCGCGATGGTGGCGTACACCGGCATGATGGTGGAGATGCCGCCGTACTCGGAGATGTCCCGGGTGTGGCGGCGCTCGTAGAGGATGCCGACGATGAGGAAGAGCGCTCCGGTGGAGATTCCGTGGTTGATCTGCTGCAGCACGGAACCGGCGAGCCCGGCCTGGTTGAGGGCGAAGATTCCGAGGGTGCAGAAGCCAAGGTGGCTGACCGAGGAGTAGGCTACCAGCTTCTTCATGTCTTTCTGCACGAGCGAGACGAGGCCGCCGTATAGGATTCCGATGATGGAGAGCGCGATCATGGTGAGGCGCACGCGCGGGTAGTGGATGACGGCGGGGAAGAAGGGAAGCGAGAAGCGGATGAGGCCGTAGGTTCCCATCTTGAGCAGAACGCCGGCGAGGATGACGGAGCCTGCGGTGGGGGCTTCCACGTGGGCGTCAGGCAACCAGGTGTGGAAGGGGAACATGGGAACCTTGATGGCGAAGGCGAGGAAGAACCCGAAGAAGAGAATGATGGCGGCGGTGCTGCCGTAGACCAGGGGCACGTTGGGCGCGGTGAGGTAGAGCTCCTGGATGCTGAAGGTGTACACGCCGGTTTGCGTGTGGTGGAAGAAGTAGAGGAAGAGCACACTGAGCAGCATGAGCACGGAGCCGAGCAGGGTGTAGAGGAAGAACTTGATGGCCGCGTAGAGACGGCGCGGGCCGCCCCAGATTCCGATCAGCAGGTACATGGGGACCAGCATGGCTTCCCAGAAAACGAAGAAGAGGAAGAAGTCCAGCGACATGAAGACGCCGAGCATACCGGTTTGCAGCACGAGGAACCAGATGTAGTATTCCTTGACCCGGTCCTCAATCGCCTTCCAGGAGGAGAGGATGGCGATGGCTCCGAGGAAGGTGGTCAGCATGATGAGCAGGAACGAGATGCCATCGATGCCGAGGTAGTAGCCCGCTCCGATGGTGGGAATCCACTCGTTGGGCCTGCCCTCCTGAAAGAGGAAGCCGGGCTGCGATTTCTTTTCCCAGAACCAGGCCACCAGGGGCAGTGAGACCGCGAAGCCAAGGAAGCCGAAGATGTTGGCTACCCAGCGGATTGCGTTCTTCTGCGTGCCCGGAACCAGCATGAGCACGACTGCGCCCACCAGTGGTGTGAACAAGATGATCGAGAGAATGTGGTTATACATTTGATCCGTTCCTGCGGATTTCTCCGCAACCGTTTGCCCCTACCGGAGCACGAAATACCAAAGGAATCCTGCGACGCCAAACACCATAACGAGCGCGTACCACTGCAGCAACCCCCACTGCAGCAGGCGCACGGGATAGGAAAGCTTGCGGACGATGTAAGCCGGCCCGTTGACGCCAAGGCCGTCGATGATCTTCGCGTCCCACCAGGAGGAGAGCACTCCGAATGTGCGCGTCATCCACCCGGTTCCGTTCACTCCGCCATCGATAAGGCCGGAGTCCACCTTCCAGAGAGCCTCGCCCGCGCCGATTGCACCGAGGCGCACACCTGCGACTTCGCTTCGTCCGGTGAATGCCTTGTCATAGAACTCATCCACGTAATACTTGTTCAGCAGGGTTTTGTAGACGGCCGGCGCGGCCATCGCGATGGGCTCGCGCACACCATCCTTGCATCCTGCGTAGGCGCGCTTTGCGCTCCACCAGCCTGCGCCGGCAGCAGCGATGGAGAGCGCCATCAGCAGGTATTCACTGGGCGAACCTTCATCCTTTGCACCTTCGGCGGGAGCGCCCTCGGAGGCTTTCTCGCTGCCGTTGTCAAAGACAGGGGCGAGGAAGTGCTCGAAGCGATTCGTTTCACCATGCAGGCCAACGAAGCGCGCGATGCTGGGTGAGACGCCGAGGTATCCGGCGAAGACCGAGCAGGTAGCCAGCACGATCAGCGGCACGGTCATGGAACGTGGCGACTCATGCACATGGTGCTCCACCTCGTGCGACATGCGCGAGCCGCCGAAGAAGGTGAGGTAGATGAGGCGGAACATGTAGAACGAGGTCATCAGCGCGGTGGCAAAAGCAACATACCAGAGGTAGCGGAAGGCTCCGTTGTGCGCGGACCAGGCCTGCCAGAGAATTTCATCCTTGGAGAAGAAGCCTGCGAGGCCGGGGATTCCGGCGATGGCCAGGGTGCCGATGAGCATGGTGCGGAAGGTAATGGGAATCTTCCTGGCGAGGTTGCCCATGCCGCGCATGTCCTGCTGGCCGCCCATGGCGTGGATGACCGAGCCGGAGCCGAGGAAGAGGAGCGCCTTGAAGAAGGCGTGGGTGAAGACGTGGAAGACTCCGGCGGTAAATGCGCCGAGGCCGAGGGCGAGAAACATGTATCCAAGCTGCGAGACGGTGGAGTAGGCCAGCACGCGCTTGATGTCATTCTGCACGAGGCCGATGGATGCGGCGAAAATTGCGGTGAGCGCGCCGACGATGGCGACCACTTTCATGGTCTCAGGCGCGAGCACGAAGAGCGCATTGGAACGGGCGACCATGTACACGCCCGCGGTAACCATGGTGGCGGCGTGGATGAGCGCGGAGACCGGGGTGGGGCCCTCCATGGCATCCGGCAGCCAGACGTAGAGCGGAAGCTGCGCCGACTTGCCGCAGGCTCCGACAAAGAGCGCCAGCGTGGCGAGCATCACAATCTGTGTGCCCATCAGGGTGGCGGACTGGGCGCGCGCAAGCTCGGTAACCTTGACGAAATCGAAGGTCCCGAAGAGCCAGAAGATGGTGAGCGAGCCGAGGATGACTCCCGCGTCGCCGATGCGGTTGGTGATGAATGCCTTGTTGGCCGCCGTCGAGGCCGAGTGCTTGTGGAAGTAGAAGCCGATCAACAGGTAGGAACACAGCCCCACGCCTTCCCATCCCACGAACATCATCAGGTAGTTGTTGGCGAGGATCAGCGTGAGCATGGAGAACATGAACAGGTTCAGGTATCCGAAGAAGCGGTAGTAGCCGCCCTCGTGCGCCATGTATCCGGTACTGTAGATGTGGATGAGGGTACCGACGCCGGTGACGAAGAGCAGCCAGACGCAGCTGAGAGGGTCAAGCAGCACGCCTGCGTTGACGAGGAACTCCGCGTGGCCGCCGCCGTGCAGCGTGTAGAGCATGCGCCCGCCGCCGCTGCCCAGCCAGGTGAAGAGCACGCGCTCGAAGTGAGGCGCCCCGCTGTGGGTGAACTGCAGAACGGCCATCACAGTCCACACAAACGACATTGCCACTGAGCCCACGCAGATGCTGTTGACCAGGCTCTTTGCCAGTCGCTTGCCGAACAGCAGCATCAGCGCCGCGCCTGCGGCGGGGAGCAGCGGTACGATCCAGATGTTTTCAAGAAAGAACATTTCAGCTCTCAGAGTCCGTCCGGCTTGTTGTGCCGCTTACCACTTCAGCAGATGTACTTCGTCCATGTTCACGGTTGCGCGGTTGCGGAAGAAGGCAATCAGAATGCCCAGGCCGACTGCCGCCTCCGCAGCCGCGTCAGCCGCAATGAAGAGCGCGAAGACCTGTCCGTGTAATCCGTACAAGCGCGAGAAGGCCAGCAGGTTGAGGTTCACCGAACTAAGCATCAGCTCAATGGACATGAAGATGATGACCACGTTACGGCGGGTGATGACCCCGATCATTCCGATGAGGAAGAGCAACGCGCCGACCAGCAGGTAATGCAGGGTTCCAATTTCCAGCATTCTCACACTCTCCGCTTGGCCATAACTACGGCGCCGACCACAGCCACCAGCAGCAGGATGGAGGCGATCTCAAAGGGGAACATGTAGTAGCCCGAGCCACGGCCATAGAGCAGCAATCCAATCTGCTGCACGTTGCTATTCTCCGGCGAGTTGACGATGTGCTGCGGCAGCGTGCCGGCACCCTTCACCAGGGCACCCAGCATCAGCAGAGCAAACATCGCGGTGGCCGCCAGGCCCACTCTCCACTGGCTGTTGAGCATTTTTTCTATGTAGAGATGCTCGATGTTTACCAGCATCATCACGAACAGGAACATGACCAGGATGCCGCCCGCGTAGAGCACGATCTGTACTCCGGCCATGAACGGAGCGTAGAGCATCAGGTACAGCCCGGCGCACGCCAGCAAGGTTACAATCAGCGCCAGCGCTGAGTGCACCGGATTCACCTTGGTGATCATGACGATTGCGCTGATCAGCGCAATGCCGGAAAGAAGGTAGAAGAAAAACGGAGTTGCGACCGGTGTCATTGTTCGTAAACCTTTCGCGGAATGCCATTCTCCAGCTTGTCTTTGTCCATTTGCATTCCCTCGCGGGAGTAGAGCGCCAATTCGTATTCCGGAGACAGGTCGAGGGCATCGCTGTTGCACGCCTCTTCGCACAGCCCGCAGAACATGCAGCGGCTCATATCAAATTCGAATTCGGTGAGAACCTTCTTCTTGGTCTCGGGGTCGCGCACGCTGCCGACCTTGATGAGCTTTTCAGGGCACGCCAGGGCGCAGGCGCCGCATGCCGTGCATAGCGGGTTTCCAGCCTCGTCTTTCCTGAGCTGAGGCTGTCCGCGGAAGCGCTCGGAGATCAGCGGCCGTTCCATCGGATACTGCTCGGTTACCAGGTCCGCCGGGTTCTGATGGCGAAAGGTAACGAACATTCCCTTGAGCAGATCAACCAGGAAAAAACTGCGCAGCATTTTAATGATCTTCATCGGCCTACCTCCAAACCAGGGCAAACAACTCCTGCCGCACGCCGATCAGGGCCGTTAGAATCACGACGCCAATCGAAATGGGAAGCAGTACCTTCCACCCGATCTTCATCAACTGGTCGAAGCGGTAGCGGGGAAAGGTGGTGCGGTACCAGATGTACAGATACATGAAGAACGCGACTTTTAGCGTGAACCAGAAGATGTCCTGCACGCGTACGCGCACCGCCGGCAGCAGCATGAACGCGCCCAGGAGGCCGAGCAACGCGGCGAAGCCGCCGAGTCCAAGCGTGCTGCCGCGCATGGAGCGCAACTTGGGCATGAGGGTAAAGGAGTAGAAACTCAGGGCAGAGAGCAACAGGAAGGTGAGGCCGGGAATCAGTGAGAACGCGGTGTCCCAGTTCGCCCCCCCAAGAAGATTCGGGAACGGGCGCAGCCAGCCGCCCAGCCAGAGTGTCGTGGCGATTGAACTCACGGCCATCATGCTCGTGTATTCCGCCAGGAAGAAGAGCGACCAGCGGAAGCCGCTGTACTCGGTCATGAACCCGGCAACCAGTTCGCTCTCTGCCTCGGGAAGGTCAAACGGCGCGCGGTTGGTCTCAGCCACCATGGCGATGGCAAACACTCCCATCGCTGTCAGTCCGACAGGGAAGAACGAGAAGCCGAACCAGATGTGCTGCTGCATCTGCGCCTGCACGATTCCAATCATGCTGAGCGTGCCTGTGCCGGTGGCCATGCTGGTCATCATCACGGCAGAGACCACGGCCATGCTCATCGCGATTTCGTATGACACCATCTGCGCTCCTGAACGCAGGCTGCCCATCAGGGGATAATGCGAGTTGGAGGCCCAGCCCGCCATGATCACTCCGAGCACGCCCAGCGACGAGACGCCGAGCATGAAGAGCACGCCGATGTTCATATCCGTGATGGCGTGGGTGCGTCCGAAGGGAACCACAATGAAGGAGCAGAAAGCGGTCATCACCACGCAAACCGGCGCGAACCAGAAGACCAGCTTGTCGGCGTTGGCCGGCATCAGATCTTCCTTGATGATCAGCTTCAGGGCGTCGGCAACCGGCTGCAGAAGGCCGTGCGGGCCAACCCTCATGGGGCCCAGGCGCACCTGCATGTGGGCCATCACCTTGCGCTCAAACCAGTTCATGAAGACGACGCCAAATGAGACTCCGGCGAAGACCAGCAGCACGTAAACCACTACCCAGAACAGGTTTCCGGCCTCGCCCGGTGTCGTGTTGGAATGCAGGTACTCGAGGATATTCTTGATCAACGGTCCACCTCTCCGAGCACGATGTCGAGCGTTCCGATAATGGCCACCACGTCTGCCACCAGGCTTCCCGTAGCCATCTTTGCCAGCGCCTGAAGGTTAATGAACGAGGGCGGGCGCACGCGTACGCGGTAGGGCTGCGCACCACCGTCACTCACCAGGAAGTATCCGAGCTCGCCCTTGGGCGCTTCCGTGCTGACGTAAACCTCGCCCGGCGGAGGCTTGAGAACCTTGGGCACGCGAGCGATGATGGGACCTTCCATCAGCCCTGCCACTGCCTGGCGAATGATGCGGATGGACTGTCGCATTTCCTCGACGCGGACCACGTAGCGGTCAAAGGTATCTCCGGCGGTGCCGGTTGGAATATCGAAGTCAAAATCTTCATAGGACGAGTAGGGCTGCGCCTTACGCAAATCCCACTGGATGCCGCTGCCACGCAGCACAGGTCCGGTGATGCCGAACGACAGGCAATCCTCCGGAGAAATGTAGCCGACACCCTTGGTGCGCTGCAGCCAGATGCGGTTGCCAGTGATCAGGTCCTTGTACTCATCGATCTTCGGTCCGAGGTCGTCGCAGATTCCCAGCACTTCTTTCTCAAAGCCGGCGTAGGCGTCCCAGCGGCAGCCACCGATGCGAAAGGCATGAGTAGTTAGCCGCGCTCCGCAGTACTTTTCGAAAACGTTCAGGATGGTTTCGCGGTCGCGGAAGGCGTAGAAGAGCGGGGTGACGGCGCCGATATCAAGCACGTGGGTGCCGAGCCACACCTGGTGGCTGGCAAGGCGGCTCAACTCGGTGAGGATGACGCGCAGGTACTGGGCGCGCTTAGGAGCTTCCACGCCGAGCAGTTTCTCCACCGCCAGGCAATAGCCCATGCTGTTGGAAACCGCCGAAGTATAGTCGAAGCGATCAACATACGGCCCAAAGCCAGCCCAGGTGCGGCTCTCCGCCAATTTTTCAATGCCGCGGTGCAGGTAGCCGATGACGCACTCGATGCCGTTTACCTTCTCGCCGTCGAGTTTGAGAATGACGCGCAACACGCCGTGGGTGGATGGATGCTGCGGCCCCATGTTCAAGACGAGTTCGTTGGAATCGAGAAATGTCTTATGGCCCGGCTCAATCTCACTAAGCGACTCGTAGAACTTGTTATCGCTCATCGTCCACTCTCAATTCCCAGGTTCTTCTGCACCCAGACGGTGTCTTGCTGCTGGAGTCCATAGTCCTTGCGCAGCGGGTGTCCGGTCCATTCCTCGGGCAGCAGGATTCGCCGCATATCGGGGTGCCCAGTAAAGCGCACGCCGAACATATCGAATACTTCGCGTTCCATCCAGTTCGCTCCCAGCCAGCGATTGGTCGCCGTGGGGACCTCTTCGCCATCGGCGAAGCGCGCCTTGACGCGCACGCGTTCATTGGCGGCCATGGAATACAGCATCCAGACCATCTCGATGGGCAGCGCATCTTTTGGATAGTGTACGGCGGTCAGATCCGTCAGGACGTTGTATCCCATGCGGTCGGAAAGGCGCCCGAGCACGTCGAGGCAGACCGCGCGGTCCACCACGATATAGTTCTGCCCCGCGTAGGTCAGAGCCTCACAGATCGCGGCGCCGAACACACCTTTCAGTTCATCGACCAGCGCACAATCCCACGGCACTGGAGCGGGTTTGGGTGCAGGTTTGGCTGCCGCAGCTGCGACAGGTGCCGGAGTCGCTGGAACCGTCTCCGGAGCCGGGTTTGACACGCTTCCTTCTGGTACTTCGGGCATTCGTATTCCCCACTATTCCCCGTCTGAGCCAAGGCCAGAGAGCGCTAGATCCACTCGAGGGCGCCCTTCTTCCATACCCACACATAGCCGAGCACCAGAATCCCGAGGAAGACCAACATTTCCAGGAAGCCAAATGCCCCAAGTTGTTTGAACTGGACCGCCCACGGAAACAGGAAAATCGTCTCTACGTCAAACACAACAAAAAGAATGGCAACGATATAAAAACGTACGGTATAACGCTGGCGGGCATCGTCAATGGCTTCAATGCCGCACTCGTAGGACATCCCCTTGACCTTGCCCGGGTTACGCGGCCGGAAAACAGTGGCAACCACCAGCGTGCCTGCCGCCACCATGAAGGCAACCAGCAGGAAGACGAAGATCGGAACATAGTTCTGCGGCATAGAATTCCGGCACCCCAAAGCCGTACTTCAGGCCCAACCACTTGTTTCGTGTCTCTTGGTTCCACACACTCCGGCTGTCCCTGAAGTGTCTTGTGAGTTTGCTGACATTGTGGAACGAAAAAGACGGTGTCCTAGTATGTAATCCGGGAATCCCATATGATTCTGTGATTTGCGTCACAGTAGGTGGAAGAATCCGCGTCACCCGGCACCAATTCAGGCCGCGTTTGCGCTATTCCACTTGCGAATCTCGCATGCGGAAAGTTTTCACCCGGCGGGTTCATCGATCCCCGATTCCTTCCCATTTCACCGCGCCCCCCCTCCTTCGCTGGCCGTGTAACGGATTGCAATTCCGCGTGCGCTCATCTCCCGCAAAAACTGGTCTGCCGGGATGTCTTGTTCCTGCAGAATTCCCCCCAGCGGCTCCACCGCCCCACTCACCAGCATCTGCAGCACAATGCTGGCGGGCCATGCTGTCGTTCGCATCATGGACGTAACTCCGGATTTCTTGTCAAAGCGGTCCACCATGGTGAATGCCAGCGAACAATTCTTCTTGTGTGCCTCTACCCGCATGATCGTCACCTCCGGCGCGTCGCTTGTGAACTTCTCCAGCATCAACTCCGCCATCAATTGCCGGGGTGCAATCGTTGTCTTCCCCAGCTTCCGCTTCTTCTGCGAAAACAGACCAAAGTCATAGAGAGTGCGGATCTGTGCGGCGTGCCCGGGATAGCGAAGCGTCTTCTCAAAGCACTCGCCTACCCGGCCTTCAAATGTCTCCGGCAAAGTGGAGGTTCCGCCTGACGTGTGGAAGGCCTCTAACTCGGGAAAGCCCTCGATTTGGAATGACTCAATCTCGGTGAGCGGCTCAATGCTGACCACTTTGCCCCGACGCAGGATTTTCGCGGGCTCGGCGTACTCATTGATCAGCCCCTCCACGGAGAATACCAACTGGTAATGAAAGGGGCCGCGTGGCTTTTGCGGCAGTCCGCCCACGTAAATCTTCAGGGAATCCGCCTTGCCTCCAATACGCCGGATCAGTTCTCCTCCCAGAATCGAAGCCAGTCCGGGCGAAAGGCCACAATCCGGTGCCAGCCGCAGTCCGCGCCTGGCCGCTTGTTTTCCCAGCGCTAGTTCCTTGCGCACCACCACGTTGTTGCCGCCCAGGTCGGCAAAGTGGCATCCCGCCTCCAACGCGGCTTTTGCCAAGCCCAGGTTTAGAAAGTACGGCACTGCCGAGAGTACGCCGTCGTGGCCTTGCATCAGTTTCACCGTCGCTGCCCGGTCTGTTGCATCCAGCACCGCCGAACTCACCCGGGGGGCACGCAGCAGGCGATTGATCCTGGCGCTGGCTTCGCGGGCGCGCCGCCCGTCGGCATCTGCCAGTGTGACCTGCTCAACCGCGGCCGCGCGCGCCATGTCATATGCAGCAGCAAACCCCATCATCCCCGCGCCAATCACCAGCAGTTTCATTGCTCCGCCCCTCCACTAGGTAAATTTGTCGGGAATAGGTTACATCAGCCGCGCATTTCTTAATGTTTTCATTGCAAACCTCGCAGGAGTCTGTAGCATGGAGCGCATCGGGGCTGAGACTCACAACACGCGAGGGAAAGATGGCAGATGCGAATGAAAAGCTGAGGTCTGAATTCAATCAGTGGGCAGCCGCAGGCCGTGGCGAGGAGATGGAGAACCACCACGTCAGCATTGCCGAACAGACCATCGCGCGAATGGGCTTACGGCCGGGGCAGCGCGTGCTCGATCTTGGCTGTGGTTCCGGTTGGGCAACACGCACCCTGGCGGAACTCGTCGAGGGCGGCCCTGGAGTGGCGGTCGGGCTTGATATATCTGACGAGATGATTTTCCGCGCGCGCGCGGCTTCCCGATACGTCGAGAACATCCTGTTCGCCATCTGCCCCGCCGATGAGATTCCATGGATGGATGAGTACTTCGACCGGGTACTCTCCATCGAAAGCTTCTACTACTATCCTGATCAGGAAGCCGTAATACGCGAACTCTTCCGCGTTCTGGCACCTGGCGGATGTGCATTTATCCTTATCAATCTTTATAACGAGAATCCCTATTCGTTGCGCTGGGTAGATCAGTTGAAGGTTCCAGTGCACGCGCGCTCGGAGAATGACTACCGCAGAATGCTGGAGGAACATGGTTTCGCGCCCGTCACAGTCGAGCACATTCCTGATCTCACTCCCACTCCCGAGCACTACAGCGGAGTTTGGTTTGAAAACGCCGGAGAACTGCGCGACTTCAAGCAGATCGGCGCTCTCCTTCTGATGGCTCACAAGCCTGAAGCGGAGCGAAAAAAGTAAACTGCGGTACAATGCTGGCAAACGCCGGGGCTTCCGGTTAACGATAGCAACCAATTCTACGGGGCGCTTTCTGTGAGGGTGGCATGAGCTGGATTGAAGATCGTTTTGAGAAGAACTTTATGATCAGTACGGTGGACTACGTCTTCAACTGGGCGCGCAAGTCCGCCATCTGGCCCATGACCTTTGGCCTTGCCTGCTGCGCCATTGAGATGATCGCTTCTTCCACCTCCCGTTTTGACATTGCGCGTTTCGGCTCCGAGGTATTTCGTCCCAGCCCCCGCCAGAGCGACCTTATGATCGTCGCCGGCACGGTCAGCCTCAAGATGGCTCCCGTAGTGCAGCGAATCTACGCCCAGATGCCCGATCCCAAGTGGGTCATCGCCATGGGTGGATGCGCCTCTGTTGGCGGCCCATTTGACACCTACTCCGTTCTGCAAGGCGTGGACAAGATCATTCCCGTGGACGTTTACATCGCAGGGTGCCCGCCGCGCCCGGAAAATCTCTTCTACGGACTGCTCAAGCTTCAGGACAAGATTGACCAGATGTCCATCTCCCGCCGTCCCACAGAGGTGCGGCTGAAGGAAGACATGGCAGAGGAATTTGCCCGCCAGATGACCGTGAATCAGGACATTCGCGAAGGCTCGGTCAGTGGAATCGATATCCAGCAGAACCGTTAGCATCCGGTGCTGTTGTAGAATTCCCCCGTCCAACCCAGTTCCAACCCCAGGCAGCTCAAAAAGCCGGGGAGTAGTAGTGCGGTCACCGTCAGGTGTGATGATCATCACGTCCTCAATGGCAGTTACGCACGAAAATGCTCAGTAACCGTGAGGAGGCATCATGGCTCGTGGGTCTGTTTCAATCGTTGTTGAACGATGTAAGGCGTGCGGCTTTTGTGTAGAGTTCTGTCCATCCAAGGTTCTGGCGCTCTCGTCCGCATTCAATTCAAAGGGATACCATCCCCCACACGCAGTAACCCCGGAAAAATGCAGCGGCTGTGATCTCTGCGGCATGTATTGCCCGGACTTCGCAATCCATGGATTCCGCACGGACAAACCCGCAGCCAAATCCGAAACCGAAAAGGAGCCGGACGATGCATGCTGACCCGGTAGGCGTCCTGACGGGCGCACATTTTTTGGATGGCGATCATGCCGCCTGTGAGGGAGCGATTGCAGCGGGTGCACGTTTCTCCGCCGGATATCCCATCACACCTTCCACCGAAGTTGTAGAGCGCTTCTCGCATCGCGCTCCCAAGATCGGCGCCACTTTCATCCAGATGGAAGACGAACTTGCAGCCTCGATCGCCATACTCGGCGCGGTGTGGGGCGGAGTCAAGGCATTCACCGTCACTTCCGGTCCCGGTTTCTCGCTCATGATGGAGCACATCGGTTATGCCGCCATGACCGAGACTCCTTGCGTGTTTATTGACGTGCAGCGCGGCGGTCCCTCGACCGGATTGCCTACGCTCCCGGCGCAGGCGGACATGATGCAGGTGAAGTGGGGCTCGCACGGCGATTACGAAATCATTGCACTCTGCCCAAATTCTCCCCAGGAATGTTTCGATCTTACGATCAAGGCCTTCAATTTCTCCGAGCAGTACCGCGTGCCGGTATTCGTGATGATGGATGAAGTCGTGGGACACATGACGGAGAAGGTGGTGATCCCCCGCGCGGAAGAGATTGAAGTGGAGCCGCGCCGCTGGACCACGCAGGACAAGAGCTCCTTCCAGCTCTTTGCCCCTTGCGGCGAGGAGCAGACGCCGGAGATGGCAAAGGCCGGAGACGGATACCAGGTGCATGTCACGGGGCTTACGCACGACGAGCGCGGCTATCCGAACATGACTCCGGCAGTGCAGGATCGCATGGTTCGCCGCCTGGTGAGCAAGATCCGCGACAATGCCGAGAAGATCTGCCTCACCGAGCAGCACGACATTGAGGGTGCTGACGTTGTGGTGGTGAGCTACGGAATCACCTCGCGGGTTGCACAGCGTGCGGTGGAGACGGCGCGCGCCGAGGGACTGAAGGTCGGCAGCCTGCGCCTGATTACGGCATGGCCTTTCCCCGAGCACATCATTCGCGCCATCGCTCCGAAGGTGAAGGGCATCGTCGTCGCCGAACTCAACCTCGGGCAGATGGTTCGCGAGGTGGAGCGCTGCGCGGGCGGACAGTGCCGCATCGCACATGTTGGTCACGCCGGTGGCACGGTTCATAAGCCGGAACAGATACTCAAGGCCATCCAGGAGGTGGCACGATGAGCTCCCCGATTGTTTCCATCACTGCTCCGGCCAATCCGGTCGAGGACTTTCTGCGTACAGACCGCATGCCGCATATCTGGTGTCCTGGCTGCGGGATCGGTACAACCGTCAACTGCTTTACCCGCGCGCTGCTTGAGTCCAATACCGACCTCAACAAGCTCAGCATCGTCAGCGGAATCGGCTGTACGGGACGCGTCGCAGGGTACACGAATCTCGACTCCTTCCACACCACGCATGGACGCGCAATCCCGTTTGCCACGGGACTGAAGCTCGCGAGTCCTGACATGACAGTAGTGGTGTACAGCGGCGACGGCGACCTGTTCGCCATCGGCGGCAATCACCTGATTCACGCGGCGCGGCGCAACATCGACCTCAAGGTGATCTGCGTGAACAACCTGACTTACGCCATGACAGGCGGACAGACTGGGCCGGCGACGCCGCTCGATGTAATCACGGCGACTGCGCCTTATGGGACGTACGATCCGGCGTTCAATTTGCCTTACCTGGTGGAAGCCGCTGGCGCGGTGTTCGTTGCGCGCTGGACGACTTTCCATGTGAAGCAGCTTGCGCGCTCGATGGCGGAGATGTTCAAGAAGAAGGGATTCTGCTTCATCGAGGTGGTCTCGCCGTGTCCGACGCTGTACCAGCGGCGCAACAAGATGGGTGATGGCCTGGACACGATGAAGTTCTACAAGGAGATGTCCAAGACCAAGCACGGCGCGCCGACGAACGAAGTGGGACTGACGAAGAGCGGCGAGATCATTGTCGGCAAGTTCGTGGACCGCGAGCGTCCTGACTTTGCGACGATGATGAACGCGCATCTTCAGCACGAGCTGGGCGATCAATACATTCAGGCGGAGGGACCAGTATGCGGCTAACCGAACTTCGTATTGCTGGCTTTGGCGGACAGGGCGTGATCATGTGCGCGAGCGTGATTGGCAGGGCTGCGTCGATTGTGGAGAACGGCTACGCGACGATGACGCAGAACTTCGGTCCTGAAGCGCGCGGAGGCGCTTGTTCAGCACAGTTGGTGCTCTCGCCAACTCCGGTGCTTTATCCCTATGTTGTGCAGCCTGACCTGATGGTGCTGATGTCGCAGGAAGCGTATGTGAAGTTTGCCGGCGACATCAAGCCAGGCGGAACACTGATCGTGGAGCGCGACCTGGTGCGGGTGCAGGAACTCAACGTTCCGGACGTGAAGGTGTTTGCGATTCCTGCTACGCGCATTGCGGAAGACCTTGGCCGCAAGATGGTGCAGAACATCGTGATGACCGGATTCTTCGGAGCGATTTCGGGACTGCTCGAACGCGAGTCTCTGTGCAAGGCGGTGGAAGATTCCGTTCCTCCCGCATTCGCGGAACTGAACCGCAAGGCGTTCAACGCGGGATACGAATATGGCATGAAGCATCTGGAAACCGGAGCGCTGGAACTGGGTGAAGAAGATCCGGTTTCGGTCTCTGAATAGCTGCTTGAAAGCAAGAACGCAGGAAACGGTGTTGCTGGCGTAAGAAACTGCTGTCAGCACGGCGAAAACCTCGGCTTTGGCCGAGGTTTTCCTGTGTTCCTACTCCCCCCTATATATACCGCTAAAACTCGGAATGACACCCTACGTTCCCGAGATTCCATAAGGGGCACGGATGATTCGCTGGCCGGGGTGCCTCTGAAGCCGCGCAGGAGATTTGGACGGCGCAGGGATTCCTCGCTGCGCTCGGAATGACACCATAAAACCTAATACAGGCTGACGCATGGCACCAGACAAGCCTGACGTGTAGCAACAGACAGGGCTGACGTATGGCACCAGACAGGGCCGACGCATGGCAAGAGACAAGGCTGACGATTGGCAACAGACAAGACTGACGAACGGAAATGACGGGGTGCGGGCGGGTGCATCCGGCGGATTGACTAGAATTGATATTTCTGCAATTATCGAAAGATGAACTCCAAGAAGAATGCCGAGCAGGTTGCGCGGTACGCCGATATGTTCTCCGCCATGGGGACAGAGGCGCGGCTGCGGATCATGCAGCTCCTGCTGAAGGCTCATCCCGAGGGCCTGGTAGTGGGCGAGATTC
The DNA here is from genome assembly GCA_903832295.1 of uncultured Acidobacteriota bacterium. Taxonomy (GTDB): domain Bacteria; phylum Acidobacteriota; class Terriglobia; order Terriglobales; family Acidobacteriaceae; genus TOLSYN. Next base: position 21,496 of record CAILAZ010000338.1, read on the forward strand.
AGGAAGAGCTGGAGATTCCGAACTCGACTCTCTCGCACCATCTGGACAAATTACGCAACGAGGGTTTGGTCAATGTGCGGCGCGAGAGCACGTTCCTGCGCTATACGGCCAACGTGGAAGCGCTGCAAGAGGTTCTGCAATTCCTTTATGCGGAGTGCTGCACGCGCAACAAAGCCGTGAAGCCTCAGAGCATTGTTCCGATCTGCAAATAGGAGGACGCGATGAGCCAACCTGGAGGGG
>CAILAZ010000339.1 GCA_903832295.1 uncultured Acidobacteriota bacterium
CTGCTTTCCTGAAAGAAGAATTTTCGCCTGAAAGAGTTCGTGAAAGCGGCTCTGACAGCAGCCGCCGATTTATATAAGTGCGCTCGGCAACCGTATTACCAGCAACAGAGGATGGTAGCACACGAAACGGCCGCCATCGGGGGTGGAAACAGCGTGGAGGTCACGCGGCTTTGTCGTCTCTGCCGCGCCCCGGTTTCGGCTCCACCGATATTCGGAGCGACTTGAGAAAACGGGCATCCTGCGGGCTGATGCGGAGCTCAGGGGCTCCGCCTCGCGAGACCGGCGCGTCCTCCTCGCGCTTGTTGAAGCCGACCGTGGCCTCCAGGACGACAAAAATGTCATAGCCGCCGGTCTTGATCCGGCCAATGACTTCGGCGATCTGCTCGGAGTCAGAGATGGATTCGTTGATCGCTTCGCCCAGCTGCTTCATCAGCCTTTCAAGTTTCTGGTCCACAGGGTTCTCCGATTACTTAGATGCCTGAGTCGAGCGGGAAGTTATTTAGCAGAGCACAAGGCAAAAAAAGGCCGTGCGCTGGGTCAGGCAGAATGGCTTTGCCGGAGCCGAGGGGCGGAGCGTTACAATAAAGGTATGAGCGATGCACGGACTCCCGGAAGACAGCCTTCCCTTGGCGCGGCACTTGGCGCCAAGACCGGATCAGCCTTCCGTCTGTTGCGCGGAAGCCCGGGAAGGAACAAGCGGTTGTTGCGCGGTGTTCAGTCCGGGGCAGCTGCGTTTTTCGGGTCGATTCTGGGCACGCTTCGTGTGTTGTTCCTTGAAGTTAGCGGATTCATATTTCTTTGTTTCACCGCCATTATTATCAGCGCCTTCCTTCGCGAATACAGGCAATACTCCTTGCATCAATCAGGACTGGAGCGTGTTCTGCTGGCCGGAGCGATCAGCGCAATGTTCCTTTATTTCGGAATCAGCTCCTTCTGGCGGGCACGCCGGAAGCGATCAAGAATTTAAGCGAAGAGGCCAGTTTCCATGTCTGACAAAGCCGCAAAGAAACCAGAGAAGATTTTTCAAACCACATCTCATATCGTTGTAAATCCTTATTACACTCCCACTGATCTTTCTGACTTCAACTACGAAAAGGAATTGAACGCACCGGGCAGCTTCCCTTACACCCGCGGCGTGCAGTCGTCCATGTATCGCGGACGGCTCTGGACGATGCGGCAGTACGCGGGAATGGGCGATGCGGAAGAGAGCAACAAGCGCTACCGCTTCCTGCTGGGACAGGGAACCACGGGCCTGTCGGTCGCATTCGATCTTCCGACGCAGATCGGCTACGACAGCGACAGTCCGTACGCGCTGGGTGAAGTGGGCAAGGTCGGCGTGGCAATTGACACCATTGAGGACATGCAGCGGTTGTTCGATCAGATCAACCTGGAGACTGTCTCCACGTCGATGACGATCAACTCGTCGGCGGCGGTGCTGCTCTCGCTCTACATCGCGGTGGCCAAGCGCAACGGGTTTGACTCGAAGAAATTGAGCGGCACGATTCAGAACGACGTACTGAAGGAATACGTGGCGCGCGGAACGTACATCTATCCACCGACTTCGGCGATGCGGCTGATCACAGACATCTTTGCGTATTGCAAGGAGAACGTGCCGGAGTGGAACACGATTTCCATCAGCGGCTACCACATGCGCGAAGCGGGTTCGACGGCGGTGCAGGAAGTGGCGTTTACGCTGGCCGACGGCATCACCTACGTGCAGGCGGCTGTCGATGCCGGGTTGGACGTGAATACGTTTGCCCCGCGGCTCTCGTTCTTCTTCGCCTGCCACAACAACTTTCTGGAGGAAGTGGCAAAGTTCCGCGCCGCGCGGCGGATGTGGGCAAAGATCATGCGCGACCGTTTCGGCGCAACCTCTCCGAAGGCGCAGATGCTGCGCTTCCACACGCAGACCGGCGGCTCCACGCTGACCGCGCAGCAGCCGCAAAACAACATTGTGCGCACGGCGCTGCAGGCAATGGCGGCGGTGCTGGGCGGAACGCAGTCCCTGCACACCAATTCGTTTGACGAAGCGCTGGCGCTGCCGACGGAAGACTCGGCGCGGATTGCGCTGCGCACGCAGCAGATCATCGGCTACGAGAGCGGCGTGCCTGCGGCGATCGATCCCCTTGCGGGCTCCTACTACGTGGAGCAGTTGACGAACGAGATCGAAAAGCGCGCGGGCGACTACATTGGCAAAATCGACGCCATGGGCGGAATGCTGAAGGCGATTGAACGTGGATTCGTGCAGCAGGAGATCCAGAATGCGGCTTACGAATTCCAGAAGTCGGTGGACAGCAAGGAGCAGGTGCTGGTCGGCGTGAACGCGTTTACGGTGGATGTGGAGAATCCGGTCAAGCTGCAGAAGATTGACCCGGAGCTGGAGCGCAGACAGGTGGAGCGCCTGCGTGCGTTCCGCGCCAAGCGCGACCAGGCGACGGCGACAGCGGCGGTGCGCAAGGTGGACGAGACCGCGCGCGGCGGTGGCAACCTGATGCCGGTGATCGTGGACGCGGTGGAGAAGAATGCCACGGTCGGCGAAATCTGCGACTCGATGCGCGCCGTGTTTGGCGAGTACAAGGAAGTAATGGTGATCTGAGGTAACGTCTGGATCGCGAGGGCGTGGAGAAATCCGCGCCCTTTTTCTTTTTAAGCTGTCTTTGTTAGAGCTGCGCCATCCGACGCTGCACGAAGAGGAAGTAAAGGGCGACGAGGATGAGGAGCAACCCATTGATGCCGACCACGATGGGCGCGGTGAAGACGGGGACGAGCCATCCGGAGAGCAGGTTTCCCATGGGCATCCCTCCGCGAAAGGCACAGTTATAGACGCTCATCACGCGGCCGCGCATTTCATTGGTGGTGATGAGTTGGACGAGCGAGCTGACGGTGGCGAAGACCGCCATCATGGAGATTCCGACCAGCACCAGCATGGCGTAGCTGAGCGGCAGCCAGCGGGAGAGTGAGAAGCCCGCGATGCCGGCGCCAAGGCAGAGGAGCATGACGAGGGCGACGCGCCCTTTATTGCGGATGTTGCCGCGCCCGGCGATGACGAGCGAGCCGCAGATGGAGCCCATTCCCATGAAGGAGAGTAGATTGCCGTAGGTTTCCGGTCCCCGGTGGAAGATGTCTTTGACGAAGACCGGGATGTAGGTTCGCATGGGCATGCTGAGTGCGGTCATGCAGAAGGCGAGGACGATCAGCGCCTCCATGGATTCCTGCTTGCGAACAAAGGCGATGCCCTGCTTGAGGCTCCCGAACATCGAGTCCGTAGTGCGCTCCGGCAGGTATCGGGCGGTAATGATGGAAAGCGAGAGGATGGGCGCGAGGAATGAGAGCGCGTTCAGTCCGAAGCACCAGGTTTCGCCGAGCTTGGCCAGCGCCTGTCCGGCCAGTGCGGGGCCGATGATGACGGCCATGTTGAACTGGATGGAGTTGAGCGCGATCGCGTTGGGCATGTCGTCGCGCTGCACGAGCGTGGGTATCAGCGCCTGGTAGGCGGGACCGCCGAAGGCCTGGGCCAGTCCGGAGACAAACGAGAGACAGAGAATGTGCCAGACGTGCACGGCTCCGGTGGCGACGAGGACGGTGAGCAACGCGGCGCTCGCCATCTGCACGTACTGGGAGAAGAGCAGGATCTTGCGGCGCTCGATGCGGTCCGCGACAACGCCGCCGATGAGCGAGAAGAGGAAGATCGGAATGCCGCCGAGAAACTGATCGAGCGCGAGCAGGGAAGCGGAGTGGCTGAGGCGGTAGATGAGCCAGCCCTGGGCGACGATCTGCATCCAGGTGCCGATGCTGGACATGCAGGCCCCGACCCACATCAGACGGAAGTCGCGATATTGGAAAGCCTTGAAGACCTTGTGAACGGCTGTGAGGTTCATGTGCTCCGTGCGTTGCTGCCTGTGTCTATCTTCGCATGGAAAGCGCGTCGCGGCAGAGTTCCGGGCGAGGCAAAGAGGCAGCACTGTTTGGATTACGAAAGCTGGCCTAGAATACTTGCCTATGCAGCTCTGGTTCTCACGCGGCACCGAGGTTACGCTTCGCGATCAACTGGTGACCCAAGTCATCCTCGGAATTCTGTGCGGAGACCTTGCGCCGGGGCAGCGGCTGCCGAGCACGCGGGAGTTGGCGCGCCGATTCCGGCTGCATCCGAACACGGCAAGCGCCGCCTACAAGCAACTGGAGAAGGCGCGCTGGGTTGAATTCCGTCACGGTAGCGGAATTTATGTGCGCGAAACGAAGCCGGATGTGGAGCTCTCCCCTGAGTTGGCGCTGGAGCGAATGATCGCCAGCCTGTTTGCCGGAGCACGCGGGTTGGGCCTACCGCGGGATGCGGTGCGGGCTCGCCTGCAACGATGGCTGGACATGCAGCAGCCCGATCACTTTCTGCTGGTTGAGCCGGACAAAGAGCTGCGCGAAATTGTGGTGGCGGAGATGCGGGCTGCGGTGGCGCTTCCTGTGCGAAGCTGCGGGCTGGAAGAGTGCAGGGCCGAGGAGACATCGGCGGGTGCAATTGCGGTTTCGCTGCCGAGCAAAGCTGCGGCAGTGAGGCAGGCGCTCCCGGCGGGAGTCGAACTGCTGACATTGAGCGTGCAGTCGGCGGGAGCTTCGCTGGCTCCCTGGGTGCCCGGCCCCTCGGGTGTGCTCGTCGGCATTGCATCGCGATGGCCGGAGTTCTTGAAGCTGGCACATACCATGCTCCTGGCTGCTGGATTTCCAGCCGAGGGCCTGGTGGTTCGCGATGCGCGCAAGCCCAATTGGCGGCGGGGTCTGAGAGAGACGGCGGGTGTGGTGTGCGAATCGGTTTCTGCCTTGGAGTTGCCCAAGGAGTGCCGCGCGATCGTGTTTCGACTGCTGGCCGACGGTTCACTGCAGGAGTTGCAGAGCTACGAGAAACTGCTGCGGGAAGCGCACTTGCCGGCAGTGTGACACTTCGGAAAGTGCCACACCGAAAACCTGCGCGGGTGCGAGTGTGGCTAGCATGCTGGCATGCAAACGCTACGGACACTTCTTCCAGTGCTGATGATGACGGCGGCGATGGGCCTGAAGGCGCAGAGCCGGGATTGGGCTGCGGTGAAGCAGATTGCGCCCGAGACGATGATTACGGTGAAGGCGGATGGCCGCCATTCCGTGATGTGCCTTTTCCAGCGGGCAAACGAGACGGAGTTGATCTGCGAGCCGCGAATGCGAGCGTATTACGCGGTCGAGTTTCCGGACTACAGATTTGGCAGGAGGCACGTCCGCGAAGTTCGCCTGGAGCGCAGCAACGAGGAAAACGCGGCAGTGGGCGGGTTGGTCGGTGCTGGCGTGGGCGCGGCAGCGGGTGCGCTGGGAAAAGGGAATGGAACCGTGACCCGCGGTGGTGCAGCTCTTATGATGGGTGGAATTGGCGCGCTGCTCGGCGGGACATTCGGGCATACGTTCCATGTTTTGCGCGGGGAAGTTATTTACAGGCGGTAGTTTCAGGGACCCAGCGCACCTTAGGGAGGTCGTATTCCGAGGGAGTTTCTTTCGCGCAGGGCTTGACATCGGCAGCCACAGTCCTGTAAAAACGCAGAACGATGTTGAACGCGACCCTCATTGTTACGGCCATGGCCATGTGCATGTACATGATGTACATGCAAACCCCCGTGGGCGCGCTCGAGGTTTCGCGAAAGCTTAGATAGACAGCAAAGCGACATCCAGAGTTTATAAACGACCCACGGCGACGAGCCTGGGTCGTTTTGTTTTGTCCAAAAAATCTGATGAGGAGTACACGCCATGCCTGAGAACGAGAAGAAGCAACAATTTGCCACCCTTGCTGTCCACGCCGGACAGAGCGCTGACAAGACCACCAAGGCACGCGCAGTGCCCATTTATCAGACGACAAGCTATGTGTTTGACGATAGCGCGCACGCGGCGCGGCTGTTTGGCTTGCAGGAGTTCGGCAACATCTACACCCGTATCATGAATCCGACGACCGACGTTTTCGAGAACCGGATTGCGGCGCTGGAAGGCGGCGCGGCGGGGTTGGCTACTGCCTCAGGCCAGGCGGCGGAGACCCTGATTATTACCACGCTGGCGGGCGCAGGCGATGAGATTGTCTCAACGACCTCGCTCTATGGCGGAACCTACAACCTCTTCCACTACACGCTGCCGAGGTTGGGAATCAACGTGAAGTTTGTGGATGCCGACGACTTTGCGGGCCTGCGCGCGGCGATCACCGAAAAGACCAAGGCGCTCTACACCGAGACCCTTGGGAATCCGAAGCTGGATGTGGCGGATATCGAAAAGCTGGCGGCGATTGCGCACGAAGCGGGGATTCCGCTGGTGATTGACAACACCTCGGCCTCTCCGGCGTTGGCGCGTCCGATTGAGTGGGGCGCCGACATCGTGGTGAATTCGGCGACAAAGTTCATCGGCGGCCATGGGACGACGATCGGCGGCATCATCGTGGACGCAGGCAAGTTTGACTGGACGGCTTCGCCGCGCTTCAAGCGCGACTTCGTCGATCCCGACCCGAGCTATCACGGCATCAGCTACACGGCGGCATTCGGCAACCTGGCGTTCATCCTGAAGGCGCGGGTGCAGGGGTTGCGCGATACGGGTGCGGCGCTCTCCCCATTTAATTCCTTCCTGCTGCTGCAGGGCGCAGAGACGCTGCATCTGCGGTTGGAGCGGCACTCGGAGAACGCGCTGAAGGTGGCCAACTACCTGGAGACGCATCCTGGCGTGGAGTGGGTGAACTATCCGGGGCTGGAGTCCAGCAAGTACTACGAGCGCGCAAAGAAATATCTGCCGAGCGGACGCGGCGCGCTGGTGACATTCGGAATCAAGGGTGGCTACGAAGCCGGTAAGAAGTTGATCGACGCGGTAAAGCTCTTCAGTCACGTCGCCAACATCGGCGATGCAAAGTCGCTGATCATCCATCCCGCATCCACCACACATCAGCAATTGACTGGACCGGAACAGATCGACACCGGCGTTACGCCAGAGCTGGTGCGGCTCTCTGTGGGCATTGAAGATGCGCGTGACATCATTGGCGACCTGGCACAGGCAATCGAGACCGCGAACGGAACAACTCACACGGTAGCCGAAGCGGCTGTCCGGGAAGCAGGGAAATAGCCATGGCAGCAGAAGTTCACCCCGCAACGCTTCATCTGACGCAGGGAACGGTTTCAATCACCAAGCGATGTCCGTTCCAACTGGAGAGCGGCAGAACGCTGACCAGCGCAACCCTGCGGTATGCGATCTACGGCGAGCCGAATGAAGAGTGCAGCAACGTCACGCTGGTTTGCCACGCGCTATCGGGCTCCTCGCGGGTGGACCAGTGGTGGCCCGACCTGCTGGACAGAATCTTCGACTTGGATCGGGAGTGCGTGGTGTGTTTCAACGTTATCGGCTCCTGCTACGGTTCCACCAGTGCGGCCTCGCTCGATCCGGCAACAGGCAAACCCTACGGGGCAAGCTTTCCGCAGGTGACGGTGCGGGACTGGGTACGCTCGCAGAAGATCGCATTGCAGGAGTTGGGGATCCGGCATCTGCGGACGGCGATTGGCCCGTCAATCGGCGGAATGCAGGCATTGCAGTGGGCGGTGGAGTATCCCGACTTTGTGGACCGCGTGGTGGCAATGGGAGCTACGCAGTTAAACGCACTTGGACTGGGTATCAACCATCTGCAGCGCGAGGTAATCCGGTTGGATCCGGAGTGGCGTGGCGGCGATTACTATGACGGGCCTGGACCGCGGACAGGGCTGTCCCATGCGCGCGGGTTGGCGATGACGACCTACAAATCCTCGGAGCTCTTCCATGCCCGGCACGGGCGTAAGTCTGATCGCAAGGGCACGGCGCCATGGGATTCCGAGCAGGGACGCTTCGATATCGCCGGCTACCTGGAATACCAGGGCAAGCTCTTCTGGGAGCGCTTTGACGCCAACGCCTACCTGACGATTACGCGGGCAATGGATTTGTTTGATCCGCAGCGGGATTGGAACGGCGCGGCGTGGGAGCGGATTCGCGCCAAGCTGCTGCTGTTCGGAATTTCCAGTGATGTTCTGTTCCCCGAAGGCGAGGTGCGGGAGTTTGCCGACGAACTGCGAAAGGCGGGCGTGGACTGCAGGTACGAACGCGTGGAGTCTTCGCACGGGCATGACTCGTTCCTGGCGGAACCGGACAAACTGGTTGGATTGCTGAAAGATTTCCTGCACGAGGTGGGTCCGGATCCGGACTCCTTTCGGCGCGTCGGACCGGCGCTAGGAGAGCGTGATGGCAACATTGCTTGAGACATCGTTTGAGCCGCAGGTGACAGCAGGAAAGCTGCTGCAGGGGCGCGTCGCAATCGTGAGCGGAGGCTCGCGCGGAATTGGGCGGGCGATTGTGCAGCGCTTGACCGAAGCGGGCGCGCAGGTCGCATTGAACTATTTGAGGGAAGACCGGGCGGCCGAAGAGGTGCTCGATCTTGTGAGTGCAAGCGGCGGACAGGCGGTTGCGGTGCGCGGCGACATTGCGACGCCGGAGGCTTCCGGGCGGCTTGTGCAGGAAGCAGTGAAAGCGTTTGGGAAGCTCGACATTGTTGTTGCGAACGCTGGGATCTGGGAGGGCGCGCCGGTGGAGGACTTGGGCGAGCAACTCTGGGATCGCGTGCTGGATGCGAACCTGAAAGGGACATGGGCGATCTGCCATGCGGCGGTGCCGGAGTTGAAGCGGCGTGGAAGCGGAGTGATCACCATCATCAGTTCGACTGCGGGCCAGCGGGGTGAGGCTGGATACAGCAACTACGCGGCCTCCAAGGGTGGTCAGATCAGCTTTGCAAAATCGCTGGCCATTGAGCTCGCGCCCCAGATTCGCGTGAACTGCGTGGCGCCCGGATGGGTGGACACAGAGCTGAATAGCTCGGAGTTCGAGCGCAGCGGACGCTATGAAGAAATTGCGCGCTCGATTCCACTGCAGCGGGTAGCAACGC
>CAILAZ010000340.1 GCA_903832295.1 uncultured Acidobacteriota bacterium
CGGCGGGATCATTGGACTCTCGGTGACGCGGGAGCTGACGCGGAAGACCGCGCGCGTGCTGCTGATTGAACGCGGAGAGCCAGGGCGCGAAGCTTCTTATGCGGGCGGCGGAATGATTGCCGACCTGGACCCGGTGCTGCCGGTGGAGTTGCAGGAACTGGCGCACCGCAGCGCAAACATCTATCCGACATTTGTTGATGAGCTGAAGGAAGAGAGCGGGCGCGAGATTGACTTGCGCGCGGTGGGAGTGATCGCGTTTGAGCAACACCCTATTGCGGAGAGCGACGGCATCAAGGCGATTTCCGCCAGCGAGGCACTGGCGATGGAGCCGGGATTGGCAATTCCGGCAGACCCGGCTTACACGATGAAGGAGCGCAGCGTGGACCCGCGCGATGTGGTGGCGGCACTGCGAGTCGCGGTGGAAAAACGTGCGCTTGAAATGGGCGGAGTGGAAATTGCAACGGGCGAGACGGTGCAAAGGATTGTGGTGGAACATGGACACACGTGCGGAGTGCAGACGGAGCGGGGGAGTTATGGAGCTCCAAAGGTAGTGAACTGCGCAGGGGCGTGGGCGGGGCAGGTGGCGGGAGCAAAGCTTCCGGCGATGCCGGTGAAGGGACACATGGTGGCCTTGGCGTTTCCGGAAGAGCTGGCGATGGGAGCCGAGGAGCGCGAGGAGAAACGCGTGCTGCGGCACGTGCTGCGCTCACGCTGGTGCTACGTGATTCCGCGAACCAATGGACGGTACGTGGTGGGAAGCACGGTGGAGCCCGCGGGGTTTGACAAGTCGCTGAACAGCTCCCGGGTGAAACGGCTGCAGGAGGCTGGGACGAGGCTGATTCCGAAATTTGCGGAGGCGAAGATTGCCGATGCGTGGACGGGGTTGAGGCCGGGAAGCCCGGACAATCTGCCAATGCTGGGGGAGACGGCGGTGAGCGGCTACTACGCGGCTGCGGGACATTACAGGGACGGGATCCTGCTGGCTCCGGCGACGGCCGAGGCGATGCGAGAGCTGCTGCTGGAAGGGCGGACGACGGTTGAGCTTGCGAGGTTCTCTCCACAACGATTTTAGGCGGGTGCGGTGCTATACTCACCAGTCTGCTTGGTAACTCTGCGTAACCCGAGAAAGGATTTTCCTGCCATGGCATCACCTGCAATTTCCTTCGCAAAAGAGAATGAGAAGCGCTTTCTTGACGAGTTGAAGGCACTGCTCCGCATACCGAGCATCAGCACGCTGCCGGAGAACCGGGGCGACATCGACAAGGCCGCGGCATTTGTGGCCGACGAGTTGAAGCGGATCGGAATTGAAAACGTGGAGACGATCCAGACGGCAGGGCACCCGCTGGTGTACGGCGACTGGCTGCACGCGGCGGGAAAGCCGACGGTGCTGCTGTATGCGCACTACGACGTGCAGCCGGCAGAGCCGCTGGAAGAGTGGTTGTCGCCTCCGTTTGAGCCGACTGAGCGCAATGGGAATCTGTACGCGCGCGGAGCGGTGGACGACAAGGGACAGTTGTGGATGGAGGTGAAGGCCTTGGAGTCATTGCTGGCAGCGGACGGAAAGCTGCCGGTGAATGTGCGCGTTCTGTTTGAGGGCGAAGAGGAA
>CAILAZ010000341.1 GCA_903832295.1 uncultured Acidobacteriota bacterium
CAGAGGCAAGAGCAAAGGCAAAGGCAAAGGCAGAGGCAGAGGCAGAGGCAAGAGCAAAGACAGAGGCAGAGGCAGAGGCAAGAGCAAAGGCAGAGGCAGAGGCAAGAGCAAAGGCAGAGGCAAGAGCAAAGGCAGAGGCAAGAGCAGAGCAGAGGCAAGAGCAGAGGCAGGCAAGGGCAAAGGCGGGCAAGGGCAGTACAACGGCAATGGCAGAGCGAAGGCTAGAGTTAGAGCAGGACAAGAGTGGGACCAGAACCTGGAGTTAGACCAGGTCAGAAGAAGGACAAAGTGTCGAAATTTTTGCAAGACGAGCACGAGGGGCTGCTGGCCATCGTGGGACGGCCCAACGTGGGCAAATCAACGCTGTTCAACAAGATGGTGGGACGGCGCAGAGCGATTGTGGGCGACGAGCCGGGAATTACACGCGACCGCCTGTATGGCAAGGTGCGCTGGAACGGACGACAGTTCCGGGTGGTGGATACGGGCGGAATTGTGCCCGAGGACAAGGACCTGATTCCTTCCGAGATCTTCCGGCAGGCACGGGTGGCGCTGGATGAGGCGTCGGCGATTGTGATGGTGACCGATGTGCGGACCGAGTTGACGGGGCCGGACATGGAGCTGGCACGGTTGCTGCAAAAGCTGGGAAAGCCGCTGTACCTGGCGGTGAACAAGGTGGACGATCCGAAATTCGAGGCCGAGGCGGAGAACTTCCGGCGGCTGGGGATCAAGAACCTGTTTGCGATTTCGGCGGAGCACTCGACGGGCGTGGCGGAACTGATCGAAGAACTGATGACGGTGGTTCCGACAATCGAGGAGACCGAAGACGAGAAGCGACTGAACAACTTTGCGCGGCGGATTGCGCAGGTGGAAGATGCCGTGGATGAGTCGGAGGAGGAATTTGAGAGCGAGGGCGAGGATGCGGGCGAGGATGAGATGCCCGCAATCGACGAGGACGCGCTGGACGACCGGCTGATGGAGACGATGCCGAACGAGATCAAGATTGCGATCATCGGGCGGCCGAACGTGGGCAAGAGCACGCTGCTGAATCAGCTGACGGAGAGCGACCGGGCGATTGTGTCCTCGATTGCGGGAACGACGCGCGATGCGATTGACGAGGTGGTGGAGCACGCGGGCAAGCGCTACCGGTTCATCGACACGGCGGGTATCCGGCGCAAGGGCAAGACGCACCTGATGGCCGAAAAGATGAGCGTGGTGATGGCGCGCAAGCATCTGGAAGAGGCGGATGTGGCGCTGGTGGTGATTGACGCGCTGGAAGGGGTTTCCGCACTGGACGCCAATATTGCCGGGTACGCGCACGAGTCCGGGCGCAGCGTGGTGGTGGTGGTGAACAAGTGGGACGCGGTGACGACGGCGCGCGGAGATGAGAATCGTCCGGCAGCCGACAGCCGGGTCTATGAGGAACAGGTGCGGCGGGTATTGAAATTCCTGGACTATGCGCCGGTAATCTTTGTGAGCGCGATGAATGGGAAGAACGTGAAGCGGGTGTTTGAGACCGTGGAGCGGGTGGCACGCGAGCGCTGGCGGCGGATAACGACAGGCGAGATGAATCGCTTCCTGAAGATGGTTGATTTTGAGCGGGCCACGGTTCCGGCGCGCAACAAGATCAAGATCTACTACATGACACAGGCGGCGGTTGCGCCTCCGACGTTTGTGCTGTTTACGGACAAGGATGTGAAGCTGCACTTCAGCTACCAGCGGTTTTTGGAGAACCAAGTGCGGGAGGCGTTCGAGTTCGAGGGGACGCCGATCTGGTTCAAGATTCAGCCGAGAAGGCGCAGGGATTTTGTGCCGAGCGTGAAGAAGATCACGAGTTCGAAGGAATCAAAGAAGAGGACGAAAAAGTAAGGCGGCGAGTGGCAGGAGAGCGCGGGCCCAACGGGGCTCGCGTTTTTTTGCGCGCGTGTTTGCGCCCGGCTATTGAGGGAGGGTGTAGTCGGTGGAAATGTGGTAGAGACGGCGGCCGTCGATGGTGATGGGGCGTCCCCAGAGGCGCGGGGTGATGGGCTGGCCGTCGCGGGTTTCCAGGGTGACGGCGACGCCATGGAAGGATTCTGCGAGCGCGACCTGATCGAGCAGGGCGGTGAAATCAACGGGCGCGGTGAAGCCGACGGAGGCGAGGTCGCGGCCCTTGAGGAGTTCGGGGGAGGAGAAGCCGAGCATGGTGGCCCAGGCGGGATTGGATTCCACGACCTTGCCGCGCTCATCGATGCATGCGATGGCGAAGGGCGTCTGCTCCAGCAGAAGATGGCTGCGGTGGAGGAGGCGGTCGGTTTCATCCTGCTGGGCAAGAAGGCGGCGGCCAACATTCACGCGGGCGATGAGGTCGAACTCGGTGCAAGGCTTGGCGAGGCAGTCATCCATTCCGGCGTGAACGGCGGCACCGAAATCGACACGGTAGCTGCGGGCGGTGAGAAGGATGAAATAGACGTAGGGAAAGGCGCGTGCGGTGCGCACGGCGCGGCAAAGTTCGAGTCCGTTGAGACGGGGCATGACCCAGTCACAGACCACGAGACGCGGGGCGGTGGGGCGCTGAAGCTTTTCCCAGGCCTCCTCGCCATCCATGCACATGACGGGATTGTACTCATGGCCGGAGAGCCACTTGGATACGGAGGCGCGAGAGAACAAGGAATCGTCAACGACGAGAACGTCCATCAGGGTCAGAGCTCCGCTTTGTTCAACGGCAAACGGGGAGAAAACTTTATTCGTAGCGGAGGGCTTCGACGGGATCGAGGCGGGAGGCTTTGAGAGCGGGGACCATGCCGCTGACGAGTCCGACGAGGAAGAGGACGAGGCTGGAGAGGAGGACGGTTCCGAGCGAGATGGTCATGTGAATATCGGCTTTGCCGGATTCATCCTTGAAGAGCGGGCCGAGCAGGGGGAGGGTTCCAACGGCGCGGGTGAGCAGCCAGGAGAGGAGAATTCCGGCGGCTCCGCCGAGGAACATGAGGACGAAGGTTTCGGCAAAGAGCTGGAGGCGGATGTGGCGCTTGCGGGCGCCGAGGGCGCGGCGCAGCCCGATCTCGCGAATGCGCTCATCGACCGAGACGAGCATGATGTTCATGACACCGACGCCGCCGATGCCGAGGGTGAGGGCTCCGATGAAGAGCAGGAGACCCTGAAGTCCGATGGTGATGCCATCGATCACTGGGCGGAACTCTTCGCGGCCGAACATCTGGACAGCTTTGTCATCAGTGGGCGAGAAGCCCTGGCGCTCGGCGAGTGCGGCGAGGAACTGCTTTTTAGCTACACCCTCCATGGAGGGCGTGACGGGGGCGAAGATGAAGACCGGGGTGTCTTTGTTGTCGTAAAGGTCGCTGGCGGTGGTGAAGGGAATCCATGTGGAGCCGTCGTCACTGGTGAAGTAGTTGGAGAGCTGGATTTTCTTGTCCATGACGCCGACGACTTCAAAGCGCATGCCGCGGACGAGGATGGATTCGCCGATGGCGTTCTTGCTGCCGAAGAGCTGGCGCTTGATTTTGTCGCCAAGGAAGATGACGCGGCGGCGCTCGACGAGGTCCATGGGAGTGAGCCAGCGCCCGGCGGAGGGAACTTCATTGCGCATGTCGCCGTACTCGGCGCAGACGGCGCGGACGGCTCCGTTGACGTACTGGTCGTTGTACTGCATGGGCAGGGTGCGCGAGTTCTCGCGGCAGATGGTTTTGATGGCGGGCGAGGTGGCCTTGATGTAGTCGAGATCGACCTGCTCGAAATGAACTTTCTTTCCGGCGCGCTGACCTCCGGCCTGCTGGCTGGTTTGCTGTGCCCAGGCGACGACGGCGGTTTTTCCGAAAGAGTCAAAGGCGGTGACGAGCACACTGCGAAAGCTGGAACCGTAGGCAATGAGCAGGGTGACGGAGGCGATGCCCCAGACGATTCCGAGCATGGTGAGCAGGCTGCGGGTGCGGTTCTTGAGCAGCGCGCTCATGGCCTCGGAAAAGACATCCTGAAGTAAGCCCATGGTCAGCCTCCGGCCTCGAAGCGCAGGGCCTCGATGGGGTCAATGCGTGCGGCCTGGCGGGCGGGGTAGAGGGCGGCGAAGAAGGCGACAGCGCCAAGAAGGAAGATGGCGAGGGCTCCGGACTGCCAGGTGGGTAGGAGCCCGGCAAAGAAATCAGGCATGGGGAAGGAGTTGACGAGAGCGCAGAGCGAGTAGGCGATGGTGAGGCCGATGGCTCCGCTGAGGAAGACGACGATCATGGTTTCCAGAAAGAACTGGCGCAGGATGCTGCGGGCGGGCGCACCGAGAGCCTTGCGGATGCCAACCTCGCGGGTGCGCTCGCGGACGGCGACAAGCATGACGTTCATGACTCCGATGCCGCCGAGGAAGAGCGTGGTGACGCCGACGGCTCCGAGGAAGTACTTCATGCCATCGGTCATGGTGGCAAAGGCAGCAGCCTCCTCGAGGGTGTCCCAGTTGTTGATGGCTTCCTTGTCGAGAGGGTCGAACTGGTGGAGGTGGGCAAGGGCGAGGGTGAGCTGATGCTTGCAGTTCTCGTGCTGGGCCACGCCGTTGGGAGCGATGAGGAGGCGATCTACGCTGTGGGCGGTGGCAGGCGGCTTGTTGGGAAGATCCTGCTGCATGGCGGGAAAGGGGATGAACACTTTGTTGACATCCCAGCCGTCGTAGCTGGAGTTCTGCTTTTTGTCGCTCATGAGGCCGACGACAACGTAAGGCACGCCCTGGATGTAGATGTTCTGGCCGATGGCTCCGCCCTCGGGGAAGAGCTGCTTGTTGAGGGCGCTGCCGAGGAAGGCGACGCGGCGGTTCTCATGTACGTCTTGCCAGCTGTAAAAGCGGCCGGAGGCGATGTCGAGGCTGCGGATTTCGGCGAAGGGGGGAAAGGATCCGGCAACGGTGGGGTGGGCGCTGTTGAAGTTGCTGCGCACGCTCGCCTCATTGCCGAGTTCGGGCAGAACGTATTTGCAGGAGGGCGACTGGGCGGCGACGTAGTCAGCGTCGGAGTCTTCAAAGTGAATGCGGTGGCCGGCGCGCATGCCTCCGGCCTGGAGGCTGGTGCGTCCGGCGAAGACGATCATGAGGTCGCGGGCGAAGGTCTGCTGCTGCTTCTGCTGGCCGACGCGCATGCCTTCTCCGGCGGCCACCATGAGGACGATGGAGACGATGCCCCAGGCAATGCCAAACATGGTGAGGAAGGTCCGGAGCTTGTTGGTCCAAAGGGTGGTGAGCACATCGCGAAATAAATCACGCAGAGTCATGGGTACCCGGGCCAGGTTGGGCCGCAAGGGTAGATACGCTGCGGGGCGGCAGAAAGTTCAGCGGGTGGGGAGAAGAGTGGAGAGCTGCTGAGACCAGGCGGTGAACTCGGCAAAGGCGCGCTCGCAGACCATCTGGTGGCGGAGCTTCTTGTCGCGAACCTTGCGCTTGATGGATTCGTCGAGCTGCTCGAGGAGATCGAAGGTGATGTTGGCGGGCTGGAAGCTGGCGGGATCGGCTCCGCAGATGTAGTTGGTGAGCGAGCCGTGAGCGCTGGCGCGGGGGGCGGGGATGGGTTGGACGCCGGTGGCGAGGGCGGCAGCGGTGATTCCGGCGAGCAGGCCGGTGGCAATGGATTCGACGTAACCCTCGACGCCGGAGAGCTGCCCGGCGAAGAGAATGCGCGGGTGCTGCTTCATCTGCAGAGTGGGGGTGAGCAGGGCGGGCGCGTTGATGTAAGTGTTGCGGTGAATCTGGCCGAAGCGCAGGAACTTTGCGTTTTCAAGGCCGGGAATCATGCGGAGAACGCGGGCCTGCTCGCCAAACTTGAGGTGGTTCTGGAAGCCGACGAGGTTGTAGGAGTCAGCGCGGAGGTTCTCCTGGCGAAGCTGGACAACGGCGTAGGGAATGTTTCCGGTGTGAGGATTGCGCAAACCTACGGGCTTCATGGGACCGAAGCGAAGAGTGTCTGGCCCGCGGCGGGCGATCTCCTCGATGGGGAGGCAGCCTTCAAAATATTTGGCCCTGTCCCAGTCATGGCCGTCCACGCGCTGAGCCTCGGCGAGGGCGGCGATGAAGGCATCGTACTCTTCGCGCATCATGGGACAGTTGATGTAGTCGGCGGTTCCCTTGTCATAGCGGGCTGCCATGTACACCCTGGAGTGGTCGATGGAGTCGGCTTCAACGATGGGGGAGATGGAGTCAAAGAAGAAGAGGCGGTCAGTGCCGCTGAGGCGCTGGATCTCAAGGGCGAGAGCGTCGGAGGTGAGCGGGCCGGTGGCGAGAATGGTGACGCCGGGGAAGTGGTCGAGGGTGGTGACCTCTTCGCGAATGACGCGGATCAGAGGCTCGGCGGCGATGGTTTCGGTTACAAGGCGGCTGAATTCGAGGCGATCAACGGCAAGCGCATGGCCAGCGGGAACGGCGGTGCGGGTGGCGAGTTCCATGAGGAGAGAAGCGGCATGGCGCATCTCATGCTTGAGCAGCCAGGGGGCGGAGTTTTCACTGTCACTCTTGAGCGAGTTGGAGCAGACGAGTTCGGCGAAGAGATCGGTCTCATGGGCGGGTGTGGTGCGCTGGGGGCGCATCTCGTAGAGAGAGACGGCGAGGCCGCGGCGGGCACACTGCCAGGCGGCTTCTGGCCCGGCAAGGCCGGCACCGATGATGCGGATGGGAAGCGACTGCTCAGGCAATGCTGGTTTCCGTTTCTGCATCGGCGACCGAGGGAGCGCGAGAACTGACGAGGCGCACGATGAGGAAGATGGCGACGACGATGAGCGCGACGATGGCGAACGTGAGTCCGCGATGATGCTGGAAGGCGGTCATCATGAAGCGGAGAATCTCAGGACCGTAGGCGATGATGAGAACGCCAAGGATGATGAAACGGAGAAGGCGTCCGACGATGATGGAGAGAAGGAAGTGGATGTAGCCCATCTCGGTGACTCCGGCGATGAGCGCGAAGGCCTTGAAGGGGAAGCCGGGCGGCATGAGGGCAGGGATGATGAGCGCAAGGTCGCCGTACTTCTCTGACTGGGCGTGGATGCGGGCGAAACGCTGCTGCCCGATCTTCTTGACGACGAGAGCTTCTCCGCCCTTGTAGCCGATGAGATAAGGAACGGTGCTGCCAAGAGCGGAGCCGAGCGCGCCCATCAGGGCATAGATGATCGTGCGGCGGGGATCAACCGCGACATAGACGGCGATGACGGGATCAAGGGGGATTCCGAAGAACGACGCGTCGATGAGAGCGATGAGAAAGACGGCCCAGATGCCGCCCAGGGGGGCGAGCAGGGCCATGATCCACGCTTTGTAGCGTACGAAGAAATGCTTGAGAACGTTCACCAAATCTGCTGTCTGCGCGGGAGCGGCGGCGACGGGAAAACCCCGGGACCGCGGAAAACCTGCGCTGGGAGTATCCGTCGATTGTATCAAGGAGGGAAAGCGGGGGAGAGAGGGATGTAAGCTGCGCGGCAAATATGGATTGGGCAGATGCCCGACATTCCGGCATTGCGCTCGCTCTGGCCCTATAATCTCCGCTGTATGACTACGCACGACTCACCTGCCCAAGAAGCCGAAAAACTGAGAGAAGAAATCCGCCGCCATGAGCACAGCTATTTTGTGCTGGATGCTCCGGAGATCGCCGACGCCGAATTTGACGAGCTGGTGAATGCGCTGAAGAAGATCGAGCGCG
>CAILAZ010000342.1 GCA_903832295.1 uncultured Acidobacteriota bacterium
AGCCTGGGAACGGCACAGGTGATTGGACTCGAAGTGCGTGATTTCGTTGCTGCACTCCGAACAGTGTGGCCGAAAAGCCTGGGAACGGCACAGGTGATTGGGGCAGTGCTGGGGTCCTTCGCTGCGCTCAGGATGACACTCTTAGAATAGTGAATCAACGTTCTGTGACTTAACGCGAGGGCGAATCGTCGGTGGTGGAGGTGGAGGAGCCGAAGAAGAGGTCGAGGAGGAGGAGGGTGGCTCCGGTGACGATGGCGCTGTCGGCGAGATTGAAGTCAGGCCAGATGTGGGTGCCGATGTAGAGGTGGAGAAAGTCGGTGACGCGTCCGAAGAGGACACGGTCGTAGAGATTGCCGACGGCTCCGCCGAGGATGAAGGCGAGGGCGAGGCCTCCTAGGGAGAACTTCTTTGCAGAGTTCCAGAGGAGGTAGCAGACGACGACCATGGCGAGGGTGGAGAAGCCGACGAGGAGAGGAATGCGGACGTGGGGGGACCAGTCGGCAAAGAGGCTGAAGGCGGCTCCGGTGTTTTCCACGTGGGTGATGGTGAAGTAGTTGGGAACGATGGTGACGCTGCCGAAGTTGAGTTCGATGCGGCGGGCGACCAGGAGCTTGGTGACGCGGTCGAGAAGGATGACGACGGCAGAGATGGAGAAGTAGAGGGCGCGGAGCGCGGAGCGGGACATCAGGCGTGGGTCCGTTCGGAGAGGATGGACTTGCAGACGATCCCACTCAAGCTAGAACCAGCGTTTTCGATTGGGCAGGAAAGATCAACAGCCCCACCCAAGCCAAAGGAGGGCTTGAATGGGGCACCCGCATTTTGTCTGCCGGGCAGGGTCATGCGGTGGCGTCCGTGGTAGCGGTGATGACGGCGAGGTTGGCGCTGCAACGCTCGCAGACGGTGGGGTAGGTTGCGTCTTCGCCGACATGGGTGGAGAAGTTCCAGCAGCGTTCGCACTTGAGGCCCTCGGCCCTGGAGACAGAGAAGGCGATGGGTGCGTCAGGCGCCCCGGGGTGGACCTCTACCTGGGAGACGACGAAGAGGGCGGGAAGCTTGGCGGCGTACTGGGCGAGGCGTTTGTAGTCTTCGCCGGATGCGGTGATGACGACGCGGGCTTCGAGATTGGCCTTGATGGTTTTGTCATTGCGGAGCTCTTCGAGCTGACGCAGGGCAAGTTCGCGGACGGTGAAGAGGTAGTCCCAATCGGCGCGGGCCTGGGTGGCCTGCTCGCGGTCGCGGATCTCTCCGGTGATGTCAGCGGCGGTGGGAAGCAGGGCGAGGTGGACGCTCTCCGGACGGGAGAGCATTTTGGGCATGAACTGCCAGGCCTCGTCAGCGGTGAAGCTGAGGATGGGAGCGATGAGGCGGAGGAGCGCCTCTCCGATGCGCCAGAGAGCGGTTTGCGCGGACTTGCGCTCGCGCGAGGTGCGGGGGAAGGTGTAGAGACGGTCCTTGAGAACGTCAAAGTATTGGGCGCTGAGATCGACGGCGAAGAATTCATTGAGGCGCTGGTAGATGCGATGGAAGAGCATCTGGTCATACCAGGCGCGACATTCGGCGGCAACGTCGGCGGTGCGGAGGAGCATGTACTGGTCCATGGGCTCAAGCTGCTCGAAGGGAACCAGGTCCGAGGCAGGCGAGAAGGCATGGAGGTTTCCGAGGATGTAGCGGAAGGTGTTGCGGATTTTGCGGTAGTTCTCAGCGACGCGGGCCATGAGGTTTTCACTGGCGCGAACGTCTTCGCGGAAATCGACGGAGGCGACCCAGAAGCGGACGATCTCTCCGCCCATGCGCTTTGCGATATCCACGGGATCGACGGTGTTGCCGAGCGACTTGGACATGGCACGGCCGTTTTCGTCGAGGGTCCAGCCATTGGTGGCAACGGCTTTGTAAGGCGACTGGCCGTTGAGTCCCATGGAACAGAGAAGGGAAGAGTGGAACCAGCCGCGGTATTGGTCGCCGCCTTCGAGATACATATCGGCAGGCTTCCACTCGCCGAAGATCTTGGGAAGGACAGAGGCCTGGGATGCACCAGACTCAAACCAGACGTCGATGATGTCCATCTCCTTGCGGAAGGTGGTGGAACCGCAGGGGCAGGTGGTCCCGGCGGGGATGATCTCCGAGGCGGGACGGGCGTACCAGGCGTCGGCACCCTCGCGGGCGAATAGCTCAACGACGGCGCGGTTGGTGGCCGGGGATTCGTGGAGGAGACCGCAGGCGTCGCAGAAGAAGACGGCGATGGGAACTCCCCAGATGCGCTGACGGGAGATGCACCAGTCAGGACGGGTAGCGACCATGTTGGCGATGCGCTCTTCTCCCCATGCGGGGTCCCATTTGACTCCGGCGATGGCCTTGAGAGCTTCGGTGCGAAGGGTGCCGTCGCCGATGGGGCCTTCCATGGAGATGAACCACTGCTCGGTGGCGCGGAAGATTACGGGCTTGTGGCAGCGCCAGCAATGAGGATAGGAGTGCTCGATGTCTTCGCGTCCGAGAAGAACGCCTCGGGACTTGAGGAGTTCGACGATGGGCTCATTGGCGGCGAATACCTTTTTGCCGTCGTATTCGGGGAGGCCCTCCATCATGTGGCCGCCAGCGTCCACCTTGGTGGTGGCATCGATGCCGTACTTTACCCCGGTGTAGAAATCGTCTGCGCCGTGGGAGGGCGCAGTGTGGACCGCTCCGGTTCCCTGATCCATGGTGACGTAATCGGCGAGGACGCCGAGGATGTCGCGGTCAAGGAAAGGGTGGGCGAAGTGAATGCGCTCCAGATTGGCGCCGGGGAAGGTGGCGAGGACAGAGGTGTCGGTGAATCCGAGGCGCGGGAGGACGGTGGGCGCGAGTTCAGCGGCGAGGAGATAAACCTCTCCAGTGGCGTTGTCACGGATGGCCTGGTACTCAGCGCGGGGATGGAAGGCAACAGCCATGGAGGCAGGAAGCGTCCAGGGCGTGGTGGTCCAGATGATGGTGCTGACCTTGCCGGCGAAGGCAGCGAGTTCAGGGGCGATGGCCGCGGGGTCGGTCTTGAGAGCGTATTTTACGAAGACGCTGGGACTGGTGTGATTGGCGTATTCGACTTCGGCTTCCGCAAGTGCGGTGCGGTCATGGATGCACCAATACACCGGCTTGAGACCTTTATAGACGAGTCCCTTCTCGAAGAAGGCGTAGAAATTTTCGATAACGCGGGCTTCGTACTCCTTGGTCATGGTGGAGTAGGGATCGTCGAAGTCTCCGAAGACGCCGATGCGCTGGAACTGGTCGCTCTGAATCTTGACGTACTTCTCGGCGTACTTGCGGCAGGCGTGACGAACCTCGAGGGGGTCCATTTCAAGCTTTTTGCGGCCGAGAGCTTCATCTACCTTGATTTCGATGGGAAGGCCGTGACAGTCCCACCCGGGGACGTAGGGAGAGTCATAGCCGGCCATGGTGCGCGACTTGACGATGAAATCCTTGAGGCACTTGTTGAGAGCGTGGCCGAGATGGATGGCTCCGTTGGCGTAGGGCGGGCCGTCATGCAATACCCAGGTTGGCGCTCCCTGGCGGGCTTTGCGGACCAGGTCATAGATGCGGATGTTCTGCCAGTGCTCGAGCATCTTGGGCTCGTTCTGGGGCAGGTTCGCCTTCATGGGGAAATCGGTTGTGGGCAGATTTACGGTTGCCTTGAGGTCCACTCGGGTCTATGTCTCCGATCAAATAATCAGCGGCGGGTTGATCCGCATCTGCAACGAACTTGAATCTCTCATTATAAGCCGAGAAAACGGCTGCGGGGAGAGGCGAGGTGGTGGTGGTTGCCTGCGGAGGAGATTTATTCGAGAGTGCCGAGTTTGCGGAGAGAAGAAAGCTGCATGCCCTGCGGAGATACGGTGCATCCAAATATTGAGCAAGAGGGTGCATAACTTTGGCCAGAGAAGATATGCAGGTTACGGAACCAAACGCGATACGTAGCTCAATACAACTTGGCAGACCACGTGCATATCTGAGCTAAAGACAGCGGCTCAGCAATGCGGAGCCAGGGCAGAGAACCTGAGCGGAAGCGTGGGGCTTTCGCGGCGGGCATCACACTCTGAAGAAGAATGAAAGTGAAGAGCCTCAAACCTGAGGGTGAAGGGGCAGGTCGCAGAAAATGCAGAATCAATTTGCAGTGCCACCGACGAAGAAGGAAGATCCGGAGCTGAACCTGCTGATGCGGGAGGATATCAATCCTCCGCTGTGGCAGTCACTCGTGGGAAATGTGAGAGAGAAGCTGTTCCCGAAGAAGCTGCCACCGTTGCAGCTGACGTCGCGACCGGTGAAGGTCGATGACATCTGGGGCGAGTACAACTACAAGAAGCAGAGCGCCGGGGTTTCGCTGGTGGTGCATGCGGTGATGGTGGGAGCGCTGATTGCGCTGTCCATTGCCGGGGCGAAGGTGGTGAAAAAGACCACGCAGGAGATCAGCCTGGTGGCACCGGACATCAGCGAGTACCTGCCGATGAGCAGCAAGAAGAACGACACGGTGGGCGGCGGAGGCGGCGGCGGAGATCATGACAAGCTGGTGGCTCCGAAGGGAAAGCTGCCGAAGTTTTCGATGCAGCAGATTACGCCTCCGGTGATGGTGATCCGCAACGAGAATCCGAAGCTGGCAGTGGAACCGACGGTGGTAGTGCCTCCGCAGGTGAAGCTGGCCTCGGCTGCGGCGCTGAACCTGGGAGATCCGAAGTCTGCGCTGCCGGCGGGTCCGGCGTCGAATGGAACAGGAATGGGCGGCGGAATCGGCTCAGGGAGCGGCGGAGGAATTGGCAGTGGAACGGGGCCGGGCGTGGGTCCGGGACGAGGCGGCGGAATTGGCGGCGGCGTCTTCCGCGTGGGCGGCGGAGTGAGCGCACCACGCGTGCTGGAGAATCCGAGTCCGGACTACAGCGAAGAGGCGCGGAAGGCGAAGTACCAGGGAACGGTGGTGCTGTGGCTGATTGTGGATTCCAACGGGAGGCCGCGCGATGTGAAGGTGGCGCGGAGCCTGGGGATGGGGCTGGATCAGAAAGCGATTGAGGCAGTGAAGCTGTGGAAGTTCCAGCCAGCGATGAAAGACGGGACTCCGGTGGCAGTGCAGATCAATGTGGAGGTCAACTTCCACCTGTACTGAGAGGCAGGCTGCACGGAAGAGGAAGCGGGAAGGCAGGGTTCGAAGAGAGAGAGGATGTTCCTCTCTCTTTTTCTTTGCGCGGATGGTTTCGGAATGGCGGTTGCGTGATATCAAGTAAGTAGACGAATTGTGGCTGTGGGCGGGGATGGAAGCCTGCGGCCGGCATGGTAGGGGAATGACGGAAGAGACGGCCTATTGCACGATCTGCCGACAGGCGCTGGGGGCGAACGGACGCTGCGCGCACTGCGATGAGGACGGACATGTGTGGTCGGTGGAGGACTGGCGTCCGCTGCTGACGCTGGCACTGGTGATTGTGCTGGGCTTTTCATTTACGCGGCTGGTTGTGACCAGTTTCAACGAGAAGCAGGACGCGCTGGCGCGGGAATTCTACGCGACGGGAATCCATGCGCTGGCAGCAGGGCGCGCGGCAGAGGCGGTGGATGCGCTGGAGACGGCGCTGGTGTATTCGCACGACAATTTTCAATACAGGCTGAAGCTGACAGACGCACTGCTGGCCAATGGCGCGGCAGACGAGGCGCTGGCACAGTTGCACGCCTTCTGGGAACAGCGCCCGGGAGACGCGCAGGTGAATTTGAAGCTGGCCCGGCTGGAGGCAGGGCGGAAGCACGAGGAACTGGCGCTGCGCTACTACCTGAATGCAATTGAGGGAGCATGGCCGGAGAGGACGGACCCGGTTCCGCAGAAGATTGCGGTGCGGTTTGAGTCGGCGGAGTACCTGGTGGAGCTGGGAAGGACGGCGGAGGCCGAGGGTGCGCTGCTGGCACTGGCGGCGGTGCTGCCGGAAGGCTCGGCGGAACAGCCGAGGCTGGCGGAACTGTTTTTGAGAAATGGCGACACAGGGCGGGCGCTGACGGCATACCAGATTGCAATGGTGCGGAACAAGAACGACGAGGCGGCAATGCTGGGTGCGGCGCGGGCTAGTTTTGCGGCAGGGAATTATCCGCAGGCTCGGCGGTACCTGGGCGAGTTGAAGACGGAGACGGCGGCAGCGAACGGATTGAGGGAGCAACTGGCGCGGCTGGAGGCGCTGGACCCGTTTGCGCGCGGTTCGACAGGGAAGGTGAGGACGGAGCGGACGGTGGCGGCTTTCCAGATTGCGCTGGGAAGGCTGGCCGGGTGCGGGGTTGGGTTTGCACAAGCGATGACGGGGACAGGCAAGGGAGCCAAGGCAGCGGACCCGGCACAGTGGAGCGGATTTGCGCGCTGGGGGGCGCAACTGGCTCCAATGATGAGCGAGCGCAAACTGTACGGACGCGACGATGTGATTGAGAGCACAATGCGATTCGCCTTCCAGGCGGAGATGGCGGCAGAGAAGAACTGCGGCAAGGCTACGGCCGACGATGAGACGCTGCTGCTGCTGGCACGAGCGCGGATGGGGGCGAAGGAATGAAGCCTCGCCTGACAACACGCAAAGGACCAAGCCGCGAGTCGCTGATCAACTTCATGGCGACTCCGGTGCGGCGGAAATACTTTGAGACACTGCGCCGGATGCTGGGGCCGGCGGGGCTGCTTACAATCCGGGAAGAGCAGTTCTTCCTGGTGCTGGCGATTGCGATCGGCATCCTGGCGGGATTTGTGGTGGTGCTGTTCCGGGTGGCGATTGCGACGGCGCGGCTGTGGCTGCTGGGGAGCTCGATGCATCCGAGCGCGCCGCGGGTGGTGCTGGTTCCGGCGGTGATGGGGCTGGTGATCGCCGTGCTGATGATGCGGTTCTTTCCTCGGGTGCGGGGCAGCGGAGTGAACCAGACGAAGGGCGCGCTGTATATCTACGACGGATACATCAGCGGTGAGACGTCAATTGGGAAGTTTGTGCTGAGCGCGCTGGCAATTGGGAGCGGACAGTCACTGGGGCCGGAAGACCCTTCGCTGCAGATTGGGGCGGGACTGGCCTCGGCGCTGGGACGGTGGCTGAAGCTCTCCAAGGAGAGGCTGCGGCTGGTGGCTCCGGTGGGCGCGGCGGCCGGAGTGGCGGCGGCGTTCAACGCACCGATTACGGCTGTGCTGTTCGTGATTGAGGAAGTGATCGGGCGGTGGAGCGCGGGCATCCTGGGCGCGGTGGTGCTGTCGGCAATCTCAAGCGTGGTGGTGGAGCGCTGGTTTATGGGCGACGAGCCGCTGTTCCGGGTTCCGCAGTATCACCTGGAACACGCCGGGGAGCTGGTGGCGTACGCGGTGCTGGGCGTGGTGGGCGGCGTGGCGTCACTGGCGTTCGTGAAGTCCATCAAGTATCTGCGGCCGAGGCTGCGGAGGCTGCCACAGTGGTCGCAGTACTTGCAGCCGGGAGTGGCGGGGCTGCTGATCGGATTTATTGCGATATGGTATCCGCAGGTGATGGGCGCCGGGTATGAGTGGATGGACCTGGCGATGCACAACCGCTTTCCGTGGGAGGTGCTGGGAATCCTGGCCGGACTGAAGCTGCTGGCAACGGTGTTCAGCTTTGCGTCCGGAACGCCGGGAGGACTGTTTGCGCCGGTGCTGTTTATGGGCGCGATGCTGGGCGGGTCGGTGGCAATGCTGGAGCAACACCTGTTTCCGGCGATCGCGGTGCCGGTGGGGGCGTACGCGCTGGTGGGGATGGGGGCGCTGTTTGCGGGAATTCTGCGGGCTCCGATGACGTCGGTGTTCATGATTCTGGAGGTGAGCGGGAATTACTCGATCATTCTGCCGGTGATTATCTGCAACACGATTTCGTATGTGATTTCCAGGGGATTCCAGGAGGTGCCGCTGTTCGATCTGCTCTCGCGACAGGATGGACTGGATCTGCCGTCGCTGGAAGAGGAGAGGGAACAGTCGCTGCTTAGGGTGGAGGATGCGATGCATCCGACGCTGGGACGGGCACTGCTGGGGGACGAGGCAATTGGCTCGGCTCGGGGAATTGTGGCAAGCACGCAGGAGGCGTACTTCCTGGTGTCGCTGGGCGAGGGGCGGTGGAGCGTGCTGAGCCGGGAGACGCTGCTGGATCCCGCCCATGAGGAGAGCGAAGCGGTGCGGGGACTGGTGCGGGCGAGGGTTCCGAGGCTGTACCAGGACCAGTCGCTGGATGTGGCGCTAAGGTTCATCAAGGACAGGCCGATGCTTCCGGTGGTGCACCGGGGAAATATGGACCTGCTGATGGGCGTGGTGGGGGTGGAGGATATTCTGCGGGCGTATAGGAAGGCAGGGCTGGCAGAGCCGGAGACGGCGGAAGTGGGCTGAGCGGCGAACCCGGGGCGCAGTTCCTGCTTCCAATGGAGCAGAGCTGAAGGACACGCCGAGGAGTTCCCATTTGCTAAAGGTGGAAGTAGTGCGCGGTGCGCATGGGCTGGACCGGCTGAAGGCGCGCTGGGAGTGGCTGGAAAAACAAGGCGACCATACCCTTTTCCAATCCTATGAGTTGAACCGGCGGGCAGCCGAGTGGTTTGCCGCGCGGGAGACGCCGCACGTGGTGGTGGCGGAGTCGAACTCCGGGATGGCGATCATTCCGGCGGTGCGGCGGGAGAGGGAACTGGCATTCCTGGGCGAGGCGCTGTTTGACTATCGGGACGTGCTGAGCGCGGGGGAACCCTATGCGCTGGAACATGCCTGGCGGGAGCTGGCGAAGAGCGGAGTGCCGCTGGAGGTGACGGCGCTGCGAGGCGAGGCGGCGCGGGAGAGGTGGCAGAGCCTGGAGCCGAAGGGGTTCTGCAATGCTCCGGCAACGAGGGCGTGCGATATTACGGCTGGTGAATTTGGGGCGGCGCACCACAAGGCGGCAAAGGCAAGCCGGCATCTGCGGCGGAGCGGACTGGAGCTGGTGAGGCACGACCGCGAGCTGGGAAGGGTGGCGGAGTGGGTGTATCGGCGGAAGGCAGAGTGGCGAGGGACGAGCGAGAACCTGTTCTGGGACCAGCAGCGGCAGAACTTCATGTTAAGCATTGTGAGCGATGGCCTATGTGGCTGTGAGGTTTGGTGTTACGAGAGTGAAGATGGGGAGATTGCGGCCGCGCTGGTAAGCTTCAGGCAGGGGAGGACGAGGCATTTCTACACGATCCACCACGACCGGAGATGGGAGCGGCTTTCCCCGGGACAGGTGATGTTGTTCGACGTGGTGAAGCGGTCACTGGAAGAGGGACTGGAGGTGGACTTCATGACCGGAGAGTATCCGTACAAGAACCGGCTGGCGACGGCGATGGTGCCGCTTTTCAGAGTGGCGGCGACTGCCTCGCAGATGGCATCATGGAGGAGCGGGGCGCAGGGGATGTTGTCTCCGGCGGCCTGAGATGGGGAGATACGAATCTGGTGCCTGATCCTGCCGAGCAACTGCAAGCCTTTTATTTAGCTGGATTTGAGATAGAGACCTTCGAGCGTTTCCCGAACACCGTGGGATTGATGAAGGGAAGCTGCATTGCACTGGTGCAGCCGACGGCGGCTGGGCTGAAGTTGATTGGACAGCCGGGCTGGCATGTGGGTGAGGTGCTGGGTGTGCTCGTGGAGCAGGCTGGGAGGAAGGTCTTCCAGGCGAAGAGCGAGCTGGTGGAGGCGACTCCGGAGAGGCTGGCCGAACTTGAGGACTTCCGGCGGGAAGTGGATGAGCTGATGTCTCCGAGGGCGTAACGATCTAGAGCGGGAGCGGCTCGTTGGAGCCGAAGAGGACCACCTTGGGCTGGAAGAGAGTTCCGGCGATGCGGTGAACGACGGCGAGGAGAAGCTGCTGACTGGCGAATACTTTGACGAGAGGTGCGTCCGAGTATTCCGGAAGATTGACGGATCGGCCGTTCCGGATGGCGGTGATGACTTCTGGGGTTGCGGTGACAGAGGGGAAGCGCGGGAGGATGTGGCGGGGATGGATGTAGGGCGAGTTTGGGATTAGCCGGTTTACGGTATTGTCAGAATACTCATTATCGGACGTTGTGACTGGCAATAATGCAGTGTGGTAAGCGCCCAGGTTATCGAGTGTTGAGGCTTGGGAGAGGTCGAATTCCCCGGCTTTGGTGCGGCGAAGCTGGGTGAGGTGTGCCCCGCAGCCGAGGGCCTGGCCGAGATCGTGGGCGAGCGAGCGGACATAGGTCCCGGCGGAAACTTCGGCGCTGAAGCGGGCGCGATCTCCCCAGACGCTTTGGATCTCGAAGCGCAGGACTTCAACTTCCACGGGCTTCATGACGACGGACTGGTCACGGCGGGCGAGTTTGTAGGCCTCGACGCCGTCGATTTTCTTGGCGGAATAGACGGGCGGGAGTTGCTGGATGCGCCCGGTGAGGGCGGGGAGATGGCGGTGGATGTCTCCGAGGGTGGGCTGGGCTTCACAGACCGGGCCGACGGGTGCGCCTTCGGCATCATAGGTATCGGTAGCAAAGCCGAAACGTATTTCCCCTTCATAGACTTTGGAGGCATCGTTAAAGAATTGGGCGAGGCGTGTAAAGCGTCCGAGGACGAGGGGGAGGACGCCGGTGGCCATGGGGTCGAGGGTTCCCAGGTGTCCGACGCTGCGCTCTGAGGTGATGCGGCGGACACGGTTGACGACGTCGTGCGAGGTGAAGGCGGCGGGCTTGTCGAGGACGAGAACAGCGTTGATCATTCCGCTCTATGGTCAGGCATTGGGGACGTGAGGTCAACCAGGGGCTGTGGAAGTTTGCGCTTTGGGAGACAAAATGGCCACGAAAATGCCGTATGATGTGAGTTCGAAAGCGAACGGCAGCCACGCATGATTCCCCTGAAAGACGATACGCCCCGGTTGTCCACGCCACTGGTCAACTACTTTCTGATCGCGGCGAATGTGGCGGTGTACCTGTTCCAGGCCTCGCTGGGTGCGCGGTCAGAGCAGGCGTTTGTAAATGCGTTCGGGATGGTCCCGGCACGGCTTGCGGGCGTCCTGGGGGTGGCGGTACCGCACGCGCATGGGCACTCGCTGGCGATTTCGCCAGAGCTGGCGCTGGTCACGATATTTACGGGAATGTTCCTCCATGGGGGATGGTGGCATTTGATCCCGAACATGTGGTTTTTGTGGATCTTCGGGCGGAATGTTGAAGATTCGCTGGGGTCATTTCCCTACCTTGTTTTCTATCTTGTGTGCGGGGTGGCGGCGGCGCTGGTGCAGGCAGTGGCGGACCTGGGCTCGACGGTTCCGGTGGTGGGGGCGAGCGGGGCGATTGCGGGAGTGCTGGGCGGATACTTTGTGCTGTATCCGAGGGCGCGGGTGCTGATGCTGGTTCCCTTCTTCCTGATCTTCTTTCTATGGCTGCCGGCGTGGGTGGTTCTGGGATACTGGTTTGTGCTGCAATTCCTGAGCGGATTAGGGACGGCACTGGTGGCGACGGGGAGAAATACCGGGGGCATCGCCTTCTGGGCGCACGTGGGGGGATTTGTGGCGGGAGTTTTGCTGGTGAAGCTCTTCCCTGCCCGGACCAGGCGCTACCGGTACGGCGGGTACTGACGATTCGTTCAGAGGGCTGGGCATCGGCCAAGGGGGTGTGGCACTCCAATAGAAGGAACCAAACCCCTAGAGGTGCTCACGATGCGAGAAAACAGAGAGTTCTCAGGCCGTCCGGTGTACGCGCGTGCAGAGCCGGATGATGAGTACGATTTCCCCAAGCCAGAGCCGCTCGATCCGTACCTAATCGACAAGGATGAGAGCGACATCAACGACGAGGAAGAAGAAGAGGAAGAGGACGAGAGGTAGCTTTCCGGTTTGACGCCAGAAAGAAAGGCTCCGCGGCAATGCGCGGGGCCTTTGCTGCGTTTACAGGGCTCCGGAGGAGGGGTTGATGACGAGTTCGTCGATGTTGGCGCCGGGCGGGAGACTGACGGCAAAGGCAACGGC
This sequence comes from uncultured Acidobacteriota bacterium, assembly GCA_903832295.1. Taxonomy (GTDB): domain Bacteria; phylum Acidobacteriota; class Terriglobia; order Terriglobales; family Acidobacteriaceae; genus TOLSYN. The sequence goes on from CAILAZ010000342.1 coordinate 11,916, forward strand.
CTGGGCGATGGTGGCGGGAGCGATCATGCGGCGACGGGGCGCTTGAGGCCAGAACTGCTCCCAGATGGCGGTGTCGGCGGCTCCGGGGAGGAGGGCGACGACGCGGACGGCGCGGGGGCGGAGTTCTTCACGGAGGGTTTCGGTGAAGGCAAGGAGTCCGCGCTTGGAGGCGTTGTAGGCGGCCATGCCGGGAAAGGCGGTGCGGGCGGCGATGCTGAGGTTGTTGACGATGACGCTGCCCTTTGCGAGATAGGGGAGCATGGCCTGGGTGATGAGGAAGGTTCCGTGGAGGTTGGTGTCGATGACCTGGCGCCAGGTATCGAAGTCGAGGGTGGCGATGGGGGCTGAGGGTCCGGCGATGCCGGCATTGTTGATGAGGACGTGGAGACGGCGACGGCGGCGGACGAGGGTGGCGAGGGTGGCGACGGATTCGGGGTCGCGAATGTCACAGGCGTGGGCGGTGGCGTTGGGAAGCCGGGCGGCGAGACGCTGGAGGGCTGGCAGGCTGCGAGCGGTGAGGATGAGATGGAAGCCTTGAGCGGAGAGGGCTTCGGCGATGGCGAGGCCGAGTCCCCGTGAGGCTCCGGTGACGAGGGCGAGCTTGGGGCGTGAGGGCATGAAGAGAGAGTAGCAGAAGGCGAGATGACCTAACGCTGCCCCGCTTTGGTTTTGCTAGTACAGACGAGTCGAAGCGAGCGCAGGATATGTTCGAGGGCGGCAAGCTCTGCCGTGGTCGCGGACACTTTCTCCTTAGACATGGTTATCGAGAACATCAGACTGTGCTCGGCACCTGGGTTGAGGTAAGCGACATACTCATAATAATCACCCGGGGTGAAGAAGAGCTTGGCGGACGAGCGGTACTCCGGGTGGTCGATCTTCAGGGCAGAAAATTGCGCGGCTGGATACTGCTTCTTGTACCCGCTGACATCGGCATCCATGTCTTCGCGAGGCTCTTCGGTGGTCTTACGATTGAGTCGAATACGGATATTGACATGGTGGGAGCGCGATGCCTGATTTCGCGGGAAGAAGACGGCGTTGGACTGATATTTGAGGGCAATCGCGTCGGTGTCTGTGTCCCAGCCCTCGGGTTCACTGGCGAGAATGAGGAAGCCGTCGCCGTAGATCATGAGGCCGTGCATATCTTTTGGAGTTTTGCTGAAAGTGGGGCTCGATGCAGCCGCCTGCCCGAAGGCGGTGGCAAGAAACAAGGTGGAGAACAGAACACTGCGAAGGAGTTGCGACAGCATTCTCATAAGAGCTTTCTATTGACCACTGAGAGTTATTGAACAGAGTAACTGAAACGCGGTACCCCGACAATGAGGTTCTCCGAACTATCTGCGTGGCGGTCGGGAGAACCCACGCCAGCCTGTAGTGAGGTGACGTGGGGGACTGAACCTAGAAACCGTTGGGCGTTTTCTGGCGCAGCAGGGAGAGGAACTCGTTACGGGTTTCCTGCTGGCGGAAGACTCCGAGCATGGCGGAGGTGATGGCGGCAGAGTGTTGCTTTTCGACGCCGCGCATCATCATGCAGAGGTGACGGGCCTCGATGACGACTCCGACGCCCTGGGGCTGGATGATCTCCTGAATGGCATCGGCGAGCTGGGTGGTGAGGCGCTCCTGCACCTGGAGGCGGCGGGCGAAGACCTCGACGAGGCGGGGGAGCTTGCTGAGTCCGATGACTTTGCCGTTGGGGATGTAGGCGATGTGAACCTTGCCGAAGAAGGGGAGCATGTGGTGCTCGCACATGCTGAACATCTCGATGTCTTTGACGATGACCATCTCATCGTAATCGACGGTGAAGAGGGCTCCGTTGAGGACTTCGGCGGGCTGCTGAGCGTATCCGCGGGTGAGGTACTCCATGGACTTGACGACGCGCTGCGGGGTGTCAATGAGGCCTTCGCGGGTGGGATCTTCGCCGATGCGAGCGATGGTTTCGCGGACGAGATCCTCAAAGCTGGCGTGCTGGAGGGCGTTGGCGTCTGGCTGATCTGACTGGCTCATGCGATTGGTGGATGCTACGACTTTCATTATCTCTCTCTTGAAGGATCAGCGTCGCGGAGCTAAGTCTCCCGCGTATTCAAAGGAATTATTGCCGGTCTCTTCGATGCGAATACTTTCTAGATGAGCGGGGAGGGCAATCCGGCTCAGAATCTGGTGAATGCTGAGGGTGAGATTCTCAGTGGTGGGGACGAGGGAGGCGAACTCAGGAAGCAGGCTGAGGTTCTGGTGATCGAAGCGGTCGAGGATCTCGCGGCGGATGATGGCGTCGAGGTCGGCGAGATCACAGAGCATTCCGGTGGCGGGCGCGATGGGGCCGCTGAGGGTGACTTCGAGGAAGTAGTTGTGGCCGTGGCCGTGGGGATTGTTGCACTTGCCGTAGGTGTCACGATTGGACTGCTCGCTGAGCATAGCGGCGTGCAGGCGGTGGGCGGCGGAAAAGAGATAGCGGCGGGTGAGATAGACCTTCATCGCTATTCTCCGTAGTAGTCCACGAAGAGGTCAGGCTGCTCGTAGAGGCGGACGCGGTGGAGACGCGCGGGGTGGAGATTGCGGGCGAGGCGGTGCCAGATGGCGACGGCCAGATTTTCCGTGGTGGGGACGAGCGAGGAGAACTCGGGGAGTTCGAGATTGAGGTGGCGGTGGTCGAAATCGTCAAGGACCTGGCGATTGAGAATGTCCTTGAGGAGCTTGAGGTCGATGACGAAGCCGGTGACATCGTCGATTTCTCCGGCGACGGTGACCTCGAGGGTGTAGTTGTGTCCGTGGCCGTTGAGGTTGGCGCACTTTCCAAAGACGCGCTGGTTCTCCTGCGGAGTCCACTCCGGGTTGTGGTAGTAGTGCGAGGCGGAGAACTCGGCTTTGCGCGTTAGGTAGATCATTGCAGGCGCTCCCGGCGCTGGAATGAAATCATTGTAAGGCTACTTGGAATTGGATGCGGCGACCGGCGCCTGGGCTCCGGTACGGTAGGCGCGCCCGCGCCAGCTGACAGTTCCCTTCTCATGCGCATCGGCGGAGTCGCGCAGCAGGGAGGCAAAAAAAGGCAAACCAAAGAACGAGAGGAGCGAGGGCCAGAAAGGAAAATGTGCCCGGGATACACGAATGTAAAAGGCTGCAAATCCGGTGAGGGTAAAGAACCAGAAGAGGCAGACCATGACGGGCCAGTACCAGTCCCCGACGACGTTGTGGGCCTGGGAGATGTAAACCAGCGTCCACAGGGGGGCGACGAAGAGTCCGAAGAGGAGACGGCGGAACTCGCCGGCACGCTTGCGGGCGAGGAAGCGGGCGTCTGGAAAGAGCAGTGCGAGGTTCTTGGTCCAGCCAATGCGGAGGTCGTCCCATGAGCTGTACATGCGGGTGCGTACGAGTCCCCGGCCAAAGCGGAACTGGATGGCGTAGTTCTTCTGCTTGTAGAGGCGGGCGAGGGCGACATCTTCAAGGAGCTCGGTGGCAACCGAAGCAAAGCCGCCGAGTTTGCGGTGCACCCGGGCGCGGGTGAGCAGGTACTGGCCGTTGGCGGCTGCGTCGGGCAGAGCGGGATCACTGACGCGGCGGGGGCTGAAGGTGACGGCGAGCTCGCCGAAGATGAGGGGCATGATGAGCTGCTGCCGGATTCCGGTGAGGAGCTGCTCGGGAGAATAGGAGAGAAGGTCGGCCTTGTGCTCGGTGGCCTCGGCGACAGCGGCGGCGAGGGAGCCCTCGAGGTGCTCGGTGTCCGCGTCAGTGAACAGGAGCCACTCGCCACGGGCTACGGCTTCTCCGGCGACGAGAGCGTTGACCTTGCCGGTCCAGCCCTCGGGCAGGGGTGGCGCGTCGATCACCTGGACGTCGAGCATGTCCTGATTAAGGGCGATAAAGGGGCACTGACGGACGCGGGTGAAGCTCTCAGCGATGGGGCGGGTGCGGTCGGTGGAAGCGTCATTGATGACAATGATTTCAAAGGTGACGCCCTTCTGCACGACGAGAGAGCGCAGACAGCGCTCGAGATTGGCCTCCTCATTGCGGGCCGGAATGAGAACGGAGACCTTAGGCACAGAATTAGCGGGAATAGGGGAGTCCATAATTGGTTGCTTCCGGTTTATTATAAGGGACGTGGACTCCAGCAAACGATTTGCGATGCTTTTGTTATTGACGGCACTGGTGCTTGCACTTGGCTCCTGCCGCAGCAGCGAACCCGCCAAGATTGGCACAACGGCTCCGGACTTTACGGTGAGCGACGGGCAGAAGACGGTGCAATTGAGCCAGTTCCGGGGAAAACCGGTGCTGCTGAACTTCTGGGCGACATGGTGCCCGCCATGCGTGGAAGAAGTGCCGTCCCTGGTAGCCCTGCAAGGGCAACTGGGAGACAAGGTTACGATCCTGGCGGTGAGCATGGACGTGGACGAGGAGGCCTACAAGGCTTTCACGGCGAAGAAGATGCCAGGGGTGCTGACAGTTCGGGATGCGAACCACAAATCGAGCGAGATGTATGGAACCTTCGCATACCCGGAGAGCTTCCTGATCGACAAGGACGGGAAGATTCAGCGCAAGTTCATCGGCGCGGTGGCGTGGACTTCACCGGAGATGATGGAGTATTTCAAGAAACTGTAAGGCGAATTTGAGCGGGACTTAGAAAGGCACGGATACGATTCCGTGCCTTTCGCGCGTCTGAAGGAACGGCTATGGGGCCACGACGGACTGCTCAACCTTGTAGCCGCGGGATTGCAGGAGTTTGAGGATGCCTTCACTGCCGATGACATGGGCTGCGCCGACGACCATGAAGCAGGAATCGGATGGGGACTGGAGGCATTTTTCCAGGCGGTCAGCCATGTGCGGATTGCGCTCTTCGCGGAGGCGGTGGTCGAAGGCCTTTTCCTCGGGCGTGTCGCTGGCGCTGAGGTCGGCCATGAGATCGTCAATCTTCTGCGCGTCGCCCTGGCTCCAGTACTGAGCCAGTTTTGCGTAATTGTCCCCGGCGTGCTGAGCCTGGAAGATGCAGCGCTGGAGGTAGCTGTCACTGACGTTCTCCGGGAAGCTGGATAGCAGCTTGATCTGCCATGTGCCGTCTTCGAGTTGCTCAATCCGCTTTGCGCCAGCCTTGTGAAGGAAGTACATGTCCAGGCCCTCGTCGGGACTGAACCCATCCTTGATGAGAGGAAGGATGACCACAGTAATGCCAAGCATCCAGGGACGGTACCTGGCAAAAGCCTCAAGAGGGATTCCGTAGCCGGCAAGAAATTCGTCGAGCTTGGCGATTGTCGCCGGGGTTATGTGCCTGGCGAGAGCATCGCCCTCGGGATAGGTTCCGGCCTGCAACATGAGCTGCTGCAACTGCTGCTGATCGACTTTGGTCATGTCCACTTCCACGATGAGGACGGAGGACTTGGCGAAGGCGTTCTCGATCGTGGAGGGGAGGGGGTAGAGGGACTTGTCTCCGAGATGGACCGAGCCGAGAAGATAGGCAGAATTGGTTTTGGAGGAGACCTTCCACATGAGCAGGGGGGCTCCGGGCTTGTATGCGCTGGTCTGGGCGAGTGCAGAGATGGAGAAGAGAGCCAGGATCAGGGCGAGACAACGGCGGCAGAGAATTCTCATGGAACACCTCCTTGGAATGAGTGCGGTTCCGCAGCAGGGATCACAGCTTTGCATTCCTCAAGCGCAGCGCGTTGGTGATGACCGACACGGAGCTGAGGCTCATGGCGGCAGCGGCAAAAACCGGGTGGAGCGTCCATCCGGTGAAAGGGTAGAGAACTCCGGCGGCGAGTGGAACTCCGACGGCGTTGTAGATGAAGGCGAAGAAGAGATTTTGCCGGATGTTGCGCATGGTGGCCTGGCTGAGGCGACGGGCGCGGAGAATTCCGCGGAGATCGCCGCGAAGAAGAGTGATGCCGGAGGTCTGCATGGCGATGTCGGTTCCGGTGCTCATGGCGATGCCAACGTTGGCCCGGGCGAGGGCGGGCGCGTCATTGACGCCGTCTCCGGCCATGGCGACGACTCTTCCCTGCTTCTGGAGGCGTTGAATGACCTCGGACTTGCGCTCGGGGAGAACCTCAGACTCGAAGTCATGAATGCCGAGCTTGCGGGCGATGGCCTCGGCCGTGGTCTGGCTGTCTCCGGTGAGCATGGTGACGTGGAGTCCCTCGCGGGCGAGGTCTTCAAGGGCGATGGCAGAGGTGGGTTTGACGGGATCGCTGACGCCAAAGAGTCCGATGAGTACACGGTCGGCGGCGAGGTAGAGGACAGTGTTCCCGTCGGCACGCATGGCTTCGGCACGGGCGGCAGCCTCCGGCGCGATGGGGGCGCTCAACTCCTGCATGAGAGTAGCGTTTCCAACAGCGATGTAGCGGGCATCAACGTCTCCGGCGACACCGCGGCCGGGGCGGGATTCGAAGCGCTCGACACGGTGGGGGCGAAGTTGCGCCGCCTGTGCGGCGCGAACGATGGCGGCTCCGAGTGGATGCTCGCTGAGAGCCTCAAGGCTGGAGGCCCACTGCACCAGATCTTCTTCGCTGTGGTTGGCCAGGGGGACGACGGACTCCAGCGTGGGGCGGCCCTCGGTGAGGGTTCCAGTCTTATCGACCACGACCGTGTTGACGCGCTCCATCTGTTCGAGCGCTTCGGCATTCCTGATGAGGACTCCCGCACGAGCACCGCGTCCGGTGCCGACCATGATGGCCATGGGGGTGGCAAGTCCGAGGGCGCAGGGGCAGGCGATGATGAGCACGGCCACGGCGTTGACGAGCGCGTGCGGCAATGCGGGCGCGGGTCCAAAGGCGAGCCAGGCGATGAAGGTGATGAGGGAGGCCGCGACCACGGCGGGAACGAAGATGGCGGAGACCTTATCGGCAAGGCGCTGAATGGGAGCGCGGCTGCGCTGGGCTTCTCCGACGAGGCGGACGATTTGCGCGAGGACGGTTTCACTGCCAACGCGCTCAGCACGCATGAGGATTGCGCCATTGCCGTTGACGCTGGCTCCGATGACGCGGTCTCCGGGATTCTTCTCGACGGGAAGGGACTCGCCGGTGATGAGCGATTCATCGACCACGGTACGGCCTTCGAGCACGATGCCATCGACGGGGACTTTTTCGCCGGGACGGACGCGGAGAGACTGCTTGACGAGTACCTGGTCCAGAGGAATGTCATGCTCGCGGCCATCGGGCTCAACGATGCGAGCCATTTTGGGCGAAAGATCCAGCAGAGCACGGATGGCGCTGGAAGTCTGGCTGCGGGCACGAAGCTCCATGATCTGCCCGGCAAGCACGAGGATGATGATGGCTGCAGCGGATTCAAAATAGACGGCGGGCTGGCCGTGCATGCCGCGCAGCGAGTGCGGGAACAGGGTGGGCCAGAGGGTGGCAATGGCACTGTAGAGATAGCTGACGCCGACTCCCATGCCGATGAGGGTGAACATGTTGGGGCTGCGGAATTTGATGGAGGCGACGGCGCGCTCGAAGAACGGGAAGCCGCCCCAGAGAACGACCGGGGAGGCGAGAAGGAGCTGGAGCCAGGCCACCTTGTGCTCATTGAGGGCGTGCTGGAGAGGGGTGGCCATGTGGAGCATGGCGAGGACGAGAAGGGGAACTCCGAAGGCGATGCTGACACGGATTCGGCGCATCATGTCGAGCAGTTCTGGATTGGGTGTATCGGCCGTGGAGACGGTGCGGGCTTCGAGCATCATGCCGCACTGGGGACAGGCTCCGGGCTGATCGAGGTGAACCTCGGGATGCATGGGGCAGACGTACTCGGTGCGTGAAGTGAGCTGGATGGTCTCCGGCTCCAGGGCCATGCCGCAGGAAGGACAGGCGGCAGGCTTGGATGAGCGCACCTCCGGGCACATGGGGCAGATGTAAGACGCAGAGGAGGCCGAGGGAGCAGGCGCGATCGCGGGGGCGGGTCGAATTCCGCCAAGCTGAACCATGGGAGCGGGCTTCATGCCGCCGGGCTTATAGGAGGGCGCGAGGAACTTCTCAGGCTCAGCGCGGAAGCGCTCATTGCAGCGGGGATTGCAGAAATAATAGGTTTTGTCCTTGTACGGGTAAGAGCCGCCACGGGGGGCAGCCGGATCAACCGTCATTCCGCAGACGGGGTCCTTCGCTTTGAGATCAGGCAAGGATGAATTCCCTTTCAGCACGTGTGTAAAATCCGGAATTGAATCAGAACACGATGCTAGACAAGTGACTGATATAGTAGAACGTAATCACGCCGATTGCACTTTGCGCACGGCAGGATGGCAGAGGAGTCCGATGACCAACGTCGAGATCAGCTACAACTATGGGATGTCGCCGGATGAAGCAGTGATGCGGGGGATTGATAACATCCGCGAAGTGTATGGAATCAGGCGGCTGAAGTTCAACGAGCAACTACGCTCCGTGGCGGTGGAGTACGATGCAACACGGCTGAATCCGGAGACGGTGGCGAGCCTGCTGCGCCGCTCAGGGCTGGACCTGAAGTAACTCCGGGCAGAAATTTAGAAGGGGCTCCGCCAATGTTTACACCGGCTGGAGCCCCTTCTTGCGCCACTTCGTCTTGCCCTTGCATAGTGCAAGCGCCGTGCCAAAAGAGCGGGCCCGCGAAATGAGAGAGTTAGCGTTGAGTCGCGCGGAAGCAGGAATGAAAAGTTTGCGCGCATGGGTAATATCGACATCCGGGCGACCGCGCCAACGCCGCTCGCCAGGCGAGTTGGGCCGGCAGTGCGGCTTCCACAGGCGGCAGAGTTGCAGAGCAGGTAAAGGTATGTGTTATATTGAGTTTGGTCGTTGGCCACAGCGATCAGGCAATTTGAAGCGCAAGGCTTCGGAATGCGCCCTTAGCTCAGCTGGATAGAGCGTCTGACTACGAATCAGAAGGCCGGGAGTTCGAATCTCTCAGGGCGCACCATAATAGAATCAACAACTTACCCCTCTTAATGGAATACTCCAAAACAAGAAAATAGGCGAGTTATCACAGAAGTTATCACAGGCTTTACCCTGGCGTTACCTTTTGCAGTGTTGTCCGTAAGAAGGCCGGGAGTTCGAATCTCTCAGGGCGCACCATACACCCCCTTAATCCCATCGTGCAACCAGTTCCCTACCTACTGCCCTGCCTGTTTCCCAATCACCTTCAGGACCAGATCGGCTTCCTTGATCCGCCCGGCGACGTTGGGGTGGATTTGATTGAGCATGAAGGGCGAGGTCGGCTGGCAAGTCTGGCCGTATTCCAGAGCCATGATGTCATAGACAAGCACGTTCTCATAAGCGCCATCCATGGCCGTCACTGCGTCATGAATGATATCCGTGTAGGCTTGCGCCGCCGCCGCCGTTTCAGGCTGCACCCACCCGCTGTTGGAGGGATCCGTGGTGAGGAACGAATTCTCAGTGGTCAGCAGAACGGCCGTGGCCGGTGAGCACTGCTCCAGTTCATCCAGCGCTTTCTTAATCAGCGCACCGGCACAGGACAGGTCACAAGCACCTTTCTTCACGTCGTTGATAATGGGGCCGCGCATGATCAGCAAGTCGGGCGATGCCTCGCATACGGTGGGCAGGGGGAATGGGAATCCGGTGACCTTGGTGGTGGCAAACAGGTCAGAGAGACGCGCCGCGTCATTGCCGTAATTGTAGATATTGCCGACGTGATCGATGAGCCCCAGGGAGTTGTAAACCACGGGGGTGACGGTGAGGCCGCCGAGCTCCTGTCCGGGACCGGCGTGGCTGGCAAGTTCCGTGAAGAACTCCGTGGCGGCTGAAACCGTGCTGTTTCCCCAGACGACGATCTTCTTTCCCTCGAAGCCTCCCTGGAACCAGGTGGCGAGCGGGGCTGGCGTGTACACGGAGACGGCGACGGATGCGGTCTTTGCGCCGTCAGACGAAGCAGAAGCAGTGACCGTGGCGGAGCAGCTCTTGACCGCGCCGAAGGCCGGCGCAGTGTACTGCACGGTGGCACCTGCTCCCGACGAAAGGGTTCCGCAGCCGGTGGCGGGGCTCAGACTCCAAAGGGCACTGGCCTGCGCGGGATCGTAGAGGACAGTAGCCGCGATGGACAGGGTGCGTCCCACGGCAAGCACCTGCGTCGAGTTGGGGGCAACGCTGATGCTGATGGGATGGACGGTGATCGAGACCGAGGCAGACTTGCTCTTGTCGCCATTGGCGACGGCCGTGACCGTAGAGTCGCACGGCGCGGTGAGCGTGGAGGATGCGGGCGCGGCGAAGTTCACGGCCGGGGTTGAGGAGTTAATCGTGGAGAGCGTGCCGCAGCCCGAAGCCGGAAGGATGCTCCAACTGGCACCCTGCCCCGTGGGATCGTTGCTGATGCTGGCGCTGATGGGAAAGGAAAGACCGGCATCCAAAGTCTGCGCCGTGCTGGGAGAGAGCGTAATGCTCACCGGATAGACGGTGATTGCGACGGATGCGTACTTGCTCTTATCGCCCAGGCTGGTGGCGGTGACCGTAGCCGTACAGGGAGCCGTGAGGCTGGAAGAAGACGGTGCGGCGAACTGCACCGAGAACGGCGTGCCGGAGGCGAGCGTGCCGCATCCGGAGGCGGGGAGCAAGCTCCAGGTGGCTCCGAGAGTGGCGAAATCGTTGCTGATGCTCGCGATGACAGTCAGGGTTAAGCCGGCATCGAGAGTTTGGGATGAGCCGGACCAAAGG
>CAILAZ010000343.1 GCA_903832295.1 uncultured Acidobacteriota bacterium
ACGGACGAATGAGTTGAAGGGAATCGGCATCCAGGAGTGGATGAGCTTCTACTTCAAGTCTCCGATGACGGCGAAGGGGCTCTATCCAGAGCACGATCTGTTTATCCAGATGATGAAGATGAAGAATACGCTGCGCCACATTCAGGGAGAAGAGCTCATCACCCATCTCGGCCTGGAATACTACGACTGAGGCAAATCGGCGTGAGGTGCACAAGGGCAGGAGCTTCGGCTTCTGCCCTTTTTTCTGCGAGGCGAGGGAGGATTGCTGCCGGAATTTTGCGGCAGGAGTAGCACACCGCCGGAAAGAGGCGCGCATCGTACTGTCGCATGAAACGGATGGGGTTGCTTTCTCTGATGGCGGTGTTGCTGGTGAGTGTGAGGCTGAGCGCGGCGACGCCGGGGACATTCCGCGGCGAGGTGATTCGACCGCCACAGGATGAGCGCACACCGGGGTTGCTGTATCTGCGCGGGCGCGATGGGAATGTGCGCCGGGTGGTGGTGGCAGGAGCGGCGGTGGATTATGACTCCGATGTGGCATCGGGAGACAGGATTGTGCCGGCGAGGCTTGCGCTTGTGCCGGGGGCGGAAGTGCGGGTAACTGCGCTGATTGATGCGAAGAGCGGCGAGTGGACGGCTTCGCGGGTGGAAGTGATTGCAAACCACGCAGCGGAGTTTGAGGACGATTACGGACCGGACGGGACCGGGCAGGACGTGGTAACCACACCAAGGGAGATGGTGGCGGCTTCACGGACGATTTGAGTGTGCAGTACCCGAGTTTCTGCTATGCCACGTTGAGGAGCGACTCTGCCGAGAGTTGCGACTCCATCCATCTGGCGGTGCGGTCGATGATTTCAGCGATAGGCGTGGAGGAGACGAAACCGGTGAACCGCTGTAGCTTGTCCAAGCTGGGAACGCGGCGGGGCATGTCTTCGTAGCCTTCGGAGTAGGCTTCGGAGTAGGGGATGTGCTGGATGATGGAGGCACTCCCGGTGCGCTGTTTTACGAGACGCGCCAGATCGCCGATGGTGATTTCGTTCTGACTTCCAACATTTACGACCTGCCCGAACGCTTCAGCATCCATGAGACGGATGGTGGCCTGCACGGTGTCCCGGACATCGGAGAAGCATCGGGTCTGGGTGCCGTCTCCATGAACGGTAATCGGGCGTCCTGCGAGAGCCTGGCTGATGAATGTGGGCACCACCATTCCGTAGCGGCTGGACTGCTGACGTCCAGTGCAGTTGAAGTAGCGGGTGACGATGGAGGGGACTCCGCGCTCCTGCATGTAGGCGAGAGCCATGAATTCATCGTGCAGCTTGCTGTTGGCGTAGGACCAGCGCCTGCGTGAGGATGCGCCAAGGACGATGGGGTCGTCCTCACAGAATGGAACCCTGGTGGAGAGGCCGTAAACCTCACTGGTGCTGGCAACGAGCACGGGACAGCGGGTGTGAGAGGCTGCATCAAGGACGAGGCGCGTCCCTTCGACATTGTTGTGCATGGTTTCGATCGGCTTCTCCAAGATGAGCTTGACGCCGAGCGAGGCGGCAAGATGGAATACGGCATTGGAGCTTCCAATGAGAGCGCGCAGGAGGCGGTGGTTTGGATCGCAGACGTCGGCGATGCAGCACTCCACCTGGTCGGCAATGTCAGCGATGTTCTGGAGCGAACCACCGCTCAGATTGTCGATGATGACAACTTCGTCGCCGCGCGCCACGAGTTGACGCGCCAATTCGCTTCCGATGGAACCACAACCACCCGTTATGAGATAGCGCACGTCTTTGACTCCTCACTGAATGTCTGTCGCGGAAGAGGCTCCCACGAGGTGTCGCCGGAGAGGTATTCGATGGTTCCAAGCATTCGCCACAGGAGTGAGAGCGGAATCTTGAGGGGAGTGATTTCGAGAATCGAGAAGCAGGCGAGTTTGACGGCGTCCTGTGAAGAAAGCCTGGGATAGAGACGGTGGCGCTGGTAGATACAAATGGCTGAGAGCGCAGTGGAAAAGACCAGGCCTGAGAGCAGAGTAAGCCAGCCACGCAAAGGCACATCGCCCGCGATGGCCAAGGCGAGGATCACCGCAAGTCCGGCGGTTTCGATGAAAGGCTCTGCCATCTCAAAGAGGCCGAGCCAAAGCGGCAGGAGGCTCAGGCGACCGTGCCGGAATGGATTGAGCAGAGTGCGGTAGTACCAGAGATTGTCAATGAGGCCGCGAGCCCAACGCTTACGCTGGCTGCGGAGCGACTTCATGCTCTCCGGCACCTGGGTGAAGACGTTGACGCCTGGTTCAAGTGCGATCTTCTGATTGCACAAGTGAAAGCTGAAGGTGGATGCAAGGTCTTCGGCGGTTGTGTCCGGGCGGTAGCCTCCAATTTCGCGGAGTGCTGCAACCTGAAAGAGGCCGGCGGCGCCGCTGATGTTATTGAGCATGCCGAGATAGTCCCAGCCCTGGCGAAGCTGAAAGGCGCGTTCGTACTCGGCTACCTGCGAGAGCTCCCAGTAGGTGTGTGGGAGGGAGGGTTGAATGACCATTCCATCGACGACGCGGACGCCATTCAGCGGACGCAGAGGACAGCCGACGGCAACAGCACCGGTTTCCTGCATGCGGACAACCATGCGGGAGATGGTGTGAGGCTCGAGGATGGAATCGACATCGGTAGTGAAGACAAGGGGAGTCTGGATGACCTCGAGGCCCGCGTTGTTGGCATCGCCCTTGGAGGCCCTAGATGCGAGTTTCTTTAATACGGTGAGAGGGGGATGCGTCGCGCTTTTCCAGACGGAGATGATTGGCTGGTGCCGGAGTGTCTCCAACGGGAGCGGCTCGGGACTGGGTACCAGACAGAATTCATCGTGCAGGATCTGAAAGGTGCGGTCGGTTGAGCCGTCGTCCACGATCACGAGCGAGAGGTTGGGGTAGGGAAGCGCAAGGAATATCTTGACGCTTTCCGAAATGATCAGCTCTTCGTTTTTGGCGGGCGCAAGGAGGGTAACGGCCGGGGCGTGGATGTGCAGCGCGTCAAGTTGCCGCTGGCGGGCGGCGGCTCCCGCATGGTATTTGCGATCAGCACGGAGGGAGAGCAGAACGAGCACAGCATAGCTGAGGGCCGCAGCGGCCATGTAAATGGCGAAGCTGACAATCAGGAGTTGAGTCACGGTCTCTCCTGAAAGCGCCGGGTGAGGCTGAGCCCGTAGATGGTGCCCGAGAGGCGGTTGGCGTTGTAGTAAGTGGCCTGGCCCATGGCTTCGATGGAGAGAGTGCGGGTGAGCCAATACTTGACGCCGCCTCCGAAGTTGCGGGTGGAGAGATTCTGCACTTGCTGAACGCTCATGGTTCCTTCGGAGTCAAATCCGGCAGATGCGGTGAAGCTGAGACGGCGGGAGACAGGGATGCGGAGCCGCGCGCCACCACCAGGCGTAACGTCATGCATGCCGGCAGTGATGACATCAATGGCTCCGGCGTGGAGCATGATATCCCAATTGCGCGGGAAGTAGAAGGTAAGTTGCGGTGTGTAAGTGTCAACGCTGGTCTGAGTCAGCTTGAGTCCAAAGCCCTTCCAGACCTGCGTGTAATCGCCCTCGATGGCCTTGAGGAATCCGGAGCTGCGATAGAGCACCGTGCCGGCTTCGAGAGAGGCCAGCCATGCCTGAGTGGTGGAGGTGTGAGAGTTGAAGAGTCCGCCGCCGGAGAGATAGGAACTCCTGCCAGCCTTGATGGTGACGAACATACCGCCGCCTCCGAAGGTGTCGTCAAAGTATTGGCCGCCGTTTACGACTCCCTCCAAGGTGATGCGCCTTGAGTACCGGTGCAGGACATCGAGCGAGGCGACGCCGGAAGTGCGGCCGTTGCTGTAGCTGGAGCCCTCGAAGCCGGTGCGGAGCTGAGTGGCCATCGGAGTCTCATCCATGCTGGACTGGCATAGCGCGAAGCGCACACAAGAGAGCAGGATCAACAGGAGCACGGTTGGTCTCAATCGCAATCTCCACAGGACAAGGTGCAGAAATACAGGCGGCGTGCTCTGACTAAAGGAACTTAGATGAAGAGAGTTGCTGGACGACTCGGAACAGGAACCAAGAAAGAACGCTTAGTTCGGCTGGGCTAAGGTGCGGGCGGTGTGGTGACGCAAGTGAAGACAGAATGGTTGCGATGAGATGGGCTGAGAGTGCCGCAGAAATCGTGGCGGCAGAGTCTCGTCAGCGGGTTAACCGACATGTCATAATGGAGTTGCAGCGTGCGTGGCCCCGTAGCTCAGATGGATAGAGCAGCGGTTTCCTAAACCGGAGGTCGGCAGTTCGAATCTGCCCGGGGCTACCATTCCTTCCTGTTTTCCTCAGTGACACTCAGAGCGGTTGTGAGTTGAATCGGCGTCGTCGTCATCCACACGCACAAAGTCCCCGCCAAGGCGGGGACTTTGCGGTGACGAGCAGAGTGATTACTGCTCGATGTAGGTGTAGTCGTTTGACGACCAGACTCCGTTGATCTTGGAGAAGAGGCGAACATAGACGGCGGCTCCCGCGGCCGGAATTGAGGGTACGGTGGCCGTGGTGGAAGCGGTGACGCCAGAACTATACAGATTGCTCGAACCCACGCCCGTGGTTCCAACCATGAGCTGGTACCCACCGTTGACGCCGACACCCGCGCTCCAGGTGAACTTGACGTTGGTGGTTCCGAGTGTGCTTCCGGGTACAGGAGTCTGCAGGATGGCAGCGCTCGTGGTCCCGGCCTCGGTGTAGGTGTAGTCGTTGTACTGCCAGACTCCATTGATCTTGGAAAAGAGGCGGACATAGACAGGCACCGCGTTCGCGGGAAGGCTGGTAATGGTTGCGGTGGTGGTGGCCAGGACTCCTGAGCTATAGAGATTGCTGGAGCCCGCACCGGTAGTTCCGACGAGGAGCTGGTAGCCAGTTACGGCAACGCCGGTGTTCCAGGTGAAGACAACGTTCGCGGTTCCGAGCTTGCTGCCCGCGACAGGGGTCTGGATGACAGCTGGAGTCGGGGTGCCGGATTCGGTGTAGGTGTAGTCGTTGTACTGCCAGACCCCGTTGATTCTGGAGTAGAGGCGGACATAGACAGTCGCGGCGTTGGCGGGAATGCTGCCGACGGTTGCCGTGGTTGCGGCAATTGCACCAGAGGCATACAGATCACTGGAGCCAGCGGCAGTGGTGCCCACGAGGAGTTGATACGAGGTTACGGCGACGCCGGTGTTCCAGGTAAAGGCGACGTTGGTGGTGCCAAGGATGCTGCCATTTGTGGGCGTCTGGATGGCGGCTGGAGTCGGGGTGCCGGATTCGGTGTAGGTGTAGTCGTTGTACTGCCAGACTCCGTTAATCCTGGAGTAGAGGCGAACATAGACAGTCGCGGCGTTGGCGGGAATGGTGCCAACCGTTGCCGTGGTTCCGGAGAGTACACCGGAGGAATACAGATCGCTCGATCCGGCGGCAGTGGTGCCCACGAGAAGCTGATACGAGGTCACGGCGACGCCAGAGTTCCAGGTGAAGGCTACGTTGGTTGTGCCGAGGACGCTGCCACTTACAGGTGTCTGAATGGCGGCTGGAGTTGGGGTGCCGGATGCGGTGTAGGTGTAGTCGAGGTATGACCATCCCGAACTGAGCTTAGACAGCAGACGAACATAGACGGGCAGAGCCGTAGCGGGGATGCTCGCCGTGGCGGTGGTGGCAGTGATTACCCCCGATGCGTACAGGTCACTGGAACCCGCCCCGGTGGAACCGACGAGGAGCTGATAGCCTCCTGTGACACCGACACCAGCACTCCAAGTGAAGGCAACGCTGGTGGAGGCGAGGACAGAGCCCGCGACTGGCGTCTGAATCGCAGCGGGAGTCGGGGTGCCCGACTCTGTGTATGTGTAGTCGATGTACGCCCAGCCGGAGTAGAGCTTGGAGAGCAATCGAACATAGATGGGCGAAGCATTTGCCGGAATGCTGGCAAGGGTGGCGCTGGTTGCGGTGAGGAGTCCCGAGTTGTAGAGATCAGATGCGCCCGCGCCAGAGGTTCCGACGAGCAACTGGTATTGAGTTGCGCCAGTTCCCGCAGTCCAAGTGAAAGCGACATTGGCGGAGCCGACCACGCTTCCGGCAACCGGGGACTGGATGGTAGCGGGAGCGTCCGGAATTACAACGAGGGAAACACTGGCCGAGGCCGCAGTGTAGTCCACCAGATCCGTGGGAGTGAAAGCGACGGAGAGCGTCTGCGTGCCTGCGGTGAGGATTGTACCGGAGGCGGGAGTGTACACAAAAGCTCCAGCAACGGTGGTGGTGGCATTCAACTGGGTAGCGCCCAGCGGAGTGCCGTACACGATGGATGCGGGCGTGGCCCAGGTGACGGCAGGCGTGACCTGTGCGACGTTCACGGTGGACGAACTGGAGGTTATCGCGAGAAAGTCTGAGTCGCCGCTGTAGCTGGCAGTGATGAGGTGCGAACCTGCATGCAACGCACTGGTGCTGAATACAGCCTGTCCTCCGGAGAGGGCGACGGTGGCGAGGGAGACAGCGCCATCGAGGAACTGGATGTTCCCGGTAGGGATGTATCCCGCGACTCCCGTTGTACTGACGGTGAAGGTGACTGGATCGCCGTAATGCGTCGAAGTGGAACTCGGTGTGAGAGTGACGGTGGGCGTAGCCTTGGCGACGCTCTGAGTGTAGGCTCCGGTGGCAGCCAAGGGCGCGTAGTTGGTATCGCCGGTGTAGCTGGCGGTGATGGAATGCGCTCCGGGGGAGAGGGTGGAGGTGGACAGCGATCCGGCAAAATGTCCGTAGCTGTTGCCGTATCCGGCCCAGGCGGAGGCGTCAACCGGAATGGTGCCGATGGAGACGCCATCTGCATAGAAAGTGACGCTCCCAGTGGGGGCGAGGGCTCCAAGGTAGGGATAGGAGAAAGTGTAGTCGTTGATGCTAAACGTGATCGAAGAGCCAAAGGTCGCCGCGTGGTTCGACGATCCTACCGTAGTGGAGTACACCGTCGCCGGGGTCACGGTAAAGGAATTGGTGCAGGAGACAGTGCTCCAGGATGAGTTCCCTGAGTAGGTGAGAGTGAAGGAGTGAACCCCCGCGGTCTCCACGCTCCAAAGGGGCGCTCCAATCAGGTCAGATCCGGTGATGGAATCAGTCTTGAGCGCGGTTGCGCCCCCATCCATGTACATGCTCAATGTGCCGGTTGGCAGAGGGAACCCAGCGAGTGAGACGCTGAAGCCGGGATAGTAGTTGATGCCGCCATAAGGTGCGGTGGCAGATGGGAAGGCAGAACACGACATGGAGGGCGTGCCCGCGGCCACTGTCAGAGGCAGAGCAGCGGAGGTGCTGGGCTGGAAGTTGGTGTCTCCAGAATAGACGGCGGTAAGCGAATGCACTCCGGTGGTTACGAATCCAGCAGCCGTGGTGAAGACCGCAACTCCGGACGAGAGGTTGGCGGTGCCGAGAGCGGTGGCACCATCAAAGAACTCAACAGAGCCGGAGGGCACGTAGTTGCCGAGTGGATTCGGCGAGATCGTGGCAGTCAGTGTGACGCTTGCGCCAACGGCCGGTGAGGCAGGCGATGCATTCAGCACGATGGTCGTGGGCGCTGCGCTTCCGGTTAAGCTCCGGGTGGCGGACTGGCTGGCCAGGTAGGAATTGTCGCCGCTATAGCTGGCGAGGACGAATTGGCTTCCGGAGGTGACACCGGCAATCGAGACTCCGCTCACGCTGGCGATTGCAGTCGCGCTCACGGACTGAAGCAGTGCGGTGGAGGTGTTGACGCCGGCATTCGCGGTGGCGATGTCTGCCGCTCCATCACCGTTAAAGTCTCCGGCCACGACACCGTCTGGAGCGGAGCCCGTGGGGACGGATGCGGAAAGTGAAAACGTTCCGTCGCCATTGCCGGTGAAGATGGATACTGTGCTGCTCCCGTAGTTGGCGACCGCAAGGTCAAGCACGCCGTCGCCATTGAAATCATGTGCGACAAGCGAGAATGGTCCGGTGCCAGTAGTGGGCGAGGCGAGAGGCGTGAAACTGCCGGTACCGTTTCCCTTGAGAACAGAGAGGGTGCCGCTGCCGTAATTTGCAATGGCGAGGTCCGGGACGCCGTCCCCGTCGAAATCGCCCGCGACAACTGCCTGATCGCCAGAACCAGTGGCGTAGGTATTGATGGCGGCGAGGGTGCCATCACCCGCTCCCAGAAGGATGGTCACAGAGCCCTGGCTGGGGCTGGTGACGGCGGCATCGAGAGAGCCATCGCCGTTGAAGTCCGCCACAGCAATACCGTTGGGCTGGGTGCTCCAGGAAGGAATAGGGGTGGAGGACACGACGGTGAAGGTGCCATCACCAATCCCCTTGAGTACGACGGCTGCATAGCTGGGAGAAGAAGACGCAACGATGAGATCAGGAATGCCGTCTCCGTCGAAGTCGCCGACGGCCACCGATGTTGCCGAACTGACGGCTGGCGGAGCAAGCGGGGTAAAGGTGCCGTCGCCATTTCCCTTGAAAACCAGCACACCGGTGGCGGCATTGCAAGCGAATGCCACGTCAAGCTTGCCGTCCTGATCGAAGTCTGCGGCGACCGCGGCTTGCGGATTTGAGCATGCGGTGTAAGTGGCGGGCTGCTTGTTGAAATTGCCGGAAGCGGTGCCGAGGAGCACGCTGACCGTGTACGGGGACGTTGAACTGGCGACGAGGAGATCCGTAATGCCATCCCCGTTGAAATCGGCGGCGACAATGGCGCGATTTCCGGTGGTTGTGGCAGGCGTGGCAGAGGCAGGGAAGGTGGAAGCGAGGACCGGCGCAGAGATCGATGCAGAGCCGAGCGCGTAATTGCCGTTGGAGACGTTCAGGAATGTGATGGTTCCCGTTGGCCCGGGGGTGGCGGTGGTGGAGACGGTCCCGGTGAGAGTGTAATTGCCAGGGGTGCCCGCGACAGTGAGCGCGGTGGCGGTTCCGAGCTTTGCAGAGCGGGTCGTGTAAACCGAAGCAACACCTGAGGTGCTGGGCGCGTAGGAACTGGTTCCAGTGAAAACGGCGACGACGTCCCGCGTGCCGACAGGGAACACCTGCTTGATGCTGGCAGTGCCAGAACGCGTGACCCACGCGCTACCGAGGATGGCGGCATCCGCACATCGAGCTGCGCTCGCGTTACAGAAATTCACGAGGCCAGCGGGGACGGGCGTGGCCCCAGCTGTCACAGTCGCGCTCAGGGTTACAGCAGTTCCCGCTGTGACATTGTTGGACGACACGCTGAGTGCCGTGGTTGTCGGGGTAGCTGCCGCGAATACTGAACAGCACACTGTCAAGATAAGCGTGAACAGCATGCACCGCCAGGCGGTGTTGTTACGCGTCTGTGTCACTGGAAATCCTCAAGATGAAAAGAGAGCGAGTTGTTGAACGGTTGCGGATAATGAATCAATCCAATTAGAGCGGACACCCATATGACTTACACGAAACAGAAAGTGTCGAGAACAGGGCGCGCTCAAAAAATTCAGAGACTTGCGTAGAGGATATCCCGGCTGTGCACACAATTCCAGCAAATTAGTCCACGCGAATTGTGCTTGCTGCGGTTGGCGCTCGATCTGTAGAGGACACTCTTGAAAGACGAGCCGGACGCCTCCCATGAAAGCCTTAAAGAAGGTCAAATGGTTTACCGAGGCGATAGGGCGCGGTGCATACCGCAACACAAAGTCCCCGCCGAGGCGAGGACTTTGCGTTTCAGGCTGAGTCAGAATTACTGCTCGGTGTAGGTGTAGTCGCGGTACTGCCAGACTCCGTTGGAACGCGAGAAGAGGCGTACATAGACCTTGGCACCTCCGGATGGAATGGTGGGGACTGTCGCAGTGGTGGACAGCGTGACGCCGGAGTTATAGAGATTGTTTGACCCGACGCCGTTGGTTCCCACAACGAGCTGATATCCGCCGTTGTTCCCGATGCCGAGATTCCATGTGAACTGGACGTCGGTAGTACCCAGGATTCCACCTGGAGACGGAGACTGCATAGCCGCCGCAGTGACGCTGCCTGCCTCGGTGTAGGCGTAGTCGCTGTAAGACCAAATGCCGTTGATCTTCGAGAGCAGCCGAACATAAACCGGGACGGCATTTCCTGGAATGCTCGCGACGACCGCTGAGGTTGCCATGGTCACCCCCGAGCTATAGAGATTGCTCGATCCGACGCCATTGGTTCCGACCAGCAGTTGATAGCCACCGTTGACGCCGAGACCGGAGGTCCAATTGAAGGTGACATCTGCGGTTCCGAGCTTCGTTCCCGCCGAAGGAGACAGCATAACGGCAGGGGTTGGGGTGCCGGCTTCCGTGTAAAGGTAGTCGAAGTACGTCCAGGCTCCGTTGACCTTGGAGAGGAGCCGGACATTGACCGGAACTGCATTTGCCGGAATGCTGCCGACCGTGGCAGTGGTAGCGGCCAATACCCCGGAGCTGTACAGGTCGCTCGAACCGGGGCCAGTGGTTCCCAGCACAAGTTGATAGACGGTGACACCGACGCCTGCTGTCCAGGTAAACGGCACGTTCGCCGTACCCAGTGCCGTGCCCACAGTCGGGGTCAATATGGCGGCGGGAGTTGGGGTGCCAGATTCGGTGAATGTGTAGTCGATGTAAGACCATGCTCCGCTGATCTTCGAGAAGAGACGGACGTACACCGGCAAGGCATTCGCTGGAATTCCGGAGACGGTAGCGTTGGTAGCGGCGATTGCGCCGGAGCTATAGAGATCGCTGGAGCCTGCGCCCGTTGTCCCGGCAAGGAGTTGATATGCCGTAACTCCGACACCGGAGCTCCATGTGAACGCTACGTTGCCCGTGCCGAGGAGCGCGGAGGCTGGGGTCTGCAATACAGCAGGAGTTGGAACGCCCGCTTCCGTGTAGGTGTAGTCAGCATACGACCACCCAGAGTAGAGCTTGGAGAGCAGGCGGACATAAACGGTTAGAGCATTGGCCGGGATGCTTGGAACGATGACGTTGCTGGTGTTGATAATCCCGGAGGCGTAGAGGTCACTTGACCCGATGCCAGTAGTTCCCAGCAACAGTTGATACCCACCGCTGAGGCCGGTGCCTGTATCCCAGCTGAAGGCGACATTGGTAGATCCAAGAGTGTCACCCGGGACGGGAAGCTGTATTGCTGCCGGGACGTCTGGTGTGACGGTGAGGGTTGCGCCTTGGGTGAATACGCTGTAGTTGGATATCTTGCCATTGGGATCGCTGAGCAAGACAAAGATGGGATGAAGTCCAACGGATGGGGGACCGGTGGGTGCGGGGCCTGCGGAGGCATCCGGAACCGCAACTGCGCTGGTGGGCTTCACGGAGGGGCGTCCTGGCCCTCCAGGGGTACCGCTCAAAGAGACTGAGTAACTGGCAGTGATGCCGTCTCCTGGAACCACGCCGGTGAGAGTTCCATCCAGCGTGGGCATGGTGGTGCCATAGGCCATGGTGTGGTTGTTGGCAACCGCGGAAAGCTGGGCCTGCAGAATTGTGAAGCTGATGCTCGCGC
>CAILAZ010000344.1 GCA_903832295.1 uncultured Acidobacteriota bacterium
GGAATGTGTCGAAGCTCGCCCCCGGCGAACGGCTGGACGGCGTGGTGCAGTTCCTGCGGCCTGGGTTCAAGCAGGGCAGGGAAACGCTGCTTCTGCAACTTGCCACAGCCGATGCCGTCGATCACCCGGTCATGATCCCGCTGCCGTTCGTAGCGCCAGGAATTTAGGAGGAGCGAGACGATGACCCAGACGACTCCAGAACAACCGACGCTCGCTACTCCACAGAACGAAAAGGAAGCTACCCCATTCACGCGGCCAGCCAAGAAGGGCCACGTTCCGGCAGGGTTGGGCACCCTGATCATCGTTAGCCTCATACTACTCATGGCGTTGTTGGGCGCTGTTCTCGTCTTCTCTCACAAGCAGGAGCCCAAGCAACCCCATGACCAGGCTTCAAAGCGCGCCCCCGCACAACAGCACGCGCCGGTGGTCAAACAGGTGACGCCCACCGACGAGTACAGCACTCCGAACGCGGCGGCGAATGACGATGCTGACAACATGACGCCGGGCGCAATTCTGGCGACCAAGAATGCCCTGGAAGCGCAGAAACGACATGCGAAAGAGGCGGAGGAAGCCTCCAAGCAAAATAGCGCAGGGACCGGCAGTCCCCAACAGCCCCAGGGGGCTTCTGGTTCAACGGCACCAGGCTCGAAACAACCGACCGCCCTGCCGAAGACGCTAGGTTCCATCCCCCCCTTCCAGCCGCCGCCATTCAACGGAGCCGCAGCCAATCAACCGGGCAGTGGCTTTGGATCCGCGCCATCCCAATCCGGAGCCTCCTATAGCGAGACAATGCGAGCACGGAATGAGGAGGTCACCAAGACACGCATCGTCTTCTCGCGCAAGAGCGTGCCTGCCGTGGTCGATGCCGCACAGACTCTTGGACCGGCGATTACGAACTTTGGACTGGAACCCGGCTTTCACGTGGCCGCCCGGCTGGAAGCTTCCGCGACCACCGCGGTCGCAGCTCCTGTCACTGCCGTGATCGAGTACAACTATGAGCGCAACGGGCAGATCGTCCTGCCGGCGGGAAGCCGCGCGATCGGCCGGATCAACAGCGCCGATCCGCACGGCAATATGGCAATCGCATTCGAGTCCATTCTCTTGCCGAACGGCTCCGCCGTGCCGATCAGTGCCGTCGCAGTCGATACGAATCTGCGGGTGCTGAAGGGGCAGGTGACCGGAAGCAGCCGCGGCAAGGCCATGCTCGTCGCCACCCTGTCCGGGATTGGACAGACCACGGCGATGATGCTGGGAAACAACTCCAGCGCGGCGCTCAGTGGACAGGACATGATACGGTCGCAGCTCTCCCAGAACATGGGAAACACCGCCGACACCCAGATTGCCAAGATGATCTCGAACGAGAGGATCGTGGTGACGCTGGCTGCAGGAACCGAATTCTATCTGGTGTTTACCAAGGCGGCGCTGCCGCAGAGCACATCGCAACCGTCGTCGTTGGTCTCCAGCGTCGGGCACCCAACGATTTCTTCTTCGTCGTCCGAACGATAGTAGATCTGGAATATTTAGTGCGTTATTCCGTGCCGGCAGCCGCCGTGGGGCTAGTTCCCTGCGGCGCGCTGAAAACGGCCGTGACCGATATCATGCGCCGAAAAGGAGATGCGATTTATGCCCCGAACCACAGCCCCCAAAATACCGCAGCGAAACGCGACTTGTACCTCTCTGGACGATCTGGCGCTCACCCTGATTGAGAAGATCAGAAAAACATTCCACCTGGGCAAAATGGATACCGTGAGAATGATCGTGAAACTCGCTGTCGATAACAAGATCAAGCTGCCGGGGATCACGAAATTCTACCAGGAAGTCTGGACTAATCTTGCATTCGAGGATGCACAGCGCTTCTCGACGATGCGCCTTGATTGGACTCCAGAGGAAAATGCTCTGCTCCGGATATACGCCAGACATCTTCTCAGATCGAATAATCGAAGCGAGGCCCTGCGGGTATTGATCGCCTACTACGCCGTCCAGAACAAGTTAGCAGTCGTCGGCCAACTCAAGAAAGCCACGATCATCCCCATCCGAAGCTGAAGATCGGGCGCTACCGGGAATCGAAAAGTAGACTTAACCGATTGAACCACCTGTTGCTCCCCAACTCTTCTCGTCCCTCCGGTACAATTCCGTGACGTCGCGCGCAGATGGTGATGAAGTCGTATACGGGCGGCGAGTGCCGTACGATTTCTTGTTCAATCGGCGTTTACCAGGATCGAAATCACGGATCGTGGGCAGAGTCCGAACTCCCAGAGTTGGAACGACGCCAACTCTGGGCCCCCTGCCTATTACAGTCTTCGCGCTTTTACCACCTGTGCCGTTTCATCTTGGGAAAGTGAAGAACTCAACGAGCGCCCTCACGCGCTCCTTCTGACGGCTGCGCGGAAATCGCTTAGTTCTTGTTAGCTCGGCGATACCATGGAGGCTCGCCCAAAACAGTTCCGAAATAATCCCTGACTTCGAGCTCTGTCCCTGAAACAACTCCAGGAGTTGGGAGAACGCGAATCGCATTTCCGGAGGAGTAGCCGCGTCATCGAATGGAACGCTCAGGCTGAGGGAAAACATCACTTCATACAGTGCTGGTGAAGACGCGGCGAACTCCAGATATGCGGCCGCGACCGCTTCGACCGTATTTCCACGCTTAACCCGTTTCCGCGCCTTCTCCAAGGCCAGGCCTATCTCCTGGAAACCCTCGATAGCAACCGCGGTGAGAATTCCTTCGCGGCTTCCAAAATGAGCGTACAAGACGGGTTGGCTGTATGAAATTTCGTCGGATAGCCGCCGAACGGTTACGTTGGACCACCCTTCAAGTTCCGCGATTCGTCGTGCGGCACTGATAATCTGTGCGCGGCGGACTTGCCTGTCACGCAGTTTTCGTTCCGCAATCCGGTTAGCTGCCAGCGTCGTTGCCATCGATAGGAAGTATAGCGCCGCTAGGATCAACGGCGGATGGTGAAACTTTTCCCGAATGCTTCGCATCGAATGTAGCGTTGCTAGATTTACTAACGAGGAGACATTTTATGCGTAACGCTATCCTGCCTTCTCTCGCCGCTCTCATGGCTGTGGCGATCATTGTCATCGGCTGTTTCTACGTTATATCTCCTGAACGAATGACAGGATCATTTGGTCTTAAGCCGCCTGCACCCGATGCTGACACTCGTGCCTGGCTACGCCTTAAAGGGATTCGGGACATCGTATCTGGATTGGTCGTGCTGACGTTGATGGTGACCACGGACAAGCGGACGGTAGGCATAGCTCTACTCGTTCTTGCCATCACCCCTCTTGGCGATATGTCAAACGTTCTGGGGTCGGGCGGGTCGAAGTCGACAGCGTTCTCGGTTCATGGCGTAACCTGCGGGGTGATGCTTGTCGTCGGCCTCTTCTTGATCCATGTCATTTGAGAAAAATGCCTCTTGTTCGACCATGAGTTCGTTGACCAACCAGTAATTCTTACCCCAAGTCTATGCAATAGGAGATGACAAT
Organism: uncultured Acidobacteriota bacterium; assembly: GCA_903832295.1. Classification (GTDB taxonomy): domain Bacteria; phylum Acidobacteriota; class Terriglobia; order Terriglobales; family Acidobacteriaceae; genus TOLSYN. Next base: position 3,487 of record CAILAZ010000344.1, read on the forward strand.
GAGAAACTTTTGAACTTCGCGTGTACAAACTGCGTACCAAAGAGGCGCTCGATTTCTACATGAATCAAATTTATCCCCGTCATCTCAGCAGCTTTCCGCTCTTCGGGATTGAGGCCCACGGCTTCTGGACCGCAAAGGAGGATGCCGAGCCACGGCGCTTCGTGCTGGCCTCCTATGCGGCGGGCGAAGAACCCAGCGAGGTCGCTCGGCGGTATATGCAAAGCAAAGAATTCGCTGAGGACATCAGGAGCTTTGATGTATCGGACATCGTTGGCGTTGAAACGACAATCCTCATACCTTCAACAAGCTCCCCTCTTAAGTGATGGGAGGGGAAAGCAGAGAGAACTCATTGGGTACAGCGCTTACATGATGACACTGCGGAGGAAGGTACCTTAACTGGCTCCAATGTTGTTGTTTATGGGGGAATTCATGACGGAAGTGCTAAGTGTCGTCGCAATTATTGTCGCTGGATTGATGGTTGGAAGTGAACTAGCCATCGCCACGTTTGTTCATCCAACGCTCGACAAACTTCCGGATGATGTTCATCTGCCAGTCGCAAGCGCCCTCGCTCGTGTGCAGGGGAGGTTCATGCCGTTTTGGTACATTCTTGTATTTTTGCTTACTTTAGCCGAGGTTGTAATCCAATGGCACCAATCTGGCCGCTTACCGATCTGGATCGCTACATCGGCCGTTTTGTGGATGTCGGCGATTTTGTATTCGGTCACCGCCCTCGTGCCGATCAACAACCGTATTAAGTCCAATCCGCCTCCCGATTGGAAGATGTACCGGCATAGATGGGATCTGCTTCACCGCTGGCGTGTTGTACTCCTCACGACAGCCTTCGCGTTTCTAATCGTGGGATTCGTTAGCAAGTAGCTTGCGGAACTGTTTTCTCTCCCCACCCGCATCGTGGAACTGGACGGCGCAGGGCGTTCTACGGCCTGCTAGACCTTCCCGGCTACGATTTGCCCACAGGTGCGAATTCGTCTCGATAAGTCGGCATGGCGACGGGGATCCCGTACCCGACTGCCGGGCTGGGGGCCGAGGAGGCCGCGGTCAGAGGCGGTGGTCAGCCCTTTTAGACATCTTCAGAGCCCGTAAATCCTGCGCTGCTCATTCCAGAAGGTTCCCGATCACTCCGTCTCTAACCTCAACAAATCATGAGGTCCGCAGGAGCTGATTTTGTCTGTCTCAAAACCTCGGCTCGGCATGGCGCTCGCTGACGCGCAGCGCCAGCACCTCCGCCATGGAGTAGAACTCCTTCGGCCCGATGGCGTCTTCAAAACGAGACAGCGTCGGCTGCGGAGCTAGGTCGCGGCCCGCCACCGGATCACGATCCTTAACACTCAGCTAAATAGCCTTCGAATCAGTTCGCCCAACCACGAGGACGAGTTTCCCTCGATTCGGCGTTAGGCTCATGGCCGTTTTCGTGCTCTTCGAATGAGAAGCCGGAGTTCACGGCTGCCATCTTGCCCTGACTCCGGCCGATCAACTCATAAGCACGGGGCGAACGCTCGCGGTGAAAGCATCCCGTGATCTAGCTGTTCTTCAGCGCAATTCAAAAAATTCACATTTTTCCCCTTGCGTGATATGAGTGCTAGTGAGACTATTACACATAGCGCACGTTACGGAGGATGTATGGACTCGAATCGCACGCGCATCAAGTGCCGCTACGGAAGGCTTCTGGCGGTAGTCTCTCTCTTCACCCTTTTGCTGTTCCCCGTCATGGGCATGGCCCAAAACCTCGGCAAATCACCTGCGGTTGGCCAAGCGGTGCAGGGCCAGCAGGCGACTCAGGTTGAGGGCACGGTGCTCAACGCCGTCAACTGGATATGCAACGTGATCTGCCCGGTGATCGCCGCCGGCTGTTTTGTCGCCGCTGCCTTCAAGTATCAGGCAAACCGGCCGTACATGAGCAGTATCGTGGGCGGCGGGATCTTCCTTGCGGTTTCGGCCGTCACGCGGTTGATCGAGTACTTCATCGCACAAGGCCAACAGGTCGGGGGCAGTCTCCACCAGCTACCGATCCTCACGCATCCCCCAGTGTTTGCCGTCCTGCAGCACCTCGTGAGGAACGTCTAGTGTCCACTGCTCTGCCAGACTTTGTATCTGAGATCTCTGGCTTCATGGTGACCCTGTTGCCAGTCGCAGCACTGGGGGCCTTCGTGCTCGCCGGGTTGCGGTTGCGCGGCGAAGGAGGCAGCAACTACCACTCGGCCGGGAGCTTCTTCAAGTGGCTGTTCTGGGGAGCGCTCCTGCTGACTCTACCCGCGGTCTTCTCGGCAACCATGCCGGCACTTTTCCCTGGCGGACCAACACCCGTTCCACCCTCCGGCGCCGGAACTGGGACCTTTGGATCGGTTGCAAGCAGCCTGACCACTGGTATCACGAGCTTCGTCACCAACGTCCTCGTCGGCCGAATCGTGCCGGTGATGGCTGCGGCTCTCTGTTTCAAATCCATTCTCGACAGCTCCGAGGGACACTCGCCGGTGCCGTCGATCATTTCGGCGCTCTTTCTGCTTGGGGCGCAGGCATTCTGGACCCTTGCGAAGAGCTGGTCCACGTCTTCCAGCAGCACCTCCACCGTTGCCTTCGCGCCGGCCGACGTGCTCGACAGCATGTTCAACTACCTGGCCATGACGATCAGTCCTTACGTTGCCGTCCTGTGCTTCGTAGGGGCAGCGATCAACTACCAACGCTCCAGGCCGTGGGGCGTAGTGGCCCTCTCTGGACTCGCGTTTCTGAGCTTCAGCGGATTGTGGTCACTCGTCACGGGCTGGATGGGAGCCACGATCACATGGTAGACAACAGCACTCTTACCAAGCTGCGCCAGCCCGTCATCTTCTCGGCACTCCTTGCCGTGGCTGCGATCGCCGTTGCGATATCGGCGCGCTTTAGGGGAGGCCTCATTGTGCTTAGGGCTGGGTTTGCGGTCTTCAACGTCCTCTCCTTTTTCTACTGTCTATCGCTGGTTGGGCAAAAGGCATGGGAAACCAGCGCCCGGATCGCGAACGCGCTTCGCAACGGTGGCAAGGAGGCAAGCGATGTCAAGTGCAACTGATCCGGCACAGGCAATCCTAGCGATGGTCAACTGGCTTGGTCTGATCGTGATGCCGGTTATGGCCGCACTGTTTCTTGCCGTTGGCGTCTACAAGTATTCCAAAGGCGAGAGCATGGAGCGCTCGGTGATCGGCGTCATGGTTGCCATCAGCATCTCCGGCATCACCCGCCTTGCGGAGTAC
>CAILAZ010000345.1 GCA_903832295.1 uncultured Acidobacteriota bacterium
CCACTCGACAAAAAGGAAGCGGCGTTCCTCATGCCGAACAAAGAGGAAATCGTTGGGTTCACCGTTCACGCCTTCGCCAAGAGTCGGAAGGGTTTCGTTGTCGCCACCGGCAACGAACTGCTCAACACCGAGCGGCATCTGGCGGCATACAAGACCGCGCACGCCGATTGGATGGTTCTGATCGACACGCGCGAAGCGGCCAAGATTCGTGATGAGAGGATCGCCAAGGTCGAAGTCGAAGAGACTGACCCGGACAAGCGCGCCACCGCGCAGACCGATGCAAAGCAGGAGTACCAGAACAATCTCGATTGGCTGCTCATGCAGGCCGCGGTGCCGGACTTCATGTTCCAACTCTCATGCCTGGCATACCTCTGCGTGTCCAGTGCGGCCGTAATCTCCAAGCTGGTCGGCAAGCCGCGCGAGTATTTCAACGAACAGGTCGCGACATGGGCCGATGATCTCAGTGATGAACAGTGGGAGAAGTTGACGGTCCGGGCTTTTCAAGAATTGGTCGAGTCGAATATCGGCAACGATTACGAAGTGAAAAAGGAGAAGGGTGGAGCGCCAGCAATCCCAAATTAATTTATCCATCGGACACGGCCCTCTACGTGTGGACCTTATCCGGTGGAAGAATCACACCGGAGACATTGCAATACCTGTTGTGGGAATTGCCTCTGAAGGTTGGGAATCAACTGTACGCCGCGTCACTTCTCACGATGCCGATGCAGCAAGGTTTGAGGTTGGTGGCCTCAGACAGCGGCAACGCACTGGGCGACGTGGAACGGCTTCAGGCAATCGTGCGCGAACGAGTGAAAGACAGGAAGAACGCCAATGAGAGAACTGAGAGCTAGCATTTCGTTTTCGGGCGCTGGTCTTGCCAAAGGCGTTACCGAAGTCAAGGCGCACATGGCTTCGATGCAGGCGTTGTTCCGTCAGACCGGAAAGACCCTGGCGCAAACCATCGGTGGAGATGCGATGCGCAGCAGTGTTTCCCCTGCCCTGAGAAAAGCGTATCAGGACATCGCTCAGTTTCAGCAGAAGATCGGGCTTCAGAAACAACGGATGCAGTACAGTGGCGCGCAGGGGAAAGAACTGAAGGCGGAACAGCGGGAGCTTGGCAACCTCGAACGCTCTCTCGGCAAGGCGCAGAAGTCGTACAACGACTTGGCTGGTGCGCGCGCTTCGTATCTCAATGCCGGTAGATCAATCGCCCGGATGTATCGCATTCAGGGACTCGACGCCGCGGCGGAAGGCAGAAGCCAGGCCGCGGCAAGCCGTCAACTGAACTATGCTCTTCAACGCGGCACAGGGGAGATAAGCGCAAAGAATAGGGCCGATGCCCAAGTACTTTCCGCCATTCGTGCGGGCACCGCTATGCCGTGGGCGCCGGGAATGGGGCAGCGAATACCGGGTTATCAACAATACCTTCGCTCTGGCAGTCTCGTTCCTTCCTCGATGGCTCGAGCCGGGTTCATGCGTATGGACACAATGCAGGGAGCGCCGCCGGTCATCCCTACCGGACTCGCTGGCCTCTGGCAGAAGCTAAAATCACAACAGGGCGGAGTGGAC
>CAILAZ010000346.1 GCA_903832295.1 uncultured Acidobacteriota bacterium
ATCGCCTGCAATCCGGCAACGCCTGCCCCCAGCACCAGCACCTTCGCCGGCGGAATCGTACCTGCCGCTGTCATCAGCAGCGGAAACAGCTTCGGCATGTGGTCGGCGGCTACGATCACCGCTTTGTATCCAGCCACCGTCGCCATCGAAGAAAGCGCATCCATCGACTGCGCCCGCGTAATGCGGGGAACCAGTTCCATCGAGAACAGCGTTACGCCGCCCTTGATTGCCTGTGCCAGCGATGCCGGATCGTCGAGCGGGCGCAGGAAGCCGATCATCACGCTGCCGCTCTTCAGCTTTTCCTGGTCCTCGGCAGGCAGGGCATTCACTACCGGAACGACATCGGCGGTGCCCAGCAACTCCGCTCGATTCGTTGAAATGGTGGCGCCAGCGGCCTTGTAATCCTCGTCACTGGCTCCAGACTGCAATCCAGCGCTGCTCTCCACCGCAACGCCAAACCCCTTACCCGTAAGTGCCTTCACCGCATCCGGTGTCAGCGCAACGCGGGTTTCGTCGGGCTTTGCTTCCTTCAGAATCGCGACAAGCACAAGTTCCTCCGTGAATTAGAACTTCGTAAAACCTGATGATGGCAAGAGTGACGTAAATGCTAAATCAATCAGTTCAAGCCCTTCCGTGATCTTACCCCGTTTTTCACCGCCTCTGCTCACACTTTCCCGTGACCTGTCCGCAGGTTTGAATTCCCCCATCCACTCGTGTATCTAAGGAGAAGGTCGGCAATCCGCCTCTGCACCAGGAGCCGGATTCCTCCCATAGAAGGAGTATTCAGTGATTCAGTCTTGGGGATATGCAGCACCGCAAGCTAAGCAACCTCTTGCGCCCTTTTCCTTTGAGCGCCGGGACCCAGGTCCCAATGACATTGTCATCGACATCAAGTACTGCGGCGTCTGCCACTCTGACATTCATCAGGCGCGCGACGAATGGGGCGGCTCCATCTTCCCCATGGTACCCGGCCACGAGATCGTCGGAATCGTAATCAAAGTTGGCAGCGCTGTAAAGAACTTCAAAGAGGGCGACCGCGCCGGTGTCGGCTGCATGATTGACTCCTGTGGGCATTGTTCCAGTTGCCATTCCGGAGAGGAGCAGTACTGTCTCAACGGCGCAACTTTTACTTACAACTCGCGCACCAACGGCGAGCCTAACTTTGGCGGGTACTCCAATAACATCGTCGTGCAGGAATCCTTCGCCATCCGTATCTCGCCCAAGCTTGATCTTGCTGCCTCCGCGCCCCTGCTCTGTGCCGGAGTCACCACCTACTCGCCCCTGCGCCACTGGAAGGTCGGTCCCGGCATGAAAGTCGGAGTCGTCGGCCTCGGCGGTCTCGGACACATGGCTCTCAAACTCGCCCACTCCTTCGGAGCCCACGTCGTCCAGTTCACCACCTCGCTCAGCAAAGAAGCGGACGCCCGCCAACTCGGCGCCGATGAAGTCGTCCTCTCCACCGATCCCGCGCAGATGAAGAAGCACGCAGGCAGCTTCGACTTCATCCTGGACACCGTCAGCGCCAAGCATGATCTCGGCGCACTCCTCGATCAGCTCAAAGTGAACGCCACCATGACCATCGTCGGGCTGCCCGACCAGCCTACCTACCTCCCCGGCCGCGGACTCATTGGACGCCGCCGTTCTCTCGGAGGTTCTCTCATCGGAGGCATTCGCGAAACCCAGGAGGTTCTCGACTACTGCGCCGACCACGGCATCGTCTCTGACATCGAGCTCATCCCCATCTCGAAGATCAACGAGGCCTATGAACGCGTCCTGAAGAGCGACGTCAAGTATCGCTTCGTCATCGACCTGGCAACCCTGCCCAGGCCCTAGCCGCAAAACCAGAAGCCCAGTCCCGCAAAGGGTCTGGGCTCGTTATTCCCCTTCTTCGTCTCGTTATTCCTCTTCTTCGTAAAGCTGCGGAAACGCCCTTTGCACCTCGTCCGCCTTCGCCCTTGCCAGTTCGATATTCACCAGCGGACCCTTGTTCATCCCCGGGCAGTATTCCGCTGTCTCCCGCCTCTCGCTCGCCTTCGCCAGCAGCTCCGGCCAAAAGGGGAATGAGCTGCACTGCAGAGGTTTGATCTCGTGGATCGAGCATCCCCCGGTCAGCAGGAATGGGCACGCCTTGTGTCTCTGCTTGCGGAAGCGCAGCAGCGGCGCCGTCCCGCACAAATATCTCCGCTTGAACTCCGCCCGCGTGATCCCCACATGTTCGGCAATTCGCGCGATGTCCTCCCGCGTGAGGTACACAAATCCCTTCTGCTCACAGCATCGGATACACCCGGGTTGGCACTGAAAGCGCATGGCCGAGTGTACCCTGAAATTGCCCCCAACTCTCGACAACTCCCGGCCAAAAAGACTAAAGTTAATCCTCAGAAGTGCGGTTCGCCCAACTGATGACAAATCTCATTCACCTCCGGAAACCCTGTCGAATGTGTTGCAGCCCGTGTTGCAAACCCGGGCTGCGCGGCGTGAATGTGTCCCAGTAACTTTTCCTTTTGGTATTTCATTCATGACCACCGCGCCCGCAAACCTTCGGCGTGCAGTCCGCCATTTTGTATCTGTGAGATTTAAAGAAAGGACTCAACTCTCGTGTTCGTTCGTGTCGCCCGCCTCACGGCAATCGTCGTTCTGCTGAGCTACTGTGCCTTCTCCCAGGCAGCCCCCGTCGCCGCCCCGTCGGCCCACCCCACCGTTGTTTTCATGACCGACTTCGGCCATGTTGATGACTCCGTTCCCATCTGCAAGGGGGTCATGCTCGGCATTGAGCCAGAGCTTCGCATCGTCGATCTCACCCATGACGTCACCCCTTTCCGCATCTTGGACGGCGCCCGTTTCCTTGCCGGAATCACGCCCTACTATCCCGCCGGCACGGTCTTCGTCGGCGTTGTGGATCCCGGCGTAGGCAGCACCCGCAAGGCCATCGTTGCCCGCTCCAGCCGCGGCCAGTACTTCGTCGTACCTGACAATGGCCTGCTCACGATCGTCCAGGATCAGGATGGCATTGTCGCCGCCTACGATATTCAGAACCCCGCGTGGATGATCGGCTCCGCGCTCTCCTCCACCTTCCACGGACGCGACATCTTCTCTCCCGTCGGAGCCCACCTGGCACGCGGCGAAGATCCCTCCACCGTTGGCCCCGCGCTCGATGTCAGCAAGTTAATCCGCCTCGCCATCCAGAAAGCCACGCTCGCTCCCACAGGCATTTCCGCCACCGTCATCAGCACCGATGGCCCCTTCGGAAACCTCGTCACCAATGTAGACCGCGATTTCTTCTCCAAACTCGGCTACTCCCTCGGAGACACCGTTAAGCTCAGCATCGCCGGCAAGCCCCTCCAGATTCCCTTCGTCAAGACATTCAGTGACGTGCCCATCGGCAGCCCACTCATCTTTGTCGACTCCCGTGGACACATGGCCCTGGCAATTAACCAGCGCAGTTTTGTTGAGAAGTACGAGGTACAGGTCCCGGCTACTCTCGAAATTCAATCCAAGGCACAGGCCCGCTAAACTGTTCCACTTTTCGCTATCAGGAGCGAGATACAAAATGAAATCCATCCGACTAAGTGCAGCACTGCTACTGATTCTCCTGTCCCTCGCCGCCGCTTCCTTCGGCCAGAGCTTTCGCGGATCCATTCGCGGACAGGTAAAGGACTCCTCCGGCGCAACCGTGGCTGGCGCATCGGTCTCCGCGAAGAACCTGCAAACCTCCCAGACCCGCACCGTCACCACCTCTGCCGACGGCGGCTACTCCATCAACGAGCTTCCCGCGGGCAGCTATGAGGTCACCGTCACCAGCGCCGGCCTCGAACCCGTAAAGCTCGCCGCCCGCGTTGATGTCGGTGCCGACACCGCGCTTAACATCAACCTCGGCAAGCTCTCCCAGGTGCAGGAGGCAATCCAGGTCTCGGCCTCCGCATCGCTCCTTGACCCCACCGCCTCCACCCTCTCCCAGGTCATCGAAAACAAGCTCGTCGTCGATCTGCCTCTCAACGGCCGCGACTTCACCAAGCTCGTCGCCCTCACCCCCGGAGTCACCGTCGAAGGCTCCGGCGTCGCCGGCACCGAGAAGGGCTTCGGCCAGTTCAACATCAACGGCAATCGCGACCGCTCCAACAACTACCTGCTGGACGGTACGGATAACAACGATCCCTTCTTCAACAACTCCGCCCTCAACCAGGTAGGAATCACCGGCGCTCCCGCCTCGCTCCTTCCCATCGACGCCATCGAGGAGTTCAATCTAGAAACCCAGGCGCGTGCCGAGTACGGACGCAACAGCGGAGCCGCCGTCAACGTCGTCACCAAGTCCGGCGGGAATCAGTTCCACGGCTCGGTCTTCGAATACCTGCGCAACTCCGCCCTCGACGCCCGCAACTACTTCAACGTCAAAACCAATCAGGATGGCAGCTCCAATCCCCAGAGCCCCTTCAAGAACAATCAATTTGGCGCGTCCCTCGGCGGTCCCATCGTCCACGGCCGCACCTTCTTCTTCGGAGCCTACGAAGGTCAGCGCGAGCGCGTCTCCAGCGACTTCCTCTTCGCCGTCCCCACCCCGGCGCAAATCGCAGCCGCTCTCGCCGTCGCTCAAACTACCGGCCCCATCAGTCCTGCCCTCCCCAAGTTGCTCACCAGGTTCTTCCCGGCACCCACCAGCATTGACGCCAACGGCTTCGGTTCCGCCGCCGTCTCCGTGCAGGACAAGAACGACCTCAACAGCGGCATCATCAAGATCGACCACCAGTTCACAGACCGCGAGATGTTCACCGCCCGCTATGCTTACAGCGGCAGCCAGCAGAATTACCCGCTAGGCGGCCAGGGATACGGCGCGGGCTCGCGCATTGCCAACTTCGCTCAGGTCTCGCCTACCCGCGTCCAGGTCGTCTCCGCCAGCCTGCTCACCACCATCTCCGCTTCCAAGCTCAACGAACTTCGCTTTGGATACTCGCGCTATCGCACCAGCTTCAACAGCGCAGATGCCAAGGTCGATCCCTCCACCCTTGGCCTCAACATGGGAACCGCCAAGGGCGGCCTCCCGGAAATCGACTTCAACGGTGTCCTTGAGAACTTCGGCGCATCGGCCTACAGCATCCCCCGCGCCCGCGTCAGCCAGACCTTCCAGGGCCTCGATCACTTCACCTGGACTCACGGCCCCCACGTCTTCAAGTTCGGCGGCGAGTTCCGCCGCGTCTCCGTCAACTCGTTCAATGACAATCTCGAGCGCGGCCTCCTCTACGTCAACGGCCCCTTCGATCCCAATGATCCATGCCTCCCGCTTGATGCCGTCGCCGGGACGCTCTGCAGCTACTTCACCGGAAACATCGGCGCATCTGCCAACGCCGGAAACACCCAGCGCACCACCTACAACAACGGCGCGTCGCTCTTCGTGCAAGACGATTACAAGGCCACCAGCAAGCTCACCCTCAACCTCGGCGTCCGCTGGGAGTACTTCGGACCGCTCTCCGAGAAGAACAACCTCATCTCCAATCTCGGCAGCGACGGACTCCTTCACATGGTCGGCAGTGGCGGCGTAAAGAATGCATGGGACAAGAAATTCACCAACTTCTCCCCCCGCCTCGGACTCGCCTGGCAGGCCCTCCCCGGCACCGTCGTCCACGCCGGATACGGCCTCTACTACGACTACATCCCCCAGAACGTCATCACCACCAACTACACCGCCACCGCTGGAATCACCACCAATCCCATCGGTCCCAAGCCGGTCACTCCGCTCAACTTCGACTCCACTGCCTGGTCCACCGGAGTTGGCCCGGTTCTCACGCCCAGCACGGGCGGACCTTACAGCATCTTCGTCACCTCGCCCAAATTCACCACCCCTTATGTCCAGAGCTGGAACCTGAACATCCAGCAGTCCATTGCCCGCGCCGCTTCCTTTGAGATCGGCTACGTCGGCTCCAAGGGTACGCACCTCGCGCGCCTTTATGACGCCAATCAGCCTGACTCCAACGGCAACTATCCCAACCAGAACTACTACGCCATCTCCACCCTGGGAACCAACTCCGCATCCACCTATCACGCTCTACAGGCAACCCTCAAGGCGCGTTCGTGGAAGGGCCTCACTGGCTTCGCCAATTACGCATGGGCCAAGTCCATCGACGATGCCTCTGACGCCATCGACTTCACCCCCGGCGCCGCCTTCCCGCAGGACTCCAACAACCTGCGCGCCGAGCGTGGCCCCTCTACCTTTGACACCCGCCAGCGCTTCACCGCCGCCGCCAACTACGCCATTCCCAGCTTCGGCTTCGGCCCCTCCTGGTTCAAGACCGGCTGGCAGCTTGGCACCATCTTCACCGCCCAAACCGGACGCCCCATTCCCATCGTTACTTCCAATGACACCAGCGGTCTCTACAACTACCGCCAGCGTCCCAATATCGTTCCCGGCGTCAATCCAATCCTCTCGCACTGGTCGCCAGCTACCGGATACCTGAACCCGGCAGCCTTCTCCCAGCCCGGCTCCAACCCCACCGATGGCCCATTCGGCAACCTCGGGCGCAACGCCATCTTCGGACCCAAGTTCGTCAACACGGACTTCTCCGTTGAGAAGTCCACCAAACTCTGCGAACGCTTCACCGCCCAGCTTCGCGCCGAGTTCTTCAACATCTTCAACCACCCCAACTTCGCGCTTCCCAACGGAAGCTTCGATCCCACCTCCCCGACCGTTGGCGTCATCAGCCAGACGCCGGACGTAGCCCAGGGAAATCCCGGACTCGGTGGCGGTGGTCCCCGTGTCATCCAACTCGCGCTCCGTCTCCAGTTCTAAGCGCGCTTCGTTCACTGGAAACGCCAGCCCTCAAAGGCTGGCGTTCCTTCAACTCCGCGAGTCGAATCCGACTCGCCGGAATCTAACCGGAGTAGAGTATTTCACCTCTTAAAGGAGTGCAGATTTGGCAAAAGCTATGATCATGTTGGTACGAATTGGCGCCGTCGTTGCCATTGTCTTCGGCGCGCTGCTCTGGACCGGCACTGAGAAGTATCTCGGCTCTCACATCGGAGTCGGTCTCCTCATCTCCCTTCTCGTCTTCGCACTTGCCGTTCTCGCACTGCTCAAGAAGGCCGTCGTTCCCGGAATCCTCGGCGTTCTCCTTGCGTTCTCGCTGCCCGTCCTTGGATTCGCCCAGCTCCCGCTCACTTTTCACACCCTGCGCGCGATCCAGGTGGCCCATGTCATCTTCGCCATCGTCGCCGTCGGAATCGCTGAGCGACTCTACTCCGCCGCGCAGCACACCCATTAGTCCGTTGTCTTGCGCACACGGCAAAGCGGCGGATACGCTCCGCCGCTTTGCATTTCCCCTGCCTGCGCGCTCTCTTACAGATTCCTGATGTTCTTCATCTCCCGCTCAAAAGCCCCGTCCTCAAAATCCAGGTGGTAGGTCAGCCGCACATCGAAAAAGCTCATCAGCTCCATTGCCGTGCTGATCTTTCGGTGCTCCAGCTCTCCCCATATCTCCTCCAGGCTCTGGATCATCTCCGCGTGCAGATGCTTGTGGCCTGTCAGTCCTGTAAACCTGCTCGCTTCCATCGCGTGCTCTTCGGAACGGAAGTGCTCCAGTGTCGTGTCAATCAGGTCTTTGGCGCACGCAACGATCTGGTCCATGCCCATTCCCTCGATGATCGAGGTGCGCAGGTTCTGGCGCTTCCGTTTGATCTCCGAATGCTGACGGTCCAGGATGTCTGCCGCCGAGGGCTCCGGAAAGGGTTGGACGTTATGCGGATTGAGCATTCGAAGTCTCCTGCGTGCGAGCAGATCGGGTGTTGCTTCCAACGGCGTAGGACGGGTCCCCACCCCGTATTCTGAAATTCTACAGTCTTTGTCTCCCTTTTTCGATCCTCCTGCCCGCACGATAGTCTTCGCCCTTCCTCCACTCCTCCCTGGATTCTTCCGCCGATCCCGCAACCCCACACTACCTTCTCTCCCCGGCTTCGTGTTAGCCTTCGGCAATCTCCAAATCCACGGGAACCCATGACCCTCACTCTTCTCGACTGGCTGGCCATCCTCGGATACCTCTCCATCACCGTCCTTCTCGGCTTCTGGTTCCGCAAGCGCTCCGCCCGCAGTGTTGATGACTATTTCGTCTCCGGCCGCAACGTCAACTGGTGGCTTGCCGGAACCTCCATGGTCGCCACCACCTTCGCCGCGGACACGCCTCTGGTCGTAACCGGCCTCGTCTACGCCCAGGGCGTCAGCGGAAACTGGCTCTGGTGGGGGTCGCTTCTCTCCGGCATGATGACCGTCTTTCTCTTTGCCCGCCTCTGGCGCCGCAGCGGTCTTCTCACCGACGTTCAGTTTGCCGAAATCCGTTACAGCGGGCGCCCCGCCGCCTTCCTTCGCGGCTTCCGTGCCGTCTACCTCGGGCTGCTCATGAACTGCGTCATCCTCGGATGGGTCACCAAGGCCATGACCAGCATCGTCGCCACCACCCTCGGAGGAACCCCGCTCCTCCTCCGCGTCGGCCACTGGGTCGCTCCTCTCGGAGGCCCCTGGGCATCCCCTGACGGAGCCGCGCTCGCCATCTGCGTCTTCTTCCTCATCCCCTTCACCGGACTCTACGTCTCCCTCGGCGGCCTCTGGGGAGTCCTCTGGACCGACCTCTTCCAGTTCGTGCTCAAGATGTCCATCGTCATCGCCATCGCCTTCTACGCCGTCCGCGCCGTCGGCGGAATCTCCGCCCTCATCAGCCGCCTCGCCGCCATGCAGACCCCTGCCACCGGCAACCCCCTCGCCTTCTTCCCCAGCCTCTCCAGCGGGCTCACCCGCGAAATGCTGTGGACCGTCCCCGTCGTCACCTTCCTCGTCAACATCGGAATGCAGTGGTGGGCCGTCTGGTACCCCGGCGCCGAGCCCGGTGGCGGCGGATACATCGCCCAGCGCATCTTCTCCGCCCGTGACGAGCGTCAGGGCCTGCTATCCGTCCTCTGGTTCAACGTCGCCCACTACGCCATGCGCCCCTGGCCGTGGATTCTCACCGCCCTCTGCGTCATCGTCCTCTACCCCGGCCTCGCCCATCCGGAAACCGGGTACATGCTGGGGATGAACAACTATCTTCCTCACTCCATGCGCGGCCTCGCCATCGCCGGATTCCTCGCCGCCTTCATGTCCACCGTCGCCACCCAGCTCAACTGGGGAGCCTCCTACCTCGTCTCCGACTTCTACCGCCGCTTCCTCCGCCCCTCGGCCAGCAACGGACACTACGTCATGGTCTCCCGCCTCGCCACCGTCCTGCTCGTCCTCGCCTCCGCCTGGGTCTCCGTCAACCTGGAATCCATCGCCAGCGGCTGGCAGGTCGTCATGGAGGTCGGGGCCGGAACCGGAGCCGTCTATCTCCTCCGCTGGTACTGGTGGCGCATCAATGCCTGGTCGGAGATCTCCGCCATGGCCTGCTCGCTCGCCGTCACCCTCACCCTCAACTACCTCCACCCCTTCCACGGAGCCGCCCCCGTTCTCTTCGCCAAGACGGCTATGACCACCACAGCCATCACCACCCTCGTCTGGCTCGCCGTCACCCTCCTCACCCCCGCCGAACCCCGCCCCGTCCTCGAAGCCTTCTACCGCCAGGTCCGCCCTGACGTCCGTGGCTGGCAGCCCATCGCCGCCCGCATCTCCAACGTCGCCCCCACCCGCGACCTCGGCAGCAACCTCGCCGCCTGGCTCCTTGGCTGCGCCATGGTGTACCTCTGCCTCTTCGGCACCGGAAAACTCATCCTCCACCAGCCCACCCTCGGCTTCACCCTCCTCGCCCTCTCCGCCCTCAGCGCCATCGCCCTCTACCGCAACTTCGTCGCCAGCTTCCAGAACGAACCCGACACCACCTCCCCCCACCCCTGACCCCATTCGTGGCGAGTGCCCCACTCAACGCTCCTTTCGTTGAGTGGGGCAGTTGACCTTGCTCCTGTTCCTGCCCCTTCTTTCCGAACAAAGTGGGGAACCCAGCCCTGCAACAACCCGGATCATCCGCTCCTCTCCGGTCCCCTTCAGGTCCACCTCGCTGATCCGCCCCCTCCTCAGCAGCGTTCCGAGCGTAATGTGCCGCACCGAGCCGCTGAACTGGAAGTCCCAGGTGGCCTAGAGTTGGCTCTTTCCAACTCTGGGAGGAGCAGGAAGCGCGCGGAACAGTGGATCTTGTTCCTTACCTTGCTTTTGCTCCAGTCCTTCCAGTGTTGGCTCCCTTCCACACTCAGGAGTGTACCCGTCACATCATTCTGTGACGCATGACTATGGCGGCTTCTCTCCCGCTCGTGTATCAAAAATACGGAGCACTAATGTTACGGTCCGGTCAAAATTGAGCCTGCTCGGCCCGTGTGCTACGATGCTCTGCTTTAGTTTTTCTTCCGCGTGCGCCGAAAGGCGCAGCCGTTCTCGTCCTTTCCGCTCCATTTTGGGGAGCTTCCGTAGCCCGCATGGGCAGGC
This sequence comes from uncultured Acidobacteriota bacterium, assembly GCA_903832295.1. GTDB lineage: Bacteria > Acidobacteriota > Terriglobia > Terriglobales > Acidobacteriaceae > TOLSYN. Next base: position 10,421 of record CAILAZ010000346.1, read on the forward strand.
CGCCCCGGACGGAGAAGGAGCCGGTAAACGCGCTTGGTAAAGTATTTGGTTGTCGCAGCTCGGTTTACGAAGTAAGACGTCTGCCGCCTTTTCAGGCAGCCGCCCTTGGCGAATGGTTCTGCAAACGCGCTCGCGTGGTTGCCGCCGCCGCTTTCCGACGGAACTCCACGTAGCTCCTTGCAGGGCTTTCGAATCAAAGCTCTCGGGAGTTATTTTGTGAAGACCTACGAAGGTGAGAATGTCCGCAACGTGGCTGTCATTGGCCACTCCCACTCTGGCAAAACCTCTCTGGTGTCGGCGCTGCTCTTCACCGCCGGCAGCACTCCCCGTCTCGGCCGGATTGACGACGGTACCACCGCAACCGATTACGACGAAGAGGAAATCTCCCGTCAGATGACCATCTCCGCCTCCCTCGCCGCCATCGAGTGGGGCAAGACCAAGATCAACCTCATCGACACTCCCGGCTTCAACATGTTCGTCCATGAAGCCGAAATGGCAATCCCCGCCGTCGATACCGCACTCGTCGTCGTGGACTCCGTCTCCGGCGTCCAGGTCGTCACCCAGAAGGTATGGAACTTCGCTGACAGCCTCAGCCTCCCCCGCGTCGTCATTTGCACCCGCATGGACCGCGAGCGCGCCGACTTCGAGCGCGTCATGGCGTCGCTCACCTCCACCTTTGGCCGCAACGTCGTCCCCGTCCAGCTCCCCATCGGAGCCGAGAAGAACTTCAAGGGCGTCGTCGATCTCGTCAAGTTGAAGGCCTACTACTACGAAATGGGCGGCAACGGGCGCGCCCGCATCGAAGACATTCCCGCCGACATGGCTGACCAGGCCAAGGCCGCGCATGAAGCTCTCATCGAACTCGTCGCCGAAGGCGATGACGCTCTCATGAGCGAGTACTTTGATACCGGCACCATCGGCGAGGAGCACATCGTCTCCGGCATCCACAACGCCATCCGCGAAGACCGCCTCTTCCCCGTCCTCTTCGCCTCCGGCCTCGGAAACATCGGCAGTGATGAAGTCCTCGACTTCCTCCTCGACTACGTTCCCGCCGCCACCGAGCGCGGGGCCATCGCCGGCGTTCCCACCTCGCCTGACGCCGAGCCGCCCTCACGCAAGATTGCCTCCTCTGAGCCGCTTTCGCTCTTCGTCTTCAAGACCGTCAGCGACCCCTTCTCCGGACGCATTTCCTACTTCAAGGTCGTCAGCGGCGTCCTCAAAAATGACGCTACCGTCACCAACTACCTCCGCGGCACCACTGAAAAGTTCGCCCATATCGCCGCCGTCCTCGGCAAGCAGCTCATCCCTGTTCCCGAGCTCGCCGCCGGAGACATCGGGGCCGTGGCCAAGCTCAAGGAAACTCTCACCGGAGATACTCTCGGCGACAAATCCGCGCCCATCCAGTACCCCTTCGTCAGCCTCCCTGAGCCCGCCATCACCTTCGCCATCGAGCCCAAGACCCGCGCCGATGAAGACAAGCTCGGCGTTGGCGTCCACAAGCTCATGGAAGAGGACGCCATGCTCCGCTTCTTCCGCGATGCCCAGACCAAGGACTTCCTCATCGCCGGAACCGGCCAGCAGCACATTGAGGTCATCGTCAGCAAGCTCAAGCGCCGCTACCACACTGAGGTCATCCTCAAGGCGCCCAAGGTCCCCTACCGTGAAACCATTCGCGGCAACGCGGACGTCCAGGGCCGCCACAAAAAGCAGTCCGGCGGGCACGGCCAGTTCGGCGATTGCAAAATCCGCATGTCGCCTCTGCCTCGCGGCGGAAACTTCGAGTTCTCCAATGACACCTTTGGAGGCTCCATCCCCAAGAACTTCATCCCCGCCGTCGAAAAGGGAATCCTCGAAGCCGCCGCCCGTGGCTTCCTCGCCGGATACCCGGTCGTCGATTTTAAGGTCAGCCTCTACGACGGCAGCTATCACGATGTGGATTCCAATGAAATGAGCTTCAAGAAAGCCGGGCGCATCGCCTTCAAAAAAGCCATGGAGGCCGCCAAGCCCGCCATCCTCGAGCCCATCATGCAGGTCACCATCACCGTCCCCGACGAATTCGCCGGAGCCGTCATGGGTGACATGAACTCCCGCCGTGGACGCATCCAGGGCATGGACAATCAGGCCGGAAACACTGTCATCCGCGCCCACTGCCCCATGTCTGAAATGCTCACCTACGGAACCGACCTCACCGCCATGACCCAGGGCCGAGGCTCGTTCAGCATGGAAATGGATCACTACGACTTCGTCCCCGCCCTCCAGCAGGAAAAGGTCATCGCCGCCGCCAAGGCTGCCGGTGCCGGACTGGAAGAAGAGGAAGAGGAGTAGCCTGCACCCGTTCCCGCAGCACAAAGGGCAGCCGCCATGGCTGCCCTTGCTTTCATCCCGCCCCGCGTTCAGAACAGCGTGTTCTGCTTCTTCGGAGGCTCCACCCCAAAATGCTTATAAGCCAGCTGTGTCGCCACCCTCCCCCGCGGAGTCCTGTCCAGAAATCCAATCTGTATCAAAAACGGTTCGTAGATTTCCTCAATCGCATCCGGCTCTTCCGCCAGTGCTGCCGCCAGCGTATTCACTCCCACCGGCCCGCCCTGGTATTTTTCGATAATCGTCAGCAGCAGCCGCCTGTCCACTTCGTCAAAGCCATGCTGATCCACCTCCAGCATCTCCAGCGCTGCCTTCGCTGTCTCCCGGTCGATATGCCCTGTCCCCCGCACCTGTGCGTAGTCCCTTACCCTTCGCAGCAGCCGGTTGGCAACGCGAGGTGTTCCCCGGCACCGGGTCGCAATCTCCAGCGCCGCGTCGTCGTCTATTCCCACGTTAATGATCTGTGCCGAGCGGTTCAGGATGATCTTCAGATCCTCGTGCGAGTAAAACTCCAGCCGCAGCACCAGTCCCAGCCTTGACCTTAGCGGAGCCGACAGCAACCCAATCCGCGTCGTTGCCCCCACAAAGGTAAATGCCGGAATCTCGAACGAGTGTGTCCGTGCCGAGGGCCCCTGCCCCACCATAATGTCCAGGCGGCAGTCTTCCAGCGCCGAATACAGCAGTTCCTCCAGCGCCGGCTGCAGTCTGTGAACCTCGTCCACAAACAGCACCTGCTTGTGCTGCACGTTCGTCAGAATCGCCGTCAGATCGCCCTTGATCTGCAGCGTCGGCCCTGAGGTCTGCTGGAACGCCGCATCCATCTCGTTGGCGATAATCGTTGCCAGCGTCGTCTTCCCCAGCCCCGGAGGCCCATACAGCAGGATATGGTCCAGCGCCTCGCCCCGCGCCCGTGCCGCCGCAATTGCCACCGCCAGGTTTTCCTTCACCTTCGGCTGCCCAATAAACTCCTGCAGCCGCTGCGGCCGCAGCTTCAGTTCAAATCCCTCTTCGCCCTCCAGTGGCCCACCGGCCACCAGCCGCGCACGCTCTTCCTGATTGCCAGCCATATCCAGCGATGTTATATCTCCCGCCCCCATCCATCAATCGTTTGTCGGTTAACTCCGCGCACTCTTCCCCACGATTCGACGTCACCGCCCCCCGCGTGCGCTCCATTCAACGCGTTTTTCGCTAAGTGGGTCGTTGACTTTTCGCGCCCTGCAATTCCGTCCCAAGCTTGGGAGCTGCTCCACCGCCAATTGTGCAACCTTGTTTTTTACGTTGTCATTCCGAGCAAAGCGAGGAATCCCAGCTCCGTCCAAATCTCCTGCGTAGCTTCAAAGGCACTTCAGCCAGCGAAAATCAATGGCCTTGCCACAGTCGGCCCAGAGTTGTTTCATTTCCAGCTCTGGGGACTTCGCCTGACGCAGCAATAGCAAGCGTCGGCCCCCTCGAACGCGTCTTTCGTTGAGTGGTCGTTGACTCTTCCCGCCCTGCAATTCCGACCCAAGCTTGGGAGTTGCTCCGCCGCCATTGTGCAACCTTGTTTCTTACGTTGTCATTCCGAGCAAAGCGAGGAATCCCAGCTCCGTCCAAATCTCCTGCGTAGCTTCAAAGGCACTTCAGCCAGCGAAAATCAATGGCCTTGCC
>CAILAZ010000347.1 GCA_903832295.1 uncultured Acidobacteriota bacterium
CCGCCTCTCTCAAACAGGTCGAGCACGCAGGAGTTGCAGCCGGTGCAGGGCTTGATGTTCAGGTCGTGGAGCCGAATCAGTTCCACTTCCGCTCCGGCCGCTTCGGCCCCCATCAACGCCTCTTTTACCAGGATTTCGGTATTGCTGTTATTTCTTCCGCATGTAATGCCTAATATCTTCACGCGTCTCCAATCCTTCCCGGGAGTCCCGGGGGTCTTCCTATGAATTGATCACAGCAGATCGCGTTAGAATTCTGCGCTACCCGGTGGGGGAACGGAAATACTTTCTTTGCCCCACCCATGTACTTTTCAGCTATGGCAGATCTCCGCCAGCGGAATCGCCGGACCGGCGGGTGCCGGGGCGTCGCTGCCCGTGCACGAAAAAGCGGCCCCGCAAGGCCGCCTCTCCGTTACCGAAGAATCTAGAACACCTGCCCCGGAGGCGCCTGTGCCATTGCCTCTTTGCGAGCCTTCTCGTCGCCGAACTCAATCCTCTTGCCGCTCTTGTTCTGCAGATTGATCAGCGTCGTGAAAATCTTGTCTTTGCCCAGCTTCAGCACCAGCGTCTGCGGTCTCTGGCTGGCGTCGGTATATCCAATCGTCAGCATGTTCTCTTTCACTTTTTTCGGGTGCACGCCCATCACCAGGCTGTAGCCCACGGTCATGTGGCTCTTCAGGCCATACTCCAGGTGCGTGATCTGGGTGTATGGAACCGTGAGATCGACGTCCTTGCCCTTCAGCGTGAACTCGTTCTCTCCATCAGCGCGCGCAACCGCGTGCGCGCCTTTCTTCAGGCCGGCGGAAGATTCAATCAGGGAGCCTTCATCGTCGCCGGCAAAAGCCGGTGTGATCGCCAACAGCGCAAACGTGCTAAGCAAAAGAGCAACAAGACATATACGTTTCATCGAAATAAGTTCTCCTTGGTCCTTAGGTTCGGTGAATCAACACTTGAAGAAACCGCACAACTGCTTTCCATCCTCGTCCAGGATGCTATAGACGTGAGTCTCAATCTCGCCGCCATCGGGTCTCTGCAGAAACATGAAGGTGACGCTCACTCCCATGCTGCGCAGCCGCTCAAAGCGAACCTTCACCGGACGGCCTTCCGGCCAGTCGTTCGGATCGACCCGGTTCAGAGAGAAAAACTTCTTCTCCATCATCCCCACGTAGTACACGCGACCCACGCGTACCCCGAAGTAATGATTGCTGTAAGTGTTCGTAGTATCAAAGTGCGAGTTGTCAATGTAATGGGTGATTACAACGTGTGTTTTCGTGATCTCTCTCGCTAGTACGCCGTCTAGATATTCGCGGTTCTTCTTACCCGCAAAGCCGGGCTGTGCGAAACACGCGAACATGGCGAACACCAGCAGAAATGCCAACGTCCGTCTCATACCCTCTCCCAATATATTTTTGGATTGCCAGCCGCCTGCGCGAACCACTCCCCGGTGATTTTCACCGGTCCAGTTCGTGTCCTCCGGAGTTACCGGAGAGTATGGCTTTCAGTAATACTTTTCTGGCAACTAGCACCTTAGTGTTAAGATTCCGCGTTGTCAATTCGAACTTGCCCAGGGGCCATCTTTGAGTCGAATCATCGCCTTTACTCTCCTGCTGCTCGGCACGCTCTCCTCCGCTCAACTCTTGCACGCATCCACCAATCAGCAGGCCCGGGCGCAATGTGACATGAATCTGGTCTTTCACGGTACTCTGCCCCAGGGCGATCCCTTTCCGCTCCCCGCAACTCCCGCCAAAATCTACTTCCAGCCGCTTTCGGTAAACCCCAAATCGGATTGCGTGCGCAATCTGAAGGTGCATGACAGCGGAACCATGAAGTTGGAAAAGCAGTTCGAGGGAGACAAGCGTTTCGAACTCATGAACAACCGGGAGGACGCTGACTACGTCTTCAGCATCGTGATGCTCAACCACAAAAACGTGGCGGTGCTGGTCTCGCGGGAAAATTACAACCGTGCGGTGCAATGGACCGATTCCTACACTGCCCGCGTTGATCTCTACGAGCTTTGGAGCAGCGCCATCTGGCGCTCCAATCAGGCCAACCAGCGATTGAAAAACGCAGGCGTCGCCGTGCTCACCTACGGTATCTACCGCGAAGCAGGAAACAAGTCCGCAGTGGAGTTGATCGCCCTCTTCAAAAGCGACTTGGCGGAGTAGCGTTCACTTCGTGCGGGGCTGGCATAAAGGCTGAGTTTTTTCTGTTGGCGTGGGAGTGTGTCTTTTCTATCGACAATCCAGCCAGTCAGGCTGCGGATACAGAGTAGAATGGAACCTTCCACCTCCAACAAGGAAACTGTGTATCCATGCCACTCCTGAGCACGCCTTCTGGCTGCCCCGCCCTTCAAGCCTCCCGGAGTCTTTCACCTGCCATCGCACGGCACGGTTTCCCGTCCCGCAACCCCCATCGCTCGCCTCGCCTCGGCTGGAGTGTACTTGCATTTCTGCTATGCCTGGTCCTGGGTTCTGTCGCCCACGCAACCACCTTCGTCGTAACTGACAATTCCGATAACCCCGCGGATACAGGCTCCCTGCGTTATGCCATCAACAACCTGGCCAGCGGAACCGACCCCGGCACCAACACCATCAATTTTTCCAGCGCCCTCAGCGGGCAAACCATCGTCCTCACCAGCGGAACGCTCACCATCAGCCAGGGTGTGACGATCAATGGCCTCGGCGCCAATCTGCTGACCATCTCCGGCAACAACCAGTACACCGTGCTCACCATCACCGACGGAACCGTTTACCTCTCAGGTCTCACCATTACCAACGGCTCTGCCTCCGCGGTGCAGTACTACAGCAATCTCGACATCTTCGGCGGAGGCATCAATAACGCCGCCACGCTCGTCATCAACAACTGCGCCATCACCAACAACACGGCAAGCGGCAGCAACAACTTCATCCTGGCTTACGGCGGAGGCATCTACAACTCCGGCACTCTGTTCGTAAATAACACCACCATCTCCGGCAACTCCGCCAACGGCAACGGCTATGGCTCACGCGGCGACGGCGGCGGCATCCGCAACAACAGCGGAACCTTGTACATGACCAACAGCACCGTTGCCAATAACACCGTCACCGGCGGCACCGACTACTACGGCAACGGCAATTACAGTGACGGCGGCGGCATCATGAACACGGCCGGAGCCATGGTGATCTCCAACAGCACCTTTGCAAACAACTCTGCAACCTTTGTCGGCGGTGCCATTGAAAATTACGGCGGCGGCCAACTGACACTGCTCAACGGCGTCGTGTCCGGAAACTCTTCGAGCAGTGGCGGAGGTGGCGGCATCATCACCTATGAGGCAATCACCGTAAGCGACACCGTCTATTGGAACAATCTCGCCCGTGGAGTCGAGGACGACTGCGCCAACTGCGCCGCCACCGGCAGCACTCTCACGAACAACATCTCTGCCACCGGCAATCCTCTGCTCCCACTCGCCGGATACGGCGGGCCAACCCAGACCATGATGCCCATGCCCGGCAGCGCCGCCATCTGCGCCGGGCTCGCAAGCGATGTGCCCTCGGGAGTCACCACCGATCAGCGCGGCTTCCCGAGGTCCACCACCTACGGCCCAACCCTTTGTGTCGATGCCGGAGCAGTGCAGACAGGCTATCAGTCTCTGCAGTTCGCCAATTTGCCCGCCAGTGGTTTCTATAGCGGAACCGCCGGCGGCCTCGTAACCAACCCTGCCCCCATCGCCTCCGTCATGGAAAACGGACAGAACCTCGGCGGCCTGCCCTTGACCTTGATCTTCAGCGGCAGCGGAACCGCCACCGGCCTGGGTCCTGTGACCACCGTGGCAGGAATCGGCGCAACCTTCAGCGCCCTCAGTGTGGACACTGTCGGCTTCAGTGACACACTCTCCATCAGCCTCCCCGTCACCGCCGCAGGCAGCGCCGTGCAGCCAGATCCCTTAAGCGCGAAGGCAGGTCTCGATATCACCGGCGGCGGCCAGGCAACCCCGACCATCACCTGGGCGGCACCGGCGGCCATCTCCTATGGCACCGCTCTCAGCGCGGCGCAGTTGAATGCCTCCAGCGGAGGCGTTGCCGGGAAGTTCAGCTACACCCCGGCGCTCGGTGAACTGCTCGGCGCCGGAGTCCACACATTGTCCGTGACCTTCACCCCCGACGATGCGGCGGACTACACGAGTGCCACTGCAAGCGTCTCGCTCACCGTCAACCAAGCCGCGCTGGCGGCCAGCGCAAATAGTTACGCCATCTCCGTCGGGGAGCCCTTGCCGATACTCGATGGC
>CAILAZ010000348.1 GCA_903832295.1 uncultured Acidobacteriota bacterium
CTGGTGATCGGCTCCGACGGCACCTTTGCCGAAGATGTACAGCCACTGTCTCGCATGAGCGTATTTGTGATCGCGCGCGATGGCGAGGTGAGCGCGAAGGGAAGCTCAGGCGGCGGCGGACGCAACAAGTTCGAGATCTTCCTGACCGAGAAGACGCCAGAGCATTTTGCAACCGAAGCGGCGCGGCAGGCAATTCTGCAGTTGACCGCCGTCTCCTGCCCTGCAGGTGAGATGGAGGTTGTGCTTGGCCCGGGATGGCCTGGAGTGCTGCTGCACGAGGCGATCGGACACGGACTGGAGGCGGACTTCAATCGCAAGAAGACCTCCGCGTTCTCCGGGTTGCTGGGCAAGCGGGTGGCCAGTGACAAGTGCACGGTGGTGGACAACGGCACGCTCAACGAGCGCCGCGGCTCGCTGAACGTGGACGACGAGGGCAACGCCACCAACAACACCATGCTGATCGAGAAGGGCATCCTGAAGGGCTACATGGCTGACAAGCTGTCGTCACGCCTGATGGGCCTTCCCAATACCGGCAACGGCCGCCGCGAAAGTTACGAGCACATCCCCATGCCGCGTATGACCAATACCTACATGCTCTCGGGAGAGGACCTGCCGGAGGACATCATCAAGAGTGTGAAGCGCGGGCTCTACGCCGTGAATTTTGCAGGCGGGCAGGTGGACATCACCAACGGCAAATTTGTATTTGCCGCCAGCGAGGCTTACCTGATTGAGGATGGCAGGATCACGGCTCCGGTAAAGGACGCAACCCTGATCGGCAATGGTCCGGACGTGCTGACTCGCGTGAGCATGGTGGGAAATGACCTGATGCTCGACGAAGGCATCGGCACCTGCGGCAAAGACGGACAGAGCGTCCCCGTCGGCGTCGGCATTCCAACCTTGAAGATTGACCGCATGACAGTGGGCGGCACGGGGAGCGCAGAGTAATGGCAACGACAGTGACATCAGCGGAAGTGGACCTGCGCGAGCTGGTTGCAGGTGTGGTGAAGCGGGCAGTCGAGCTGGGCGCATCGGCCGTGGAGTCGGTGGTGAGCGAGGGCTCGGAGTTCTCAACCTCGGTTCGGCTAGGCGAAGTGGAAACCCTGAAGGAGTCGGGCTCACGCGGGCTGGGTGTGCGAGTCTTCGTGGGACAGCACTCGGCCAACACGTCCACCAGCGACCTTTCGCCGGAAGGCGTGGAGCAGCTTGTAAAAGCCGCGATTGAGCTGGCGAAGATCACCTCGGAAGATCCGATGTCGGGCATTCCCGCCCCCGAGCAGTTGGGGCAGATTGAAGGCGATCTGGGCCTCTACTACAACGACGTGTATTCGCTCTCCAACGAGGAGCGCATCGACCAGGCCAGGCGCGCGGAGAAAGCCGCGCTCGCCGTGGACAAGCGCCTGACCAACTCCGAAGGCGGGACCTTTGACGCGAGCATTGGGCGCAAGGTGCTGGCGAACTCACATGGATTTGTAGGCGAGTACCGCTCGTCGTACTGCTCGATTTCAGCGGTGCCGATTGCCAGCGACGAAGCGGGCAACATGCAGCGCGACTACTGGTATTCAGTGGCTCGCACTTTGGCAAAGCTGGAGTCTCCGGAAGAGGTGGGGCGGATTGCAGCCGAGCGCACGTTGCGCCGGCTGGGCGCGCGCAAGGTGAAAACGCAGAAGGTTCCGATTGTCTTCGACCGGCAAACCGCGGGCGCGTTGCTTGACCACATCTTCGACGCGGCCAATGGGGACGCCATCTACCGCCACGCCTCGTTCCTCGCAGGCAAACTGGGGCAGAAACCATTCGGCAGCAATCTCACTGTGTTCGACGACGGCACCATCCCCGGTGGGTTCGGCACCCGTCCCTTTGACGGCGAAGGTGTGCCGACGCGGCGCACCACCGTAATTGAAAACGGTGAGCTCAAGAATTACCTGCTGAATACTTATACGGCGAAGAAACTCGGCCTGGCTACTACCGGCAACGCCTCGCGCGGTCTGGCAGGAACACCGGGAATCGGCAATGGCAACTTTTACCTGCAACCCGGAGAGAAGTCGCAGGAGGAGATTATCAAGGGCGTGAAGCAAGGCTTGCTGGTCACTGAGTTCCTCGGCTTCGGTGTGAACCTTGTGACTGGAGATTTTTCGCGCGGAGCCAGCGGCATGTGGATCGAAAACGGCGAACTGGCCTATCCGGTGGAGGAGATTACCGTGGCAGGAAACCTGGGCGAGATGTTTAGCAACCTCGCCGAGATCGGCAGCGACCTGATCTGGCGCGGAGCGATTGCGTGTCCGACATTGCGGATCGAGGGGATGACGATCGCGGGCGAGTAAAAGCAGTTAATGCGCGGCTTATCTCGCGGCGCACACCAAGCGCGAGTTGCAAGGCGAACTCCAACCACACGGGGGTGGGGTGTGCAGGCACCCTGCCCTCTTCAGCGCGAGCCAACTGTGCCGACCTTCCTATTTGCTGTCGGCGGGTTTGCCTGTCCCACTGGACGCGCCATTGTTGGCGCTTTCCGAGCTGGCCGGGGAAGAACCGGAATTGGCCCCTGACGCCTTTTCGGAAGTGGCTGGACCTGCACTGGAGTCTCCGGCGCCACTGCCTTCTTTAGCCGATGAAGTCGAGTCCGAAGAACCTTCAGACTTGTTCGAAGACGAACCCGGAGACGAGTTCTTGCGGGCGTAGTCAGTAACGTACCAGCCAGATCCCTTGAACTGTACAGCCGGAGCCGAGATCATCTGCTCGATAGTGTCTTTGCCGCACTGCGGACAGGTCTTGAGGGCGGGGTCAGAAAATTTTACGATACGCTCAAAACGATGGGCGCAGGCGCTGCAAAGGTACTCGTATAAGGGCATGGTTCCTTCAGATCGGTGTTGCCGCGAAAATTGGCGGCGTTCTATTTCGAACTCTCGATACTCTGATTCTAGGTTCCCCGGAGCGTGTGGTCAATTTTCCACCGGCTTGCTCTGTTACACTTCGCGTTTGAAGCAGCGCAGGCGGCGCGGCTGCGGTTCGGAGGCGATCTATGTCGGCAACTCAACCCTCGCTCTATCTGGTAGGAACCCCGATTGGCAATCTCGAGGACATTTCCCTGCGTGCGCTGCGCATCCTGAAAGAAGTGAACCTGATTGCCTGCGAGGATACCCGGCTGACGGCAAAGCTGCTGAGTCACTATGGCATAGGGACGCGCACCATCAGTTATCACCAGCACAATGAGCTGACGCGCTCGGCGGAACTGATCATGCACCTGGAACAGGGGCACTCGATTGCACTGGTCACCGATGCAGGAATGCCGGGCGTCAGCGATCCCGGCTTCCGCCTGGCATCCCTGGCGATCCGGCACAAGATTCCTGTGGTGCCGATTCCTGGTGCCTCCGCCTTCCTCAGCGCACTGGTAGCTAGCGGGCTTCCGACAGATTCATTTGTATTTCACGGCTTCCTACCGGTGAAACTCGGCCAGCGGCGTAAGTTTCTCGAGGAGATTCAACACTCGCCGTGGACGCAGATCTTCTACGAGGCCCCGCACCGGATTTTGGGAACGCTGGAGGACATTGTCGATGTACTCGGCGCACACCGCCGCGTCGTGATCGCTCGCGAAGTCACCAAGATCTACGAGGAGTTTGTTCGCTCCACGGCTGCAGAGGCGCTTGAGAATTTCAAGAAGCGCGACGAGGTGCGCGGGGAAATCACGCTGCTGATCGGCAGGGCAGAAGAACAACACGGCCTGCCTGCGGTGAAACAAAAGAACGCCCGCACTCGTGTTCGCGAACTGATGAAAGCTGAAGAGATCGACGAAAAAGAAGCGATGAAGCGCGTGGCAAAGGAAATGGGGATCAGCAAAAGCGATGTTTACCGGGAGTTGCAGAAAGACGGCAAGAAGAACTCCTGAGCCGAGACGCTCTTTGCTCGCTCAGGAACTTCGATGTCCTATTGATGGAGTAGCTCCTACTCCTGGACCGCCTTCAACAACTTCTTCGTGTATTCATGCCCAGGGTTGCTGGTGATCTGCTCGGCACTCCCGATTTCGACGATCTTTCCACCGTGCATCACGGCAATCCGGGTCGAAAGGTACCGCACCACCGGCATGGAGTGAGAAATGAACAGGTAGGTAAGCCCGAACTCCTTCTGCAATTGCTTCAGCAAATTCACAATCTGCGCTGCCACGCTCACGTCAAGTGCGCTGACGGCTTCGTCGGCGACGATAAACCGCGGACGCAGGGCAAGTGCGCGCGCGATTCCAATGCGTTGGCGCTGTCCGCCGCTGAATTCGTGGGGATAGCGGCCCAGTGCGCTGACCTCCATGCCAACCGCTCGCATCAACTCTGCGGCGTGCTGGCGCAGCAGGGGTTTGCCGAGATCTTCGTGGATCGCCAGGGGTTCGGTGACGATTTCTTCGACGGTCAGGCGTGGATCGAGCGAGCCAAAAGGGTCCTGGAAGATGATCTGCATCTCGCGGCGGGATTCGCGAAGCGCGCGCCCATCGAGGGATGTGATGGCCGTTCCATCAAAGCGCACGACGCCACTGCTGGGTTCGATCAGGCGCAACAGCATGCGACCCAGGGTGCTCTTGCCGCAGCCGGACTCGCCGACAAGACCGAGGGTTTCGCCTGCTTCGATGAAGAAGGAGACATCGTCAACCGCGCGCAGGCCGTTTCCGGCACCACCGCCGGTGTCGTAGATCTTCGTGAGATGTTCGGCTTCTACCAGTGCCATGCTGAGCAGCGTACCACGCCGGAGCGGGCGGATTGGCTCGAGAATGTGCCGGATGCAAGCTGTTCTGCAATATCCGGAAGGCCAAGCAGCCCTTGCGTGATAAAATTTTCCACAGCAACTCCTTGCGAGAGAACCGCTTGATCGAACTGGCGCCATCTATTTTGTCGGCTGATTTTGCGCGTCTTGCAGAACAGGTAGCGCCCGTGCTGGCGGCGGGGGCAACAATTCTGCACGTCGATGTGATGGACGGTCACTTTGTGCCCAACATCACGATTGGTCCTCCCGTGGTCGCCGCCCTGCGTAAATACGTGGACGTGCCACTGGATGTTCACCTGATGATCGAGAATCCCGACCAGTACATTCCTGCCTTTGTCGATGCCGGTGCCAACTGGATCAGCGTGCATCAGGAAGCCTGCGTACACCTTGACCGGGTAGTGGAGCATATACGCTCACGCGGCGCGATGGCCGGAGTCGTTCTTAATCCAGCAACTCCTGTGGCAACGCTCTCAGACATTCTGGATGTTGTGGATTATGTACTGGTCATGTCGGTGAATCCCGGCTTCGGGGGGCAGAAATTCATCCCGCGTACCCTGGGAAAGATTCGCAATCTTGCGGAATTGCGTGCTCAACGCCATCTTGGATTCCGTATTGAGGTGGATGGCGGCATCACTCTTGATACGATAGGGCCTGTGGTGCAAGCTGGCGCGGAGATACTGGTTGCCGGCAATGCAATTTTTGGCCGTGGTGATTCCGGCCACAATGTTCAACAACTTCTGCAGGCCGCACGTTCGGCCACCATGCATAAGGCTTAACCGCTCATTCAGGTATTTCACCGAGGTGTTTCCGGCATGTTACGTCGCGTGTTCATTGCCCTGCTGCTGGCCACAAGTTTGCTGACCGTTGTGGCCTGCAAAAACAAGAAGGCCACCAATCCGCTGGCTCACATCAACTCCAAGCAGCCGGACAAGGTGCTCTTCGACCGCGCCATGGAGGCGATGAAGCAGCGCAAGTATGATGTTGCGCGCATGACGCTGCAAACGCTCATCAATACTTATCCGGATTCCGAGTTTGTGGCCCGCGCCAAGTTGACAGTTGGTGAAGCCTGGTATCAGGAAGGCACCACCGCTGCCATGGCCCAGGCGGAAACCGAGTTCCGCGATTTCATCACTTTCTTCCCAAACATGGCAGAAGCCGCCGAAGCGCAGCTGAAGATCGCCGACATTCACTATCGCCAGATGGAGAAGCCGGACCGCGATTACACCCACGCCCGCCGCGCTGAAGATGAGTATCGCCAGGTGCTGTTGCAATACCCTGACAGCAAATTGGCTGACACGGCACGCACGCGTCTGCTGGAAGTTCAGGAAGTCCTGGCAGAGCGTGAGTTTCGCATCGCTCGCTTCTACTTTCTGCGCCAGTCCTTGCTGGCAGCAATTGCGAGATCCAAAACGCTGACCGATACATATCCGCTCTATAGCAAGTCGGATGAAGCGCTCTACATTCTGGGGCAAGCCTACGAACAACAGGCAGATCGAGTTCGCGCCGTCAATGTCTCGGAGACCCTGAAGCAGAAGCTCGTCAAAGGCTATGTCGATAATGCAGCGCAGGCCTACAGTAAGATTGTGACCCGCTACCCGGCGATGCCTCGCTACCAGGATGCGCGCCGCCGCCTCGCCGCTATCGACCGTCCAGTCCCCGCACCCACGCCTGAAGCACTGGCGCTGAATAAGAAGGAACTGGCGAGCCGTACCGCCACCACCCGCTACGAACGCTTTCTTAATAACATGGGAAAGCGCCCCGATATGACCGCCGCTGTAAGAGTCGGCGATCCTACCCTGGTGGATCCAAAAGAGACAGATGCGCCGTCGCTGGTGAAAGAGATCAACTCCGCCGCAAAGTCTGAAATGGATTCCAAGGGTGGGGTAGGAAAGATTGCGGTGCAACCGGTAAACAGCGACGGAAAAACTCCTGAAAATCAGGCTGCTCCCCGTTCCCCGGAAGCAGCGGTCAGTCCCAGTGACGTTCCGACGCAGGCTCCCTCCCAGCTGAATGAGAGCACGTCCAACACCACAAGCGACACTGCGGCATCCAGTTCTTCCTCAACGTCCACAACAAAGGACGACGCAAAGAACGCTTCCTCCAGCCGGAAGCCGAAGAAGAAGCATCGCTTGAAGTTGCCAATTCCCTTCTAAGCGTGCTGGAAACCAGCACCTGGCCCGTCCAAAGGTTACCTTTGGGCGGGCTTTGCTCTTCACTTATGTTCTCAGCACTGCTCCCAATGCGTTGACCTGGCGGCCCGAAAGCGCTAACGTGCACTCTAGCTAGTCCTGAATCCACACTCATCGGACCCACCGTGCCGCTCTCCATCCTGCTAGCCGACGACAGCGTACCAGCTCAGAACATGGGCAAGAAGATCCTTGTTGACGCCGGCTATGACGTGCTGACGGTGAGCAATGGACTCGAAGCACTCCGCAAGATCAGTGAACTTCAACCCGACATTGCCATTCTTGATATTTTCATGCCCGGATACACAGGACTGGAGATATGCGAACGGCTGCGCGCCAACCCTGCCACGGCTGCGCTACCGGTAATTCTGACGGTGGGAAAGTTGGAGCCGTATCGCCCGGAAGACGGCGAGCACGTTCACTCCAATGCGATCATCGTCAAACCATTCTCAGCAAATGAGCTTGTATCCGCCGTGCGCAGCTTGATAGGAGCTCCGGCAGACAAAACCATCGTTGCGGTAGCTGACCCCCTGCTGGATGATCCCCCGCTGGCCGACACCATGGGTGTAGTCCCTCTGCCGAGGGAGGATACGGATGAGCCGCTTTTCTCGAACGGGGTAATGCATGGCGCCTACGGAACAGAGCCGGCCTGCTCATCCATTGATCGGCCCGGTCCAGTGGACTTCGCGTTCGATCCAGACTCAGCACACATCCCGTTCAGTGCCTCTGCAACCGACCAGGTCCCCTTCGACGAAGAAGACGCTCCGTTGGCGTTCACAGAATTTGACCTGGAGCCCGATACCGTCGAGCTATCTCCCGCAGCATTGGTGCGCACGGAAGCCGAGGAGCCGGGCCACTCTGATCAGTTCGAAGCAGATGCTCCAGCCCACATCGACCCACCCGGCGTCTCGGAAGCGCAGAGTGACTCCGGCACAGCAGCTTCGGCAGAGTTCGAGCTATCGGAAGCAACCCCAAACCTCGATCCGTTGCTGGAGACATTCGACTCGCCCACATTGTCCAATGAGCATTCCGCGGAGGTAATGGAAGTTCCGCAAGCGACGTCATCGGAAGCTGGATTGGTGGAGGAAGAGAGCCTGCAGGCTGCTCCCGTGGAAGCCTCTGCCATTGAGGCATTCGATCTTGAGCCGCAGACCAGCATGGATGAGCCAGTGGTGGCGGAGGCCTCCGCTCAAGACGAACCCTCAGACGAAGCAACCGAGACATCTCCCAGCCCGATTCCCTCTCAAGAGATGGAACCCGAAACGGCACTCGAGGTTCAGGACGTCGAAGTCCCGTATGCTGTGGACCCGCTGTTCGATACTGGCTTCGCAGGGGAATCGTCGCTGCCAACGGTTGAACAAATGCCCGAAGTTACAGCGCCCGTAGCGGAACTGGAACTCGAAGAATTTTCCGAACCGCCGGTGCTTGCCGCTCCTGAAATAGCAGCGGAGGAAGTTCCGCAGCCTGACTTGCCGGTGACTGAAGTGCAAGTGTTGGAAGAAGAGAATATGCCTGCAGAGGCTCCAGTGCCCCAAGCGGAGGCTGCACAAAGTGATGCTGAGCGGATTCACCAGGCGGTCGAGCGCGTCTTTGACCGCTTCAAACCATTGTTGATTGCGGCGATTGTGCGGGAGATTGCGCGCAGCGAGTGAGCCTCCCTGGAAAGAACGGCGCGGCTCACTTTCTCTTTGCCAACAACCGGCTCACGCCGCTTCGATTCGCATGCTCAAATCCACAGCGCGTGCCGAGTGCGTAAGCGCGCCAACCGAAATGAAGTCCACGCCTGCTTCCGCATACAGCCGCACATTATCCA
The DNA here is from genome assembly GCA_903832295.1 of uncultured Acidobacteriota bacterium. Lineage (GTDB taxonomy): Bacteria > Acidobacteriota > Terriglobia > Terriglobales > Acidobacteriaceae > TOLSYN. The sequence continues at coordinate 8,737 of CAILAZ010000348.1, forward strand.
GCGTGATCCCGCCAGAGGACTCGATCTTCATGGCGCGAGCTTCCTGACGGATTCGCGCAACCGCCTCGCGAGTTTGCGCCGGGGTCATGTTGTCCAGAAGAATAGACTCGGCTCCGTACTTCAGAGCTCCGTCCAGTTCCTGCATGTTTCGCACTTCCACTTCAATCGGCTGCTCCCCTTTGCGATTAGCAAGCGCGCGTTCAATTGCAACGCGAACTCCGCCTGCAAGGTCGATGTGATTGTTCTTTACGAGGATTCCGTCTGAGAGATCCAGCCGGTGATTGAAACAGCCTCCGCAGCGCACCGCGTACTTCTCAAGCAAGCGCAACCCCGGCACGGTCTTGCGCGTATCCAGTATCTTCGCACCAGTGCCCTCGATTGCATCCGCATAGCTGCGCGCTGCGGTGGCAATTCCACCCAAGTGCTGCAGCAGATTCAGAATCAAACGCTCGCAGCTCAGCAGCACGCGCGCGTTGTGGCGTATGGATGCGATGGCTTCGCCCTTGTGCAGGCGTACCCCGTCAAAAATCTCCTGCGGAATGCTGACCTCGGGATAAGCCTTCGACTCGCCCTCCAGTTCGGCAAACACCTCGAAGATGCGCTGCACGGACGCAATGCCGGCGAGGACGCAGTCCTGCTTGGCGATGATCGTCGCAACTGCTTTCTGTTGCGGGTCGATGGTGGCCAATGTGGTCGCGTCCCGCGTGGCCTGATCTTCAAGCAAAGCGTTCGACAAGATGGCGGTAATCCTGCGGCTGTTCCAGTTCATCTCCCGCTCCTCTTACTTTGACGCGCCCAGTTCCGCAAGGCGCGACTTGGATTTCTCAATCAGCGACTCCAACTCAACCCGCCGCGTCTTCAATCCCTCCACAACCTTTGCCGGAGCCTTGGAAAGAAATCCCTCATTGCCAAGCTGGCTGGTGTTGCGCGCGAACTCGCCCTCCAACTTCTCAAGCTCCTTTGTGGTGCGCGCCGTCTCGGCGGCGACGTCCACCTTCTGCTCGTAAACCAGGCGAACCTCGAAGCGCGCGGTGGCACGGGAATTTGTGGCTTTGGCAAGCGATTCATCGACAAATGTCAATATTGAAACATTGGCAAGCCGCTCCAGCGCTACCGTGTTTGCCTCAATCAGAGCGCGGACGTCGGCAGTGGTGAATACCTCGATAGGCAGCGCTTCCTTCTGGCCGACCTTCAACTCGGCGCGAACATTGCGCACGGAGACGATCAGGTCCTGCAGAATCGCCATCTCGCGTTCCGCGTCCGCATCCAGTTGCGCAGGGTCGGTCACGGGGAAGGCGGCGAGTGCGATCGATTTCAGCGGAGTCTTGCCGTCGTACACCGCGCTCCAAATCTCTTCGGTGATGAAGGGCATGAAGGGCGCCAGCATGCGCAGCGCGCCTTCAAAGACGCACACCACGTTGGAAAATGCAGCGCGCGCCTCATCGCGATTTGCGGAGAGCAAACGTGGCTTGAGCAGTTCCACGTACCAGTCGCAGTACTCACCCCAGAAGAAGTGATACACCACGTGTGCCGCTTCATGAAAGCGGTACTCGCGGAGCGCGGAAGAGACCTCATCTGCAACTCGGTTGAAGCGTGAAAGAATCCATCGGTCTTCCAGCGTGGCCAAGGCAAAGCCTTTTAGCCCGATGCCTTCTTTCGGATCTGCCTCCGCGGCGAATTCAGCGAGCGACCATATGTTCTGCTCTGCCACCCGGTCAACATTCATGAAGAGGAAGCGCGCAGCGTTCCAAATCTTGTTGGCGAAGGCGCGATAGCTTTCGGTGCGGCTCTCGCTGAAGGCGATGTCGGTGCCGGGGGCGGCCATGGCGGCCAGGGTAAATCGGGCGGCGTCGGTTCCGAATTTCTCGATCACGCCGATGGGGTCCACGACATTTCCCTTTGTTTTTGACATCTTCTGGCGGTCGGCGTCGCGGACGAGGGCGTGAATATAGACCTCGCGGAAGGGGACGATGTCGCGTTTATCGGGCTTCTGCTCATCCATGAGGTGGCAGCCCAGCATGATCATGCGGGCCACCCAGAAAAAGAGGATGTCAAAGCCGGTTACGAGGGTGGAAGTGGGGTAGAAAGCGTTGCAGTCAGGGGTCTTCTCAGGCCATCCGAGGGCGGAGAACGGAAGCAGGCCGGAGCTGAACCAGGTGTCGAGAACGTCGGTGTCCTGCTGGATGCGGATGCTTCCGCAATGGGCGCACTTGGTGGGGTTTGTGCGCTCGACGGTGATGCCCTGACAGTCGGCGCAGTGCCAGGCGGGAATGCGGTGTCCCCACCACAATTGGCGGGAGATGCACCAGTCGTGGATGTTCTCCATCCACTGGAGATAGATGGCCTTGTAGTTCTCAGGGGTGAAGCGGATGCGGCCATCGTTGACCACGTCTTTGGCGACCTGGGCGAGCGAAGGACGGCCATCGGAGGTCTGCTTGTTGACGGCGAGGAACCACTGCGTGGAGATGCGGGGCTCGACGACGGTCTTGCAGCGGTCGCACTTGCCGAGCGGGACAAGGTAATCCTTGACGCTGACGAGCGCACCGCTGGCTTCGAGGTCGGCGACGACGCGGTCACGTGCGGCGTATCGCTCCAGGCCCTTGTAGATGCCTGCGTTCTCGTTCATGTGGGCGGTCTCGTCCATGACGACGAGCTCTTCGAGGTTGTGGCGCTTGCCGGCCTCGAAGTCATTGGGATCGTGAGCGGGCGTGACCTTGACGGCTCCGGTGCCGAACTCGGGCTGGGCGAGCTCGTCAAGGATGATGGGGATCTCGCGGCCCACAAGGGGCAGCCGAACCTTGCGTCCGTGGAGATGGGTGTAGCGCTCATCGCGGGGATTGACGGCAACAGCGGTGTCGCCAAGCATGGTCTCAGGACGAGTGGTGGCGACGACGATGGACTCGCCTTCGAGGCCGACGACGGGATAACGGATCTCCCAGAGCTTGCCCTGCGTGTCTTCATGCGCGACCTCAAGGTCGCTGATGGCAGTGAGACAGCGCGGACACCAGTTGACGATGTAGGTGCCGCGATAGATGAGCCCTTCTTCCCAGAAGCGCACGAAGGCCTCGCGGACGGCGCGCGAGAGGTGCTCGTCCATGGTGAAGAACTCGCGCGACCAATCGACGGAATCGCCGAGGCGCTTCATCTGCTCGAGGATGTATCCGCCGTATTGCTCCTTCCATTGCCAGACGCGTTCGAGGAAGGCGTCGCGGCCAATGTCCTGGCGCTTCTTGCCTTCGGCGGCGAGCTGGCGCTCGACCATCATCTGGGTGGCGATTCCGGCGTGGTCGGTTCCGGGAAGCCACATGGAATCCTTGCCTAACATGCGCTGCCAGCGGGCGAGAATGTCCATCTCGGTGTGGTTGAGCATGTGTCCCATGTGCAGGCGTCCAGTAACGTTGGGCGGCGGCAGCAGGATGGAAAAGACGTTGGAGCCATCCGCGGGTGTTTCCGTGTGGAAGAGGTTTTCGCGGACCCAATATTCAGCCCAACGCTTCTCGATTTCAGCGGGATCGTAAGCCTTCGATAGTTCGTGCGCCATAAGACAGAAATTTCCTTATGCTTAGAAACTCCAAGTTTACCAGAGCATAGCGGAAGCGCATTTCTAAAGGGCGAAAGCGACGTTATGGGCGCGGAACGCGGGGCGATTTACACGATGCGGGGCAAGGTGGGGAAGTGCGTTACGAGGCGAGAGGCTAAAGGAGAGGCAGTGTTTATGCGGCTGGGAGCGTTGATGGGGGCTGAAAAACGTCTTGATCCGAGAGAAGTCCACCCCCCCTATATTTGCCGCCAAAAATTTGAAAACAAGAGAGTTGCATGTGGAGTTCGGGGTCGCAAGGAAAGAGGTCCTAAGTTCAGGATAGCAAGAATGGGAGGCAATACCCTCATCTGCGAGAGAACTATAACGCATTACGAATCATCTACTTACCGGGAATCGAGGAGAAATTTCGCTTGACATGGGGCGCGAGGGGGCAGCGGCGGGGCAGAAAAGGGCGTGTTTCGGACATTCTGGAGAGGAATGAAAAGAGCGATTTTGGGCGTTTTGCATAGGCCATGGTGCAGGAGGATTAGCGATCCGGGTAATCGTTGAAATCGCTGCGGGTACTTTTCAGTTAATGGTTGAGCCCGGTCTGGAAGGATTTACTTTTGAGGCATCGAAAAACAGCAGAATGGGTGACTTTAGAGGCAATGGTGCCCTAGCCCGTTTTTGGTCCAGTATGAGCCGTAGCAGCAGAACTTAATGGCTCCTATCAAGTTTTCCGCCCGTGAGCATCTGCTCTGGAAGGACGCGCATCCAACTCACCTGAAAATTACGCTCGAGGAGAACCGCTATGTGCTATGGCTGCGCGACAACCCCGCACTGCACCTGCTCTATTGACGTCTGCAATTGCGCCAACGGCGGATATTGCGATCTATGCAAATGCTACTCGACGGGTGTAGCTCCCGGCACGGGCGCGGCAGAGCCTACGCCACCCAGCTCCGACTCTCAATAGCGGGACATGGTTCGCTTGAGCCCGCCCGCGGATTGCCATCCCGCGCAGGAAGGGGTTCCCGGCTTCCTTCCGAGCGAAGACACTTTCCAGCCGCATCGAAGGGGGAATTCCATGTGCAAGAACTGCGACACGTCCACGGATTGCGATTGCAAGCAAATCGATTGTTCCTGCTGGGGAGTAAATCCCAGCTACTGCTATCTGTGCAACCACAGTCCGTATAGAGAAATGCAGGAACAAGCCAGCGGCGATTCAGCGACATCCGCCTCGTCTACAGTCCAAACGGAATAGAGGACGTTTTGTATTGTGGGTCATCGATTGCGCTGCCGCCCGGGACACGCTTCGCGGTCGGCCAAGCGGATTTGTGGCCATTGAGCGGCCTCATCACTTCAAGCAGGACGAAAGGACGGAAGTATGCCGGATCAGGCAAACTTTGACAGGCAACAGTGGATGCAGAAGATCGAAGAGTCTCGTCGCCAACTTAGCGTCCAGCTGAACGAATTTCTTGGGTTGATGCGCCAACGGGATATGACGAACTTCCATGGGATGGGTTCCGGAGAAATCTACTCGATCTGCCTGCGCATGCAGGAGTGGGCGCGTTACTACGAGACGTGGAAGCCGACTGCCCAATATTTTGCCGATCATGGCGACTGGGCGTTGCTCCACCGGCTGGTTGAGATCCAAACGGAACTCGCGAGAATCACGCAATCGTGGCAGGCGATGTACCAGGACAAAGTACAGTACGAGGCGAAAGCCCACCAGATCGCAGCCGGATTCCAGTCAACCTGGTTCGATGCCATGCAGAAATCGCACCAGGCGACGCAGGCGATGTACGACCAGATGAACGACCGGTGGTTGAAGAACTTCATGGGGCGCTAGGAGGCCTGATGAACCACACGCGCCCGCTTCCGAGTGAGGTTGTGACGGCCAATCCGTGGCCGCACGGACTCGCCCTCGATGCAGACAATGTCTATTGGGCAGACTGGCAAGACAACGGACCGGGAGTGCTCGCAACCGGCCGGATTGGCAAGGCTTCAATCCAGGGCGGAACGGCAACCATCCTCTACGAGGGACCGGGTTTGACCGGTAACGTTGCAGTGCAGCAGGGAACCTTGGTGTGGACCAGGCCGGGCGAGATATGGAAGATGAACATCAACGGAGGAGAAGAGCAACTTCTGGCCCCGGCGATGTTTCCCGGGCAACTGGCTGTTGATGGGAACTGGGTGTACTACACGGACGTGAAGGCAGGAACCGTGAACCTGGTACCGCTTGGAGGCGGCGCGGTGACGGTGCTTGCTTCAGGACTCAACCGGCCGACTGACCTCGCCGTGCGGGGAAACATTGTGGGCTTTAGTGAGTGGCCATCCGATGATCCGAGCGTTGGGATGGTGAAGCAAATCCGGAGGGACAGCGGCGCAGTTATATGTATTGCGACGGGCCAGAATAAGCCAAGTAACCTGGTGATCGATGGGACACACGTATTGTGGTTGAGCGACTCGGAGACCACGGTGAACAAGGCTCCACTGGCCGGGGGACCGGTCGCCTCGGTGGCAGCTGCTCCTGTGGGCTCAAGGCTGACATCCTTTTGCTGTGACGATCAGTACATGTATTGCGCGTGGAGGGGGCTGCCGGGAGAACAACCTGGAGGCGTGGGAAGAATGCTGAAAGGCGATGAGTCCCTGGAGTCGCTCGCGTCCGATCAGGCATATCCCGAACGATTGCTGGTGAACGATTCAGACATATTCTGGGTCAGCATTGAATCCGGCACTATCTTCAGGCTTCCCAAAAGAGTTCCGCGTTAAGTTGCTCTCGCACATTGCCCCCAGATGAGTTCGTAAGACCATTGAAGCTGCAAAGTGAAACGGCTCTGTCGCAAGAGGTTTCCGAGGTGTGGCACACAGCTTCCTTCGGAACTCTCTTGCAACAGAGCCGCAATTGGACGCGCTTACTTGGCGGTGACTCTTACCAAGGTCAGGTTGCAATCGCCATCGTTGGTGGCGCAATCTGCCGGATCTTCACCGGCGACCCAGAAGGTAGGACGGGACGATTTCTGAGCGTCCGCGCTGAACACGACGAAGTCGTGATCTCCCTGGTTGCCGGTGGCTTCCACGCACTTCTGATCATTGAGGGTGAACACCGAATACGCGTAACACCCGTGCAGTACGGCGTTGGGATTTGCGCATGGGTGGATGCCATCGGGATAGGTTGTGGGGGTACCGTCGGGGCAAGCCGGTTCGCTTACGTCGCTATAGTAGAAGCCGAAATAGCGGGTTGGGGTAAAGGTGACGGTGGTACCGGTGGCGGTAGGGATCTGGTCCTTGGTGACCCCGGTTCCGCTGAACAGCTTGTGCCGGGCCAGGACCACGGTGCCGCTTGAATTGGTGGAAAACCATCCGAAATCATTGACTTCGTTTGGATTTGCGGTGGCATTGAGGAACAGGGTTGCGACCAAGGGCGCGCCGGTGCTGTGGAAATAGACCTTGTTGTCACGCGCGCCGCCGCTGTCGCCGACGGGGTCGTAAGCGGTCCCTGCCCAGAATGGTATCGCCCCGGGAGCAAAGGCTCCGCTGGCCATTCCCACGCAATCTCCGGTGGCGGTGATGCAGAAGCCGGGATTCTTGTCTGCGAGCGAGCTAGCGCCATAAGAGCCGGCCGCATTCCACTGAAGGTCCCACCAAGGCGCTCCGTTGTCGTTGAGGTCGGGTTGGGTATAGCTGATGGGGGTGACGGACCAAGTCTGCCAACCAGCGGCTCCGGAGCTGCCAATGAGAGACGGGTTCTGGCCGGTTACGAGCGATGAGGTTTGGGAGAAGGCCGCTGCACCCATTGTCAATACAGCTAAGGCAACCAGCAGGATGAGACCACACCTCTGCCGAACGGCTGTACCGATATCCATTTTGTGCGCAAGCGCGGCGCGGCTTTCGTGAGTTCTTGTCTTCATGTCCAGCTCCTTGGATCGCTTTCTGAGAATTGGTTCCATCTCCAATTCCTGAGCTCCAAGGAGCACACTGCACTCCAAAGCACAATCCAAGAGCTTTTCTAATGTTTGCAGGAGCCTACAGTTTGTGTCAGAAACAGCACACTTTCCCGGCCGCTAAAATTGAGGTACAAACGTGCCGTATAGTGGTACACGGATTCATAACCCTTTTAGAATCAAAATCTCTGCAATTCCAGATAACCGTTTAAATGTCAGAAAGCCACCAGCGGATCGTCTGCCGCACGAAGAGGCGTGCCCGGTGGCGGAACATGGATTAACGAGACTCCGCAGCCGGAAAGCCATCCAGCGGAGACAACGCATTGTGCCCCGGGAGCGGTCTTGGATCGGCGCTGCTGGGGAACTTGGTTGCGCCTGCTGCACTACGTTGAGCCGTTTGTTCGTATAATTTTCCGATGCTGGATGGACGACTTCTGCTTCTGTTCCTTGCGGCGGCGACGCTGCTTGCGATCACACCTGGCCCCGGAATTTTTTACGTGCTGACGCGCACCCTTGCAGGGGGCCGCCGGGAGGGGATTCTGTCTGCCGTGGGCACGTTTGCGGGTGGACTGATTCACGTGGTGGCAGCGGGGTTTGGACTGTCCGCGGTGCTGGCGGCTTCTGCCACTGCCTTTGCGGTGATCAAGTACGCCGGGGCTCTCTATCTGTTCTGGCTGGGCGTGCGGATGGTTCGATCGCGAAATCTGGCGGTGGAGGACGCACTGCCGACGGCGGAGTCGAGGCATGCATTCCGGCAGGGGGTCGCTACGGAAGTGCTGAATCCGAAGACTGCGCTGTTCTTCCTCTCATTCCTGCCGCAGTTTGTGAATCCACAACTCGGTCACGTTGTGGTTCAGTTCCTGCTGATGGGCATCATGTCAGTAACTTTGAACACCCTTGCTGACCTGGTGGTGGTTTCATTTGCCGCGCCACTCGGACGCCGCCTGCGCACCAGCCTCCGATTCCGTCGCAATCAGCGAATTGCATCGGGGGTGGCACTGATGGGGCTGAGCGCCTTTGTTGCATTCGGGGATGCGAAGTAGGCTGGCAAGCTTCCGGTTACGATTCGGAGTTGTCCGACAATAAGGAGCCGCTCAACATGACACAGCGCATCTCTGCGACCATTTGCAGGTTCGTCTGCCTGGCATCGCTGATGCTGATGGCATTGCCGGCGTGGTCAGAGCAGAACCAGATAGAAAACGAACTTCGCCCACTGCTTCAAAACAAGGTCGTCGTGCTCCAGAACTTCTATGTGGGTTCGAAGTTGAGGTATGGCCCGGACGGCAGCCTGCTGGAGAACTCGGGCAGGGGCTACTGGTCCTCGGATGGCTTGATTGAGATTTCAACTCTCAAGGTGGATAAGAGCCATACGCTGGTGGTGAAAGGGCTCCGGGTTGTAGGCAAGTTTGATAAAGACAGCGGACGTATCGTACATGTCAGAACCAAGGTTCCCGTCACACTGCTGATCTCGCTTGATCCCTCCTGGCAGGATTCGGCGCAAGTGCAAAATCTGCTGGGCAAGGTGATTGCTACGGACGTCTATGCAACGCTTGCTGGAGTGCTTCCGGAGTATTGGAAGTGCTGGCTGTTTGGAAAGATAAAGGGAGACAAGGAGCACGGGTGGAAGTGCTCGATGCCGGAGTCGCAGACGATCAAGAGCGGGGACCTCGCCAAGGCTTACAAGGTGGGAGGTGGAGTTACGCCACCGCAGATTCTGGTTCGAAGCAATCCGCACTTCACGGAGATTGCGAAGAAAGAGAATATTCAGGGGACTACGGTTCTGTTGTTGCTGGTGGATGAGTTTGGGAGCCCGCACTGCAAGGGAATCGATCGCCCGCTGGGCGCGGGCCTGGACGATCTTGCAATCGAAGGCCTGAAGGACTGGCATTTTTATCCCGCGACGCTTAATGGAAAACCTGTCGCCGTCTATGTGGACATGGAAGTGAACTTCCGGCTGTATTGATCCGCTTGAAGAGCGGAAGAAGGATCGTGCAGTCGCCCGTCGAAGTAGATGAGGGTCAGGCCGATGGTGGCAACGGGGGCGGCGAGGGCGGTGGCCAGAAACGTTGCGATGGCGGTGGAGAGTTGGAATGCGGCTGGCCGGGTGTGGAGCAGCAGCGAGGGAGCGGCGAAAACGAAGGCGAGAAGGCCGCAGAGGATGAGGAAGACAGCGTAGAGGGCAGCGATGCGGGCTCGGGCCGGCGCGGCGAAGAGTGCACTGCGGCGAAGAGCAGAGTTTGTGGGAAGGTCTTCCACGATGCACGCCTGAACCGCCACGGCATAACGAATGTAGATGGCGATAAAGACGAGGACGGCGGCGAAGAAGGAGATTCCTCCGCAGGCATAGCCGATTGCACCCGCTTCCATGCGGGAGTTGTAGCCAAGAGCGGCGGCCAGAGCCAGCGCGACGATGCCAAGGATCATGAAGAGAATTCCGCTGAAAAATGCGCGGAAGAAGACGGAGAGGACGATGCGCACGATTCTCCAGGGGCGGACGCGAAAAACGCGGCAGGGAGAGAGCGGCAGAGCTTCTTGGCGGAGGATGGATGCGATTGGGTTTACGGTGGCGACCGAGGAGATGGCGATTCCGGCGAAGAGCATGAGGGCGGTGGCAATGGCTATGGCTGATTCGATGGCGTGGATGGGGGAGGCGGATGGCACGCGGGCAGGGGAGAACGTGAGGCCGAGGTAGAGCAAGCGAACAGCAAAGGCGAAGGCGGGGCCGAGGATGGAGAGCCGCAAAAACAGCTTGAAGTGGCCCCGGTAGATACGAAAGGTTCTGCGGAAGAGATCGAGAGAAGAGAGCAGAGGCTCGGACATAGGAGCCTCTATCTTTTTGCAGAGCGGGGGCAAAGGCAAGGGGAAAGTCGAGCAGGGTATCCGCGAGAGACGTATTTCGGTGGCACCTGGCGGGTTCGGTGTGCTTGTCGCGGCAAGGCAGGCTGGAACGGTTCTCCCACGGGAAATCTCCCACGGGAAAGTGAGTAGCTGGAGGCAACTCAGCCGGGCAGCGTGAGCTCTCACGTCCTGCACCACAAAGGGGGTTTCATGCGTTGTCTGCTCAAAGTCTCGATGCCCACGGAGGTCACCAACCAGCATGTGATCGACGGCAGCTTAGGAGAGACCATCGAATCGATCCTCAGCGAGATCAAGCCGGAAGCCGCCTACTTTGCGGAAGAACACGGCATCCGCACCGGTTACATCTTCTGCGACCTCAAGGAGGAGTCTGACATTCCGGCGATCGCCGAGCCGTGGTTCCTCGCTTTTCACGCCCAGGTGGAATTTCGCCCAGCGATGAACGTGGCCGACCTGAAGAAAGCAGCACCCTCCTTCGAAAAGGTGGCCAAGAAATACAGCCGGATGAAGAAGGCGGCCTGAAGAGCGTACGCAGGAATCCGCTCCGGAAGTGCAGGCGAGAACCGGCCGGGGCGGGGACGATCACTTCGTGTGGGATGACCCATAACAAGAAGAGGAAAGCGGGCAGGAGATCGAACTCACGCGCGCGTGAGTTCGGCGATGAGGGCTGCCTGGGCGGGGTAGGCGCGGGAGAGCAGGGCGCGTGAGCCGCTCTCGTAGTCGGCGTACTCGAAGCCGGGGCTGACGGTGCATCCGAGGAGGGCGAAGCTGCCTCCGGGAGCGAGGCGGGAGCCTTGCCAGATGCCTTGTGGGACGACGAGTTGAGGCGTCATGCCGCCGGCGATGTCTGTGCCGATGAGGCACTGGCGGGAGGAACCGTCGGGGAGAAGCTGGAGCATTTCGACGGGATCGCCGAGGTAGAAGTGAAAGATTTCGTCGGAGGCGACGCGATGGAGTTCGGAGAAGGTTCCGGGCTCGAGCAGGTAGTAGATGGCGGTGCAGGCGTGGCGTGGTCCGACGTATCCGGCGGGGAGCGCGCTGGGGGCGAGCACGGTGGGGGAGCGATAGGTTTCCGAATAGAAGCCGCCCTCAAAGGAGAGCGGGACGAGGTGGAGGAGGGCTTTGAGGTTTTCGGCGGTGAGGGCAGGCGAGTTCAAGGGCGGGCTCCGAAGCAGCTTGCGGTGCTTTGTGGATGGTGAAGGGAGCGGCGGGGCGATGTCAACCACACCGACGGGTGGACGGCAGCGAGGTGCATACGTCACAGCCGGGCGGGGGAGGGCGGGAGTAGTCTGCGAAGAGGAGGGCAATCATGAGCACTGCTGCTGCACCATCATCCCAGACTTTGAAGAACCTGTTGGCGGCCTATGAAGGCGAGAGCAACGCGAGCGTGAAATACACGGCATTTGCAATTCGGGCAGAGGTGGAAGGGTACTTCCGCGCCGCGGGACTTTTTCGTGCGGCAGCGCGGGCGGAGCAGATTCACGCGGCGCACCATGCGCGGGTAATTGCGAAGCTGGGAGGCGTTGCGACGGCGGTGATCCATGCGCCGGAGGTGAAGAGCACGAGTGAGAACCTGGCAGCGGCCAAGGCGGGAGAGGAATACGAGCGCGACGTGATGTATCCGGAGTTCCTGAAGGAGGCCGAGGCGAGCGGACAGAAGGAAGCAGTGCGCAGCTTCAGCTTCGCGATGGCGGCCGAGGCGTGCCATGCCGAGCTATACGGCGGAGCGCTGGCCAACCTGGAGGCACAGAAGGTGAAGACCACGTTCTATGTGTGCCTGATCTGCGGCGAGGTTACGGACAAGCTGGAAGAGACGGAGAAGTGCAGGATCTGCAACGCTCCGCGAGAGAAGTTCGATACGATCCGGTAGTTGGTGAGTGGTTGGCTGCCGCATCTCTGACGGGATGCGGCAGTTTTGCGTCTGGCTGCGAGGACAATCCGAGGGGCGGGGCAACCCGGGAGTAGGGGCGGTGCTCTGATTAGGCGGCAACGGGGTTGCAGGGCTGGCTGCGAGTGACTCCGCCAAACGTCTTTTCAGAGCGCGACCGGTATCAAACCTCAACCAAAGCGGAGAGTCCTATGAAAGCAGTTACCGCAACCCTGGCGGCAGTTGTGCTGATGGCAGGCATGAGCCTGGCACAGCAGTCGGCAATGGCGTCAAAACCCGAGATGCGCACGGGCTCAGCCAACGTGGAGCAGAGCCTGAAGGACATGGAAAACCAGTGGGCACAGGCATCGCTGAGGAGCGACGGCGATGCGCTGGGTCCGATGCTGGCGGACGATTTTGTAAACATCAACTCAGATGGAACAGTTTCCACCAAGAGCGAGACGATGGAGCGGACGAAGAAGTCCAAGTGGGAGACGAGCGCGCTGAGCGAGTTGCAGGTAAACGCGCACGGCGACTCGGCGGTGGTGACAGGGATATGGACCGGCAAGGGCACAGACAGCACGGGGAAGGCCGTGGATGCCCGTGAGCGCTGGGCGGATACCTGGGTGAAGAAGGACGGCAAGTGGCAGTGCGTGGCATCCGCCGCGGCACCGCTGGCGAAGTAACTCGAATCGAGCGAGGAAAGGAGTCCCACATCCGGATGAATGTGGGACTCCTTTCTTTGCCTGCGTGGGGTTACTCGAGGACGCGGATGTTGTGCTTTTCGCAGATTTCCTTGAGGACCTTCGGCCAGACGCTGACGGTGACTTCTCCGAGGTGTGCCTTGCGGAGAAGGAGCATGAGGGTGCGGCCCTGGCCGATGCCTCCACCGATGGAGAGAGGGATTTTCCCGTCGATGATTCCCTGGTGATAGGGGAACTTGAGGAAATCCATCTGGTTGGAGATGGTGAGTTGCTGCTTCAAGGTTTCCGCGTTGACGCGAATTCCCATGGAGGAGAGCTCGTGCCGGCGCCGGGTGACGGGATTCCAGACGAGGATGTCGCCATTGAGGCCATGGGCTTGCCCGCCGCTGGGCATGGTGGTGGGAGTGACCCAGTCGTCATAGTCGGCAGCGCGCATCTCGTGAGGATATCCGTCCTTGAGAGGCCAGCCGATTCCGATGATAAAGACGGCGGGGTGCTTTTGAAGGATGAGAGTCTCGCGGCGCTTGCGCGGTTCGTCGGGGTAGATGTCCAGCAATTCCTCGGCGTGGAGGAATTTGATCTCCTCGGGGAGGTTCGGATATCCGGTGCGGGCGAGTTCAGGGAAAAGATGCTGAGCGAATCGCTCGGCGCCGACGATGACCTTCCAGATGCCGCGGACGACAGCCTTGAGGAAATCGAGGTTGCGATCTTCGGGACGGATTACGCGCTCCCAATCCCATTGATCGACATAGCAGCTATGGTCGTGGTCGAGGAAGTAGTCCTTGCGAACGGCGCGCATGTCCGTGCAGATGCCCTCGCCGACGCGGCAATCAAACTGCTTGAGCGCCATCCTCTTCCATTTGGTTGCGGCTTGCACGATCTGGGCGTTGATGGGATGTTGATCGCGATCATTGGAGATGTGGAACTGGATGGGAGTGCGGGAGCCATCGCGATCAAGAAAATCATTGACGCCACTCTCGCGATCGACGACGAGCGGCACGGTTGCCATGATGAGATTGAGTTCGCGGCAGAGGTTGTCCTCGATGTAGTTCTTGACGGCGAAGATGGCCTTCTGGGTGTCGCGAGGAGAGAGAGAGGAAATGTAGTCGGTGGGCAGTATGCGCTCGATGTCGGTGTAATTACCGATGCCGGGTCCGGCAAGGTCCGCACGCTTGTCCGCTAATGTGGTTGCCATAGACAGTCTCCTTGGTTGAACTGAGCCCGCGGGACGTTGGAACAACAATCGACGGAACAGCACGAATTGTTGGCAACAAGAGAGCACGGAGAATAGGGGCTCGTCTGTAACGGCGGTCACGGGGGCGTGTGTCAGGGAGAGATGCCCCGCGCCGGGCAGGCGCGGGGGTTGCGGGAGGCTATTTCAACTTTTCGGCGAGCAGTTCATTGAGGACGGCGGGGTTGGCCTTGCCCTTGGAGGCCTTCATGATTTGGCCGACGAAGAAGCCGATCATGGTGGTTTTTCCGGCGCGGTACTGCTCGACCTGTTTGGGGCTGGCGGCCAGGACTTCGTCGATCATCTTTTCGATTTCGGCGGTGTCGGTGATCTGCTGCGGCTTTTCGCGCTCGTAGATAACGGGGAAGTCCACGTTCTGGGCGAAGGCGTGGTCGTAGAGTTCCTTGAGAATCTTGGAGCTGATGGTGCCGTCTTCGAGGAGGTCGGCGGAGAGACGGGCTCCGGCGATGGTGATGGGTGAGTCTTCGAGTTCGAGGTTGGCGGCTTTGAGGCGTCCCTGGAGTTCGCTGATAACGAGGTTGGCGAGGCGCTTGGGAGACTTGGCCTTTTTGGCCTCGGTCTCAAAGAGGTCGGCGCGGGCCTGGGTGGCGGTGAGGGTGGCGGCATCGCCTTCGCTGAGTCCGTACTCGGCGATGAGGCGGCGGCGCTTGGCCTCGGGGAGTTCGGGCAGGGTGGCGCGGATGGCCGCCTGCGTGGGCTGATCGACGATGAGGGGGAGCAGGTCAGGCTCGGGGAAGTAGCGGTAGTCGTGCGCCTTTTCCTTGGAGCGCATGGTGTAGGTGCGGCCCTCTCCGGGGTTGTAGAGGCGGGTCTCCTGGACGATGGCGCCGCCGGATTCGGCGAGCTCGATCTGGCGCTCGATCTCGTATTCGAGAGCCTGCTTGACGAAGCGGAAGGAGTTCACGTTTTTGACCTCGACCTTGGTGCCGAGGGTCTTCTGTCCGCGGGGACGGATGGAGACGTTGGCATCGCAGCGGAGGGAGCCCTCTTCCATGTTGCAGTCACTGACGCCGGTGTAGAGGATGATCTCCTTGAGGCGGGTGAGGTACTGGTAGGCCTCGTCGGGAGTGCTGATTTCGGGCTCGGAGACGATTTCGGCGAGGGGCGTGCCGGTACGGTTGAGGTCCACGTAGGTTTTTGTGGCGGAGTCAGCAAAGCCCTCATGCATGGACTTGCCGGCGTCTTCTTCCATGTGGAGGCGGGTGATGCCGATGCGCTTGGTTGCGCCGTCTGCGGTAGTGACCTCGATGTATCCGCGCTCGGCCAGGGGCTTGTCAAACTGGCTGATCTGGTAGCCCTTGGGAAGGTCGGGGTAGAAGTAATTCTTGCGGGCGAAGATGGAGGTTTCGTTGACCTCGAGGTTCAAGGCCTGCGAGGCCTTGACGGCGAATTCGACGGCCTGACGGTTGAGCACGGGGAGCGCGCCGGGCATGCCGAGACAGACAGGGCAGACGTTGGTGTTGGGCTCAGAGCCGAAGACGTTGGGGCAGCCGCAGAAGATCTTGGTGCGGGTGAGCAACTGCACGTGAACTTCGAGACCGATGACAGCCTCGTACTTTGTCTGAACGTCTGATGCAGCGGTGGCCATGGGAAATTATAACGTCGGCTGCGGCCGGGGGGAAACGCGGGCGGAGCGTAGGATGAGAACAGGCAGGACAGGAGAGCCAAAGATGAAGGTTGCAGTTGCCACGGTGGACGGCGAGACGGTTTCGCAGCATTTTGGACAGAGCACGGGATTCCTCGTGTTCGAGGTGGAAGACAAGAAGATCGTCAGCCGGAAATTGCAGACCCCGAGCGACACTCCACACAATGAAGGCGTGTGCCACGGGCATGGCGCGAGCCTGGTTGCAATGCTGGGCGGCTGCGAAGTCCTGATCTGCGGCGGAATGGGCGGCGGGGCAGCGGCGGCGATGAAGAGCGCGGGAATTGCAGCAGTGCTGCTTCCGGGCATTCTTCCGGCAGAGGAGGCGGTAAGGAGCTTTCTGGCAGGGAAGGGCGAAAAGTCAGAGGCCGGCTTTTGCCAGTGCGGCCATAATCACTAGAGAGATTTTGAAGGTTTCATCGCGGCGCGACCCAACACTGGGTTGCGCCGTTTCCGTTCAGGGAGTTGTGGTGGTTGTGGTGACAGGAACGACGGGCGGCAGGGTGGCGGTAACGCGCTGCGCGACCATGGTGTAGGTGCTTCCCTTGAGGAAGAGCAGGCCGCGAACCTTGACGTAGGGGAGCGATCCGGCGGGGGCTCCGGTGATGGTGCTGGTGAGGCTGCCATCGACGGTGACGGACGCGGGGACGACCACGGAGATGGTGGGAACGAAACCGGTGGGCTCGACGGGGAGCAGGGTGTACTGGGCGAAGACGGTGGCGGGGTCAAGGGTGAGCAGGAAGCGGGTAACGCCATTGACGTCGGTGACGACCTTGCTGACGGTGCCCTCTTCGTTCTGCTTGCGCAGGGTGACCTGGGCGGCATTCATGGCGGCGACGGTGATGAGGCTGCCGGGGATGGCTCCGATGTCATTGCCGGTGGTGAGGAGCGGGATGCTGGCAGAGGCTTCCACGTATTGCGCGGGGAAGAAAGTGGAAGCGGAGAAGGCGGGGGTGAAGCCGAGATTAAGCTGATCCATGCCGTCCCAATCGATGGCGAAAGTTGCGGCGGGGAAGTCGAAATTGACGTTGATCCCGGTGCCGATGAAGGTGGGCGAGACGCCAGCGCCGGTTCCCTCCTGCATGGCGAGGGTGAACTGGTAGGGCTGAATGCCGCCGCGGAACGAATTGATGGTTCCGGCCATGGCGTAGGCGACGTTGGAGGTGTTGATGGCCTCGATGCGGGTGCAAGTGACGGAGGAGTCGCGCTGGGCGGCCATATCAACGCGGACGAGCGAGCCCTTGGCGAGTCCGGAGGAGGCAGCGTAGTTGACGGTGGTGGTGGCGCCGGTGATGTTGCAGCTCTGGGCGGATTGGGAGACGTTGGTGCTGAGCGCGAGGACGCTGCTGCTGTAGGAGCTGACGGTGCCAAGCACGCCTTCGATGGTTCCGGTGCCGAGGGTGGGTGAGGAGGCGGCGATGGGGAGCGCGGTGGCAGTGAAGGTGGGAGTGAGGGTGAGGGTTCCGGCGACGGGATCGAGGACGACGGATTTTTCAAGGTTGAAGTCGAGATTGATGACCAGGGGGGTGGTGTCCACGGTAAGGAGCGAGGCGAAGTCGATCGAGGCGGAGCCGGTGATGGCGGGGAACTCCTTGGTGACGGTGGCCCCGGTGGAGTCGATGTAGGTGATGAGGGGATCGGTGACGGAGACGGTGATGCTCTTGTAGGAATTCTGCGAGAGGCCAGTGGCGGCTAGGAAGGCGGAGCTTCCGGCGAGGTGGGTGAGCTCGATAGTGGAGGTGGAGGAGTAGAGAGTTGAGTCGCTTCCCGAGCGGGGCGTGATCTGCACCTGGGCGATATTGGCGTAGAAGCTGACCAGACTGTTGGCGGATGTGTCATCGGTGAGGGTGAGCAGGATGGGTGTGGTGGTGGGTGAGCCGGGGGAGGTGGGCGGCTGCTCGATGGGGGTGCCGCTGGAGGTGCTCTTCACGCCGCAACCGGTCCACGGAAGCAAGCAAAGCAACACTGCCATGGCAGAAAACACACGCACACAGACGCGGACTGAAAACACTTACGCCTCCAAACTCAACACACTTCCTGACTGTGCAGCTATTGTATCGAGCATTCCATGGCATCGATCTAAGGCTTTCCCAGTAGGACCTCGAAGTACATCAACTCATGCCCGCGGGAATCGGTGACGCCGGTGACGTAAAGGCGTGCTCCCTGGGCGGGATTTTCGAGATCGCCCACGTCGAAAAAGAGAAATCCCTGCTGGGAGCCGTGGGGCTCCACGGCACGAGCGGCGAAGGAAGAGTGCTCAAGGTCATCGCGGTCACGCTGGGAGAGGCCTCCGTGGGCCTTGTTGCGGCCGGGCAGAGGGATGGGGAGCTTGTCCTGGGCGCGGGAGCCAGGGGCGCGGACGGCGGTGAAGGCCCGGCGGAGATCGTCGAGGGAATAGGGATCGGACTTGGCGCGGTCGCGGGTGACGAGCTGAAAGCGGACGTTGTTGAGGACGATGGGCTGATCTCCGTCATTGGTGAAGACAACGAGAACGGGAAGGACGGAGTGCGCGAGCATGTCGGGATGGAAGAGCGCGGCCTTTTCGGCGGTGTCATAGGCGTCAGCGCCGAGAGTGAGCTTCTCCTGGGGATGCGTGTCATGCGCGGCCATGGTGGAGGCGGGGATAAGGCGGGGCATGACGAAGTCCCTGGCAAAGGCGGCTAGGACGAGGGCGGCGAGGACGACAGCGATGGGGATCGTGCGCTTCATGGCCGGAATTATAGGCGGGAATTGCGGGCCGGGAAGCAGGAAAGACAGAAAAGAGAGCATGGAAGATGGGGAGTGGGTCTTTTCCGCTCCGCTCCTCTACAATGGCTGGCGTGTACTTCCTCTATAGCGTCATTCTCGGGTTGCTGCTTACCCTGACATTGCCCTGGTGGCTGATGCAGATGCTGCGCCTGGGAAAATATCGCGCGGGACTGATGGAGCGGCTGGGACGGGTTCCGGCGCGGCTGGGGGCCGCGGGAGAGCTGCCGGTGGCGTGGATTCACGCGGTGAGCGTGGGCGAAGTGCTGGCGGTTGTCCCGATGGTGGAGGCGATGCGCGGGCAGGGATTCCGGGTGGTGGTTTCCACGACGACGCATACGGGGCAGAAGCTGGCGCGCGGGAAATTCGGCGAGGGAGAGGTCTTTTACTTTCCGCTGGATTTCGGAGTTTGTATCAGGCCGTATCTGCGGGCGCTGAAGCCGAAGCTGGTGGTGCTGGCGGAGACCGAGTTCTGGCCAAATTTTCTGCGGCTGGCAGCAAAGAGCGGAGCGCGGCTGGCGGTGGTGAATGCAAGGATCAGCGACCGGTCGTTTCCCAGGTATCTGCGATTCCGCGGGCTGCTGACAAAAGTGCTGGCGCCGGTCGAACTCTTCCTGGCGCAGAGCGAGCGGGACGCGGAGCGTTTGCGGGCAGTGGGGGCAGCGGCAGATCGGGTGGAGGTGGCGGGGAATCTGAAGTTTGACGCCGCGCCTCCGGTGGAGAGCGCGGCGGTGACGAAGCTGGGCGAGCAGTTGTGGTCGTCGGGAGCCCCGGTATTGGTGGCGGGAAGCACGGTGGAGGGGGAAGAGGAGTACGTCCTGCAAGCCTTCCGCATGGTGCTGCGTGAGTATCCGTCGGCGTCGCTGGTGCTGGCGCCGCGGCACAAAGAGCGCTTTGAGGAAGTGGCCAGGGAGCTGAAGGCGAAACGATTCCGCTTTGTGCGGCGCTCGGCGGAGGACATGGCAGCGCAGGACCTGCGCGGAGCAGTGCTGCTGCTGGATACGCTGGGCGAACTGGCGTCGATCTACCGCTACTCCAATATTGCGTTTGTGGGCGGGTCGCTGGTGCCGCGCGGGGGACATAACATCCTGGAGCCGGCGTTTTTCGCGAGGGCGATTCTGACGGGGCCGTTCACGGAGAACTTCCGCGACATTCTGAACTGCTTTGAGAATAACCGGGCAGTGGTGCGCTGCACGACGAAAGACCTGGGGATCACTTTTCTGCTGCTGCTGCGCGAGGGACAGGAGCGCGAGGCTCTGGGAGCGCGGGCGCAGCAGGTGCTGGCACAGCAACGCGGGGCAACGGCGCGGAGCGTGGCGCGAATCCTCGAACTGGCAGGGCGGGGGAGCGCATGATCGACGATCCGTTCACATGGCTGTTCGGGCAGATTGTGCGGGTACGCAACGCGCGCTATGACTCGGGGCGGGCAGAGATCCGCAGGCTGCGGCTGCCGGTGATTTCGGTGGGAAACCTGAGCATGGGAGGGACCGGAAAGACTCCGTTTGTGCAGACGCTGGGGCGCTGGCTGAACGCGCAGGAGATTCCCTTCGACATTCTGACGCGCGGATATGGGCGCAACACGCGCGGCGTATTGCAGGTGGATACGGCGGGCGAGGCGGCGAAGTACGGCGATGAACCTCTGCTGCTGGCAAGGACCCTGGGGGCTCCGGTGTTTGTGGGCGAGGAGCGCTACGAGGCAGGAGTAGCGGCGGAGGAATTTGCAAAAACGAGCGCACGGCCGGCGCGCGTGCACATTCTGGACGACGGATTCCAGCACCGGCGGCTGCACAGGGATTTTGACATTGTGCTGCTGGCGCACGGGGATTTGCGCGGAAGCCTGCTGCCGTTTGGAAGGCTGCGCGAGCCACTGAGATCGCTGGGAAGAGCGCACGCGGTAGTAGCTCCCGAGGATCTGGCTGAACTGCTGGCGGAGCCCAATGTGTGGCACATCCGGCGGCGGCTGGTGCTGCCCGAACCGGCGCCGACGCGACCACTGGCGTTTTGCGGCCTGGCGCATCCCAAGCAGTTCTGGGAGTCGCTGGCCGATATCGGCATCTATCCGGTAGGGACCTTTGCATTCGGGGACCATCACAAGTACAAGTCGCTGGACATTGCGCTGGTGCAGAGGCTGGCGAAGCAATATGAGGCGAATGGGTATCTGACGACGGAGAAGGACCTGGTGAAGTTGCAGGGGATGGGGCTGGGGCCAATCATGGCTCCGTCACTGATGATTGAGCTTGAGAATGCCAACGCCCGCTTCAAAGGGATGCTGGAAGCGGCGGGGGTGAAGTAGCTGCGTTGTACTATCATGGACGGCTATGCTGCTGGTGATTGATGTAGGCAACACGGAGACCGAACTGGGGTTGTTTCCCATGCGGGAGGATGGTACGGCAGCGCCGGAGCTGACGGCGCAGTGGCGCATCTCGACCTCGCAGAAGCAGACGGCGGACGAACATGGCGTGCTGATCGCGCAGTTGTTTGCCATGCGGGGGCTGGAGATGAAGGCGGTCACGGGGATTATCGTTGCCTCGGTGGTGCCGCCGCAGGAGTCCCTGGTGAGGCAGATGTGCGAGCGCTTCTTTGGAGTGAAGGCGCTGTTTATCGAGCCCGGGATCAGGACCGGAATGCCGGTGCACTATGACAATCCGGCGGAGGTGGGGGCTGACCGGATTGTGAATGCGGTAGCGGCCTATGAGAAATACAAGCAGAGCTGCGTGGTTGTGGATTTCGGCACGGCGACGACCTTCGACGCGGTATCCGCGAAGGGCGAATACATGGGCGGGGTTATTGCGCCGGGGATTGGGATCTCCGCAGAGGCATTGTTTGACCGTACGGCCCGGCTGCCGAGAGTAGATATCAAGCGGCCTCCCCATGTAATTGGCAGCAACACGGTGCACTCGCTACAGTCAGGACTCTTCCATGGATACGTGGGGCTGGTGGATGGAATCCTGGAGCGGATACTGGGCGAGATGGAAGCGGCGCGGGTGATCGCCACGGGCGGCATGGCACAGTTTATCGCCGGGGGATCGAAGTTTGCACCGGAGATCGACGAGTCGCTGACGCTGATGGGGCTGCGGATCATCTGGGAGCGGAATCTTCACAACCGCAGGAAATAACTATCTCCAGGGGCGGGCTTCCGCGCCCTGCGTGTAACGAGAAGTTGGCGTTTATCCGTGGAACACTTCAGCTATTTTTCCGAGATTGAAGAGCACTTCCAGCGCAGGCGGGGAAGCATTCTGATCTGCTCGCCGCTGGACTGGGCGCTGATGGAAGTGTGGAAGGAAGCAGGGATTCCGCTGGAAGCAGTGTTGCGCGGAATTGATGCGGCGTTTGATAAATATGACCGCCGGGTAAAGAAGTCGCGAAAGGTAAATTCACTCGCCTACTGCCAGCAGGAGGTGCTGGCGGCCATGGAGGATGTGAACGAGGCGGCAATGGGCTCCAAACGCGATCCGGGTGCGACCAGCATTCCGAACGCGGATGTTGCGGCCTACTTTGAGCGCAACGCGCTGCAGATGGAGGCGTGCAGGGATGGAGCGACTCCGCTGCTGGCGCTGATTGCGGAGCAGGCGGCAACCCTTCGGGAGCTGGCAGGACAGTGCAAGGCGAGCGAAACTCCGGCAGACCTGGAAGAGCTGGAGCGCAGGATGACGGTGATGGAAGAAAAGCTGTTTGCCGGACTATGGAGCCATGCGAGCGACGCGGAACTGATGGATGCGCGGACACAAGCGGAGCGTGAACTGGCTCCATACCGGGGCAAAATGTCTGGCGCTCAGATTGACCAGTTGCTGCGGCAATATGGCAATAAACGGCTGCTGGAGGCGCACAATCTGCCTCGGTTGAGTTTGTTCTACCTGTAAGCTGCGCAGGATTTCCGAATGTTACCTTTCACTTGCGGTCACAACCCGTTATCCTCATAGAGTGCAGTTCACTATAGAAAAACTCATCTACGGCGGAGACGGGCTTGCCCGCATCCCTGCCATTGGCGACGAGCGGCGCGGTAAGACCGTTTTTGTGCCCTATGTACTTCCCGGCGAAGTGGTGGAAGCCACGGTGGTGGAGGAGCGCAAAGGGTTCATGCGCGCCTCGCTGGTGGAGGTGCTGTCGCCTTCGACGGCGCGGATTGCGCCGCCCTGTCCGCACTTTGGGATCTGCGGAGGCTGCCACTATCAGCACTCCGACTACACCGCGCAACTGGAAGACAAGCGGCAGATTCTGCAGGAGACGATCTTGCGCGGCGCCAAGCTGGCGCTGCCGCATATCGAGGTTCACTCCGGCGAGGCCTACGGATTCCGCAACCGCACGCGGCTGAAGATTGCAGTGGAGCCGGAGTTTGCACTGGGATATTACCGCCATGGCTCGCATGAGCTGGAGGCGGTACACCAGTGCCCGATCAGTTCTCCGCTGATTAATCGCGCGATTGCAAAGTTCTGGGAGCTGGCGCCGGAGACGGCAAGCTATCCCTCGCTGCGCGAGGTGCAGTTCTTTGCCAATCACGATGACACCGAACTGCTGGTGGAACTGTTCATTCATCATGCGACCACACCGGTGCTGCTGGCGAAGTTTGCCAAGCTGATGCGCGAACAGATGCCGGAGATTGCGGGTGTTGCGGTGTTTGCCAGCGGGGCGACGGACAGTGACCTGGAAGATGGAAATCTGGAAGTTTCACGGCGTTTGACCCGCGCCGGGGTGCCGCACATTGAAGGCGCGGCGAGCATGGTCTATAAAGTGGGCAACTTCAGCTACCGGGTTTCAGCAGGATCGTTCTTCCAGACCAGCCGATTCCTGATTCCGAAGCTGGTGGAACTGGTGACGAAGAATCGCACCGGGCGTGCGGCACTAGACCTGTATGCCGGGGTGGGATTGTTTACGCTGCCGATGTCGCGCCATTTCGAGCGCATCACGTCAGTAGAAATTGCGCAGAACTCCTACGACGATCTGGCGGCGAACGCGGCGGTGCCGCACATCCAAGCAGTGCACAGCACGACGGAAGATTACGTGAACGCGGCACGCGGGCGCTGGGATTATGCGATTGTCGATCCTCCGCGCGCGGGGCTGGGAGAGCGGACATCCAAGGCGCTGGCGGGGCTTTCGATTCCGCAGCTAACCTACGTCTCCTGTGATCCGGCAACGCTCTCCC
Organism: uncultured Acidobacteriota bacterium; assembly: GCA_903832295.1. GTDB lineage: Bacteria > Acidobacteriota > Terriglobia > Terriglobales > Acidobacteriaceae > TOLSYN. The sequence goes on from CAILAZ010000348.1 coordinate 32,407, forward strand.
GAGACCTGGTGACGCTGCTGGCGGCGGGATACAAGGTGCAGGAAGCGCACCTGGTGGACCTGTTCCCGCAGACGTACCACATGGAAACCGTTCTTCACCTGGCCCGCTAGAGGCCGGGACGTCAAGGAGTAGAAGTTATGTACGCACTGGTGTTGATTCGCTACCGGCTTCCGCTGGAGGAAATTGCCAAGGTCACAGAGGAGCACCGCGCCTACCTGCGCGAGTTGAAGGCGGCGGGAACGCTGCTGGCCTCAGGACCGATGGACCCGCGCTCGGGCGGCGCATTGCTGCTGCGGGTTCCCGATGGAGACGTGCAGAAGAGCCTTACGGCGGTGCGTGATGGCGATCCGTTCTTCAAGCAGAACCTGGCGAACTACGAGTTGATTGCGTGGAACGTGATGGCCGGCAAAGAAGATCTGGACAAGCTGTAAGTGTAGTTTCAGTTGGTAGTGAGCAGCGTATCGCGCCCTGACGGGCGGTGCGCTGTGGCAGTCGTCTGTCAGATGTGGTGAAAGCTGCCTCTATGCCTGACGTGCCCGCCAACCCGAACCGCCGTCCTCCCGCTGCCCCGCTGTTTGCTGCCGTGATCTTCTTCGCGGGTGGCATTGTTCTGCAAAACTCCACGTATAAACCTGCTTCACTCTACTTCCTGTGCATGATGGCGCTGGTTGTGTGCGCGCTGCTCTCGCTTCGCTTCGGGAAGAGGCGGCGCGTGCTGCTGGCGTATGTCGCGGCGGCCATGGCGTTTTTCCCGGCGGGGGCACTGCTGGCGTCGGCGCAAGGCTCCCAGCCTGCGCCAGCGGCAACGGTGCTGCGCTATGCGAGCGGCGACGAGGTGGTGCTCACCGGGTACGTGGTGCGCGAGGGTTCACTGCGCAGCGGACGGGACCTGCATGAGTCACTGGATTTTGCGGTGGAGCGTGCGCAACTCGACGGCGAAGTGCCGCAAGCAGCGGAAGGACGAGTGCGGCTGAACGTGTATGTGCCTGAGAGCAGGAAGAGCTCCGCATGGGAGACGGAGGAGGATGGCTTAGAGGAGGCGAATGCCGCAGCCTTGCCAGTGTACGGATATGGGCAGCGTTTGCGGATTCGGGCGAAGCTGCGGCCACCGGGAAACTTCCGCAATCCGGGAAACATGGATTACACGGGGTGGCTGCGCGGGCAGGGCGTGGCGGCGCTGGGTTCAGCTAAATTGACAAACATCGATGTATTACCCGGGTTGGAAGGGAGCCGGGTGGAGCGCATGCGCTGGAAGGCCAGGCGCAGCGTTCTGGAGCAGATGGAACGGTTGTGGCCAGCGCCCTACGCGGGGCTCTTCCAGGCGATGGTGCTGGGCGAGCGCGGGCTGGTGGCCCGGGAGCAGAAGCTGGAGTTCCAGCGCAGCGGGACTTTTCACCTGCTGGTGGTGAGCGGCATGAACGTCGCTATCTTCGCGGTGTTTCTGCTGTGGCTGATGCGGCGGCTGCGGCTGCCCATGGAGTACGCCGCGCTGGCGACGATTCTGCTGACCTGCGGATATGCGTGGATGACGGAGCTGGGTACGCCGATTCTGCGCTCGGTGCTGATGATTGCCGCCTACCAGGTGGCGGCGGTGATGAACCGCGACCGGGCTCCGCTGAACACAGTGTCGCTGGCCGCGCTGGTGCTGATGGCGGCGAATCCGCAGGTGCTGTTTGATGCCAGCTTCCAGTTGACCTTTCTCGCGGTGTTGACGATTGCGGGCGTGGCGGTGCCGCTGTTCGGGCGGACGACGACGCCGCTGCACGAGGCGCTGGAAGACATCGGCGACCTGGGGCGCGACCTGACGTTGAGGCCAAAACAGGCGCAGTTCCGGCTGGACGTGCGGGGAATCTCGAAGAGCCTTGGAGTGTTGATCGGGCGCCGTCCGGCGAACTGGCTGGTACAGAAGACGACCTTGGGGCTGGTTACGCTGGCAGAGCTGGCAATGCTCTCCGGCTTGATGCAGGTGGCGATTACGCTGCCAACGGTGTGGTATTTTCACCGGGTAAATGCGCACGCGCTGTGGGCAAACATGGCAGTGATTCCGCTGACGAGCCTGCTGATGCCAGCCTCAATCCTGGCGGTGGTGGCCGGATACGTGGCGGGATGGATGGCGTGGCCGTTTGCGCTGGCGGCGAAGTGGGCGCTGCGTGGAATCCTGTTGACGGTGCACTGGTCTGGCGGCGCGCAATTGAGCGACCTGAGGGTGGCAATGCCTGCGGTGGCCGCAGTGGTCTCCGTGGGGGTGAGTTACGCGCTGGCGCTGCTGCTGGCGCGGCGGCACCGGATCCTGATGGGCGCCTCGCTGGGGTTGCTGGCGGCTTCGGCATGGTTCGTCTATCTGCACCCGCGGGCGTTTGAATACAATGCGCACGCCCTGGAGATCACAGCCATCGACATTGGGCAGGGGGATTCATTCCTGGTGGTAACTCCGGGAGGACACACGCTGCTGCTGGATTCGGGCGGCCTGCTGGGAATGAGTCACAGCGAGCTTGATATCGGCGAGGATGTGGTCTCACCCTACCTGTGGGAGCGCGGCTTGAGCCGGCTGGATGCGGTAGCTTTCAGCCACAGCCACTCCGACCACATGGGCGGAATGAGGGCGATTCTGCGAAACTTCAGGCCGCGTGAAATCTGGTACGCGCGCAACTATCCCACGCACGAGGTGGAAGTGGTGATGGCGAGCGCCGACAGCTTGCAGGTGCGGCGCACGGAGCGTCACCGGGGCGAACGCTTCAACTTCGACGGAGTTGGCTTCGAGGTACTCTCGCCGCCAGAAGACTGGGAGTTGAAGGCGCGCGGGCAGGACGACGCTTCGATGGTGCTGCGGCTGACCTACGCGGGACACACAGCCCTGCTGGTGGGCGACATTCACAAGCGGGTGGAGAAGCGGCTGGTTGAAGAGGCGGCGAGGAGCCAGATTCCGCTGCGCGCTGACTTGCTGAAGGTGGCGCATCACGGATCCAACACGTCTTCAAGCGATGAGTTTCTGGATGCGGTGCGGCCAGCATACGCAATCATTTCGGCGGGCGTGCGCAATCCATTCCGGCATCCGCGGCCAGAGGTGATCGGGAGGCTGGCGCAGCACGGAGCCAAAACTTACAGGACTGACTTATTTGGTCCGGTGACGTTTTACATGGACGCGGGCGGAGTACATCCGTGGGTGGCGCGGTAAAAAGACGCACCCCGCAGGGTGCGCCCTGGTGAGTTTGCGGAGATACTATCCTTCCGCCTCAGCGTCGGTGAGTCCCTTGCCCTGGTAGGTGGCGAGGACCGCGCGGGCGTCTTCAGCCTGGTCTTCTCGGACCTGGAGCTTGACACCTCCCACGCCGGGCAGGACATCCTGCGGGGCGTCAAAGTTGGTCAGCAGCACCTCGATTCCGGCGGACTCAAGCAGGCTCTGCACGACCATGGCTTCGGACTCCTGCTCGGTTTCGAATACGATCACCAGCGCCTCGTTCGGTTCTTCTCTCAATGTCTCCGGCATAATGGCTCCTTCTGCACTTGGATGCGGACTGATGAGCGTAGTACCGTCCGGGCGCGCGGTCAATGGGAGAGAATCAGGGCGAAGCGCGGAAGCGGGAATAATTCAGGGCTCCGCGGGTTGAATTTGTCATCGAATCACCATGCAAGCAGGGGAGACTGGCATGAGCGATGAGAGAGGCGATTGCGCACCGCAAGTGGAATGGGACGAAGGGCAACGTATTCGCCGCCTGCAACTGATGATGAACCTTGTGATGCAGGTGATTGCGCAGGATTCCAAGTTGAGCTATGAAGAGGCGTCACAGATGGTTGCAGACTCGCGGACGGCCGCGCTGGCCATGTTTCCGGGAAAGGAACTGGCCTACGACCTTCTGTGGCGTCCGCGCTTCCAGAGACTGATGCGGGAGCGCTACAGATTGCAGTGAGGCTATTTGTCGATGCGGATGAGGCGAAGGGTCATGGTTCCCCAGAAGAGGCGTGAGCGCATCTGCACCGGCAAGTGAGCGGCATCGTCGGTGTACCAGATCCAGACCTTCCCGCGTCCCTTGAGCGGCCCTGAGTCCGATGAGACGGCGACTCGGAAGGTATGGAAGAGTCCGGCGTCGGTTTTCACCTCTTCGCGGCCCTCCACGTATGCTTTTACGTCCACGGTTTTTCCACCATCATTGAGCGGGAAAAGGTAGCTTGTGCCGGGCTCCAGGGGATGGGCGGCCAAGTAGTAAAGGCCGGAAAGGACATCGGTGACACAGGCGGGGGAGTCAGTTTCCTGATGCTTGACTTCGCCATTGCGCAGGTTGCGCTCGTCGAGCAGGCTCTTGCCGCGCTGGTCGAAGACAATCGTAGTTTCACGCTTGTGCAGGCCTTCCTCGGAGTGCTTGAGGATGCGTTGCGAGCAGAAACTCCTGCGGTCAAAGTAGGACTCCAGACGATCCTGCACACGGTAGAGGACGGCGACGGCACCGGAGGCTTCGGCGGTTCCAATGACGTGCTGGGATTCCCCTGCCTGCTCGATTCTGAGGGTGGCTGCGCCAGCCTTCCAGAGGCGCCACTCGGCGTCATAGTGCAGAGTCTGGTTGTTGGGGAAGCGATGGGAGTCGCTGGCGGGCAGGATGGAGGCTTTCGGTTCGCTGGAGATGGTCGATTGCTGGGCGAACAGAACAGGCACGAGCAGGGCGGCCAGGGTGAGGACGAGAGATCGGGTGAGAGTTCGCATCCGCTAGCGGGCCTTCCACAATATCAGCCGGATGGCGAGGGCGGCGATGACCGCCAGGGTGCCGAGCAGGGCGTTGTATTCACGATGCTGGAGGTAAAGCCCGCGGGAGAACTGGGAGCGGCCTTCGCTGCCGGTGCTGAGCCGCGGCAGCAAGCGGGGGACGCGACGGCAGTAATCCGCGTAACCAGGGAAGCGCACGCTGAGGAACTGCTCCTCGCCGCGAATTACCGGGATGTAAATGGCTGCAAACATGATCACGATGGCGATGGCGATCTCCCACCGGAGGGCGGCCAAGGCGAAGCCCATGGCAATTACGATTGATCCGAAGTAGAGGGGGTTGCGTGTGTAGGCATAGGGGCCAGTCATTGCAAGCTCTTCATTCTTCTTGACATGGCCGCTGGAGATGGCGCGAATCCAGACGCCGGTGAGGGCAACGGCGGAACCGGCGGCAAGCGACCACCACTCAGGCCGCGCGCGCCACAGAAAAAACGCAGCGAACAGGAATCCGAGCGGCACACGAATTCTCTTGGCGATCCGTCCCCAGTCCATACCCCAGCCCTTACACAGAGTTGCCTCTGTATTCTACGGCATCGGCAGGGATGGGCAGAACTTGAGGCGATGCGGAGGTTGCTGAATTTGCTGTCAGTCCAGCAACTCGTTGATCTCGGCGAGTACGGAATCGACGGTGAGCTTATCCAGACCTGCGTCCTCGGTGCGGCTGTGGCTGTAGCTGGTTACGCTGGCAGGGTCACGCAGGACACGGGTTCCGGCCCAGTAGGGACCGTTCCTGGCGGGATCGGTAGGACCGAAGAGGGCCACCGTGCGGACGCCGAGCATGGCGGCCAGATGCATGGGGCCGGTATCTCCCCCGACGAAGAGGGCGGAGCGGCGTGCCAGGGCCATCAGTTCGCTGAGCGAGCCGGAGATGGCGACCGCGCTGCGCGTGCTGGCGTTCACTGCCTGATGGGCAAGCGCCTGCTCGCCGGGACCGTAGTTGATGATGGTACGAAAACCGCGCGCGGCCAACCGGGATGCGAGTTCTCCGTAGCGTTCGGGCGGCCATTGCTTGGCGGCCCAGCCTGCGCCGGGATTGAGGATGGCAATCGGAGAGCGCCAGATTCCGAGGGATTGCAGGGTGGAATCAATGCGAGCCTCGCTGGCCTTGTCCCGGGGGAGAAGGGCGGTGCCGGGTTGCAGGGTGTCCGTGGCGCGGGACAGGCCGATTTCCTCCAGCCAGGTCTGCACGGCTTCCACGTTCTGTTCGATGACGTGATGGGCTCGTCCATCTGCCAGCGAGTCATACAGCAGGCGGGCTACGCGCTCGCGGGGATGGCGGAAGCCCAGGATGCTGCGGGCTCCTGAGAGCTTTGCGATCACGGCGGACTTGATGGATCCCTGGAGATCGAGAGCTGCGTCGTAGTTGCGGCCGCGCATGCTGCGGACGGCAGCGGAGAATCCAAGGCGGGTCTCTGAGCGAAGGATATGCCTGCGCCAGGCGCGGGTGTCCACCAGATGCAACTCGTCCACCAGGGGACGTCCGGCGCCGCGTGAGCCGGAGAGTTCGACCTCTGGAGCGCAGAGAAGCTCACGCCAGCGGCGCTCGACAACCCACCCGATGCGCGCCTCCGGAAGTGCGCGGCGCAGCATGGCAACGGCGGGAAGCGCATGCAGAACATCACCCATGGCGCCGAGGCGCACGATGAGGACGCGGGGATTCAATGCGGAGGTGGTGGTCTTCAGTCGCAAACTGGTCTCAATTCCCTATTCTTCCCAGTATCTCAGTGGTGGAGTGATCCTTGGGGTCGCCGACGATCTCGACGCGGCCCCCAAAAGAGATGACCTCGTCACGCTCGGGAACGGTCTCGCGAGTGTAATCAGTTCCCTTGGCCTGGACGTCGGGACGAATCTCCCGGATGAGAGCGCGCACGTCAGGCTCGCCGAAGACCACGACCGCGTCCACACATTCGAGAGCGGCAATAATTTCGGCGCGCTCGCCCTCCGGCATGGCAGGACGCGCGGGACCCTTCAACCGGCGTACGCTCTCGTCAGAATTGATGGCAACGATGAGCTTTCCGCCGAGTTCGCGGGCACCCCGCAGGTAGCGGACATGGCCCACGTGCAAGAGGTCAAAGCAGCCGTTTGCAAGGGTCACACTCTCGCCTGCGGCACGCCATTGGGCGACCAGTTCGGCAAGTTCTCCGCGATTGACGATTCGTCCCACGCCGACCCCGTCAGTCTTCCAGAGCCGCGAGCAGTTCGGCGCGGCTGACGGTGGCGGTGCCGCGCTTCATCACGACGATGCCCCCGGCATAGTTTGCCAACTTGGCGGCGCTGGCGGTGTCTGCTCCGGCGGCAAGTGCGGCGGTAAAGGTAGCGATCACGGTATCGCCCGCTCCAGTGACGTCCACCACCTGATTGTGACCGTGGATGGGAATCTCTACCGGCGCGCGCTTCTTTTCGAAGGCCACCATGCCATCGCCACCGCGGGTGATGACCAGCGATTCAAGCTTCATCTGCTTGAGGAGCGATGCGCCGGCCTGGAAGAGCTTGTCGTGATCGGTGCCGATGCTGACCTGTAGAGCCTGCTCGACCTCGCCCTCATTGGGTGTGGCGGCGGTGACGCCTTCAAACTCCAGCATGCGGTAGCGGCTGTCCAGGGTCACAGGGGTGTTGCCCAGCAGGCCCTTGGCACGGACAAAGTTGAATAACCGGGGAGAGACTGCACCATAGCCGTAATCACTGAGCAGAACAGCGTCAGCGGCTGGTACGTATTCGCGGGCGGACTCCACCAGTTCGACGAGGGTGGGATGAGTGTCGCTGAGTTGATTGCATTCGCGGTCAATGCGAACTACCTGCTGGCGCGAGGAGTGTGCCGTGTAGGCGAGCACGCGGGTCTTGGTGGTGGTGACGTGTCCCTTCAGTTTGGAGATTCCGCTGACGGAGATCTTGTTCTTGCGGAAGATCTGGATCAGAGCTCTTCCGGCCTCGTCGTCGCCCACCATTCCCACGGGAAGGGCGGTGACCCCAAGGGCGGCCAGGTTCATCACCGCATTGGCTCCGCCGCCGGGGATGAGGGTGCGCTCGCGATGCTTGAGGATCAGCACCGGGGCCTCACGCGAGACCCGCGCAATCTCGCCGGAGATGAACTCGTCGGCAATGAGATCGGCCATCACCAGGACGCTGACGTTGGGGAATGACTCGACAATGCGGCGAAGCTTCTGCCGTTCGGTTAATCCGTGATTCACGATGTGTTTCCGCGAGGTCTTCTTTTGAATGGGCGCCATTGCACCAAGATTCTCTCATGACGCTGTGCTGGACGCGCAGAATTAGCGGCGACCGAATTCCCACTACGGACCCAAAACAGCTCGGGGGCAGGTTGATTTGTTTGTAAACAGGAGTCCCACGCAGTAGCATCCGCGCATGCGATCGATTGTCTTCCACGGCACGGCAACGCGGCGGATGAGCGAGGAAGAGCTTGCATCGCTGTGGCGGGAGCGTGCGGAGATCGAGAGCCACGTGGAGATCACGGGGATGCTGTTACACAAAGCGGGCGAGTTCCTGCAGGTGATCGAAGGTCCCAACGCCGTGATCCGCGATATGTATGCGCGCATCCTGGCCGACCCGCGGAACAAGGAGGTGCGAACCATCAGCGACCGCTTCATCGTCGAGCGGGAGTTTGAAGGCCAGCCGATGGGCTTCCTGAACCTGGACGAGTTGCCCGCCCAAACTCCGCTGACAGACGGTTTCAGCTACGAGGCATTTTCGGTTGAGCCGGAGTCAGCGCTGCGAACCCTGCGCTATTTCCGTTACCGCTGACGTGGAAGCGCAGAAATCACTCGCCTGAGATTTCTACCCGGGGCTTCTTTGCGTTGCCCGCAAAATTTTCCACGCATTTGTCAGAGATATGCACAGGGTTGGAGCACTGTCCGGCAGCGGCGCGGTTAAAGGCGCGGTAGAGGCGCTTCACGTCCACCTTGCCGTTGCGCAACTCGCGCTCCACCGCGTTATGCATGGCAGAGAGCAACTGGGTGCGTAATTCGTTGAGAACCTTGTCGATGTAAATGTAAGGCAGATGCACCCTCCCCCGGTGGGTCTCCGGTATATGAACGATACACGCTGGAGAGCCTTTGCGCCTTATGGAGCGAGCAGGCGGCCAACCATCTCCGTCGCTGGGGGCACGGCGTGAGGGCCAAATTGCGTGACCCACTGCATCGCCGCCTCAGCGCGGAACCAGGTCAACTGGCGCTTGGCATAGTTGCGGTGGCCCTGCTGGGCGCGCCCCACAGCTTCCTCAAGCGCGCACTCGCCGCGGAGGTATTCAGCCGCCTGACGGTAGCCCAGCGAGCGCATGGCGAAGACCTCTGGGCCGTAACGCTGGAGCAGGCCGCGAGTCTCCTCCACCAGCCCGTGCTCGAACATCTCAGCACAGCGCCGGTTGATGTGCGCGTAGAGCGCGCTGCGCTCCGGGCTCAGGCCGATCTGCAGGATGCGGTAACCCTGGATAGGATCGCGGCCCTCGCGCAACAGCGCGCTCATGGGACGGGCGGCACTCACGCAGACCTCGATGGCGCGAATGAGTTTAGGCTCATCGTTGGCGTGAATGCGCTCGGCGACCTCGGGATCAAGGCGGCGCAGCAGGCGCCAGAGCGACCCGGCACCTCGGCGGCGGCGGAGACGGGCGCGCAGTTCTTCGTTGCGTTCGGGCCCGGCAAACAAGCCATCGAGCATGGCGCGGAGGTAGAGCCCAGTGCCTCCGCAGACGATGGGCAGATGACCACGGCTGGTAATTGCCGCTGCTGCTGCGCGTGCCTGCCGGGCGTATTCTCCGGCGGTAAAGTTCTCCTCCGGGGCGGCCACGTCGATGAGGTGGTGGGGGACGAGCGCGCGCTCGTTCCGGCTTGGTTTGGCGGTGCCTATCTCAAAGTCACGATAGACGGCCACTGAGTCACAGCTTATGATCTCGCCGCCGAACTGCCGCGCCAGCGCCAGGGCCAGCGAAGATTTTCCACTGGCAGTAGGTCCGGCGATGACCACAAGCGGTGAGAGGGTAGGGCTCATGGCAGTTATCGAACACCGAAAACTTCATGCAGGAAGAACGGGAAGTAGCGCACCACCGCGATGGCGACGATCAGTCCGAGGACGATCAGCAGGCCCAGTGTGTAGGGAGTCTCCGGCTCGCGGTTGAGAATTGGCATCGCGGCCATTCTACGCGAACGGAAGCCGGGGGATGGCGGCTACTGCACCATCTCTCCCTCTTTGGGGTTGTAGAAGAAGGTGATGCGCAGCGCGAGGTAGGGGCCGTGAAAGTCGTGCGGCAGAGGCGAGAAGGGGTCGGATGCGGTAATGCCGCCGTAGGCGGCGCGATCCAGGGGGATGTCTCCGGAGGGTGCTTCGATGAACATGCCCGCGACTTTTCCGTTGGGTGTGATCAGGAACCGGATTGCCACCTTGCCATGCTTCATCAGGGGCGAACGAGCTTCCTCAGGGATCAGGTTGTACCAGTTCACCTTGATCGATTGCAGCACGCGCGAGAGATAAGGGCCGAAATCGACGCCCTCGGTGTCGCTCAGCACGTCAAAGGGACCCATGCGGGCGTTGCGGTCCACTGAACCCATGCCATAGCCTCCGCCGCCTCCGCCAATGGAACCCACGCGGGGAGCGTTGCGAGTGGCCTCGGCGATGGCAGCTCCGGCGGATCCGGGCAACCGGAAGGGATTCTCGGCAGGCTCCGGCCGCTCAGGTTGCACCCTGGGCTGGGAGAAGTTGTTCATGGGCCGCTCGGATCCCTGGGGCGCCTGCTGCGGTGCGCCCTGCGGTTGAGGCGCCGGTCCCGGTGCCCCGGGAGGCATCATGTTCCCGCGCATGCGGGCCTCGCGGAGAACGTCCAGTGCCTTCTGGTCGAGCTGTGGGCGCGTGCTCTGGGCAATGCGGTTTTTGTCACTTACCTTGTCTGACTGAACCTTCTGCGGCGGCTTCTGCAGATCATTCGGCAGGGCGAGAAACGTTGGCTGTTTGGCGCGCGCAAGGTCCTCAGCGCGTATGAAGTGAACCGGGCTCCAGTCGGGCATCCACTTGGGCGAGGTAAACAGCCCCACCACCAGCACGATGTGGACGATCACCGAAATCCAGAAAGCCTCGCGCATGCGCGAGCGCGCCAGATCGCTTTCGAGCTCTGCCAGCAGATGCGGCATGAACTCGGGAGCGTCGTCGTCTTCGATCTCGATAAAGCGCCGCACCGGACGCCGCGAGGGCGTTGGCCTGGGTGGCGGAGGCGCTATCTGGTTTTTGCCCTCGGGTTCGATCTTGGGACTCCTCTAGAAGCTTGGATGAGCGGACCGGCCCTCCCGGAGGAGTGTCCGCTCCGGCCCCTGGCGTTGCGCTCTCTCTGCACACGCAGCAACTCCGGTGGAGGAGCGCTACTATGATTTTCGCATCGAACAGCGCATTACATCTGGCTAATCGCTTGTACCCCGCCGCGAGCCCTGAGCGCTTTACGATTCTTAACTTATCGCTCCGCGCATGGCGGCTGCCACCTCGTCCAGGTGGGCACGTTTCTGGTGCTCGGCCATCTGCTGCTGAATATCGATGGCCAGGGCGAGGGCGGCGCGTCCATCGTCCAGTGTCACCTCAGGCGTGGAGCGCTGGCGCACGGCATTCAGGAAGCTGCCCAGCTCGGCGCGCAGTGGCTCCTCGGTGGTTACAGAGGGCTTGAAAGGTACGACCTCGGGCAATCCGCCGGCGGTGGGTTTTACGGTGAGCGAGAATACATCCCGCCGCGAGTAATCCAGCGAGACATATTGCGCGGGCTGGAAGAAGCGCAGCTTGCGTACTCGCTCGGTGCTGATGCGGCTGGCGGTGAAGTTGGCGATGCAGCCGCTCTCAAACTCCAGGCGCACGCTGGCAATATCCACCTTGCCGGTAAGCACGGGCAGGCCAACGGCACGCAGCTCGCGTACCGGAGAGTTCGCCATCTTCAGGACAATATCCAGGTCGTGAATCATCAGGTCGAGCACTACGTCCACGTCCAGCGAGCGCGGGGTGAAGACGCTGAGGCGATGAACTTCAAAGAACATGGGGCGGGTGAGCAGCGCCCATGTGGCGCGCACGGCTGGGTTAAAGCGCTCAAGGTGGCCAACCTGCGCGATGCGGCCATGCTGCCTTGCCAGCGCAATCAGGGTATCTGCCTCGGCCAGCGAAAAGGCGAGCGGCTTTTCAATCAACACATCCACGCCGCGCTCCATCAACTCGCGGGCGGTGGCAAGGTGAGCCACGGTGGGCACGGCAACGCTCATGGCTTTCACGCCGGGGCAGGCGGCGAGCATCTCTCCCACCGAGCCAAAGGCCTGGCCGCCGAACTCGGCCGCCACGGCCTGGGCGCGAGCCACATCGGCGTCCACCACGGCTGCGAGTTCCACGCCCTCACCGGATAGCTCTCTATAAACACGAGCGTGATTGCGCCCGAACGAGCCCACGCCCACCACTGCAACCTTGAGATTTTCGTTGTTCACCCTTCAATTCTCGCAGATTCAGGCCGCCGGGGAGAAGTGGCCAGAGTGCCGGCGCTTATGCTTTGCAGAGAAATCCTCTACAATCCCGGTGACTGGCCGAATGTCCAGCCCAGGAGCTTATCCGATGGCCATGCGCTCCAAACCCGTCAGGAAATCCGCGAGCGGACTCTCCCACTACGACGCCAGTGGCCGCGCCACCATGGTGGACGTCTCTGCCAAACTGCCCTCTGCGCGTACGGCGGAGGCGAGCGCGCGCATTGTGATGAGCGCGAAGGTAATGGCCGCTCTGCCGCATAATCCCAAGGGCGATCCATTCGAGGTGGCTCGTGTAGCCGGAATCCAGGCGGCCAAGCGCACGGCGGAGCTGATACCGATGTGTCATCCGGTGGCGCTGAGCTTCGTGGATATCTCCTATGCGCTGTGCGAAGATGGCGTTACCCTGCGCTCCGAGGCTCGTACCACTGCCGGGACCGGGGTGGAGATGGAGGCGCTGACGGCGGTTTCTGTGGCGGCTCTCACGGTTTACGATATGTGCAAAGCTCTGGACAAGGGCATTGAAATTCGCTCTATCCAATTGGAACGCAAGAGCGGCGGCAAGAGTGGAGACTACAGGCGCAGGGGCCATCCAGGCGCTGAGAGTAGTGGAAGAGAAGGCTGAGGTCATGGGCCAGGCTGTTCGCGTCCTGCTTGTGGACGATAATCCGCAGATCCGCCAATTGCTGCTGGAGTCGCTCGCGCCGCTGGCGACAGTGGAGTCGTTTGGCCGAGCCGAAGATGCGTTGCGCAGCGCGGAGAAGCAGGCTCCCGACCTGATCATCTCCGACTACCGCATGCCCGGCCTGAGCGGATTGGAACTATTGGCCAGGCTGCGCATAGCGCTTCCGCGGGTTCCGGTAATCATCATGGCGGCGCGCGCCGATATCAGCGGCCCGTTGGCGGGTTCCAGCCCGCTGGTGGAAGAGTTCATCCAGAAACCATTCTTTGTGGAAGATGCGATGACGCGGGTTCAACGCGTGCTGGAGCGCATCAGCATCAGCAAGGCGACACGCGAGGCCACAAACTCCACCAGCGTGCGGGGAACGCTGGCGCAGATGTCGGTGGTGGATCTTCTGCAGACGCTCGACATTGGGCGCAAGACCTGCCGCCTCGCGCTTCAGTATGGCGGCCGGGAGTGCGAGATGCATTTCCTCGACGGGCAACTGATTCACGCCACGCTGGGTGCGGTAAGCGGAGAGCCTGCAATCTACGCGGTGGTTGCATGGATGGAAGGCACGTTCCGAATCGATTTTGAACGCCGGGAATGCCCCGCCACCATTACCCACAGCACGCAGTCGGTCCTGCTGGAGGCGCTGAGACTGCTGGATGAATCTCAGCGGGATGGCGAGGCGCCGGAGATCAAGGGAGCCTGAGCGCCCTGCAACGGCTGTAACCTCAATGTAAAAGCGGTGCGCTATACTCCCCTTGCGAGAGGCTGCCCTGACCCATCCGATGCCTGCTTTCCATAAAGCTCTTCTCCTGTTCAATCCCGTTGCCGGGGCTCATCTGGAGGCGCGAACCGCGACCATGCGCCGCATTGCGGAGCTGTTCCGCCGCGCTGGAGTTGAGGTGCTGGTGCAATCCACGCGGGCGCGCGGCTCTGCGGGAGAGCAGGCACGCGAGGCCATCGGCTCAGGCTGCGACGCGGTGTTTGCCTGCGGCGGGGACGGCACGGTCTTTGAGGTTCTTCAGGGCGTGGCCGAGAGCACGGCAATGATGGGAGTCATCCCCCTGGGAACGGGAAATGTGCTGGCCCACGATCTTGGGATGGCTGGACGTCCGGAGCGCGCCGCCGAGCAGGCGCTCAACTTTACCCCGCACACCATCTCGCTGGGACGCATTGAAGCCGCCGGCCGAACGCGATTCTTCACCGTGGCAGCCGGCGTCGGAGTTCATGCCGAGCTCATCTACCGTGCCAATGCCCGTGCCAAGCAGCGCGGCGGCTACCTGGCCTACTATGCACACGGCGCGCGCCTGCTTTTCCGCCACGCCTTCGTTCCCTTTCCGGTGGAAATCACTACTGCCGACGACAAGGTCATCCACACCACCTCGCTGGAACTGGTGGCCATGCGGGTGCGCTCCTTTGGCGGGCCGTTGCGCAACTGGCGGCCAGGCAGTTCCCTGCTCTCCACTGAATTGCGATTGGTGCTGCTGCGCAACGCCAGCCGCGCCCACATGTTGCGCTATACGCTGCAGGCGCTTACCGGAATCGCTCCCTTTGACGAGTTGAATACGCCGGATGCCGACTTGTCCTTTGTCTTTGCGAAGTCAGTCAACTGTCTTGCGCCAGAGCTTCGCGCCTCCGAGCTAAGGGTACAGGCCGATGGCGAAATGCTGGGGCCTTCGCCGACGAAGATTTCGATCATTCCGCGCGCGCTTACCCTGCTGATGCCCGCCGCCGCCGAGGGCGAGTCCGCGGGCACATAAAGCCCTTGCCCTTTGACATTCCGGGCAAACCTTGCCAACCTGAAATCCACGCATGGAGCCTGTCACTCACTTTCTTACCGGAGCCACTCTTGCCCGCGCGGGCTTCAACCGCAAAACCGCGCTGGCCACCCTGACCATGACGCTGGCCGCCGAGGCTGCCGACATTGATGTGCTGGCATACGTAAAGGGCTCAGCCGTGGGATTCATCCAGCACCGCGGCATCACTCACACTTTTCTCGGCATTCCGGTAATCGCGGCGCTGGTGGTGGCACTGGTCTGGCTGCTGGACAAGCTCTGGCAGCGTTTGCCCCGTAAGCGCCAGCGCCCGGCTCCGCCAAACAGACGCTGGGGGTTGCTCTACCTGTTTGCGTGCATTGCGGGTCTCTCGCACATACTGCTTGATTTCACCAACAACTACGGCGTGCGTCCCTTTTACCCCTTCACCCGCCAGTGGTATGCCTGGGACATCGTTTTCATCGTTGAGCCGGTAATTCTGGCGGCGTTGCTGGCCGCGCTGCTGCTGCCCGCGCTCTTCGGGCTGATTGGTCAGGAGATTGGCGCGCGGCAAAAAGGTCCTGGTGGGCGCGGGGCGGCGATCGCTGCCCTGCTGTTTATCGTCGCCGTGTGGGGAGTGCGCGACTTCCAGCACCGGCGCGCGCTGGCGGCGCTCAATGCCTTTGAGATTCACGGCCAGCCGTCGATCCGCGTTGCCGCCTTTCCGTACATGCTGAATCCCTTTAAGTGGGCCGGTGTAGCGGAGAGCTCCAACGCCTATGTCTCCATGCAGGTGGATTCGCTGCGCCCCGAGGTGGACCCCGGCAACAGCTCCCGGAGCTACTTTCTTCCCGAACCCAGTGACGCCACGAGAGCAGCGCGCAACACCGAGCTGGGTCGTGCCTACGTGGAATGGGCTCGCTTCCCCCTCCTGGAAGCCGAGCACACCAGCGATCCCATTCCGGCAGAGTTGGTTCACTTCAGCGACGTGAGATTTTTCTACCCCGATGAGCGCCGGCGTCCACTGCAGGCTCATGTGCTGCTGGATTCCCATCTGCACGCCGTCGCACAGGGATTCGGGTCTGTCAGCGGACAGCGCTGACCGAATGAGCTACTGCAGTTTGCTCTTGGCTGCCAGTATCGTGAGCGCTTCGCCTTCCACGCGCATTGGCAACCACTGCTTCATTCGCTTCGCGCCCAGAGCTTCGTAGAATTCGATGGCCGGGGTATTCCAGTCCAGCACCTGCCACTCGTAGCGGCCGCAGTTTTCTGCCTCGGCGATGCGCGCCAGGTGCAGCAGCAGGGCTTTGCCGATTCCCTTTCCGCGATGCGAGGGCCACACGAAGAGGTCTTCCAGGTAGATTCCGGGGCGGCCCTTCCATGTGGAGTAGTTGTAGAAGTAGAGTGCGAACCCGACCGGCTCCCCATCCCACTCGCCGAGCACGCAGCGGAATTTCGGCTCCGCGCCAAAGCCATCACGCAACAGGTCTTCCTCTGTCGCGACGGCCGCCTGCGGCTCGCGCTCATACTCGGCAAGGCCCTTAATCAGTTTCAGAATGGTTGCAGCATCTTCCGGCCGTGCCGCGCGAATCGCGAGCATTCATCACCTCCAGATTGGTTTTGAGTTTGCAGTTTAGCGCAGTTACTTCTTCCACTGCTCCGCTTCGCGGACAATCTCGTCGAGCACCTCGGCGGCCTTCCTGCCCGGCATGGTGTGATTGTTGCTCATGATGGAAAGCACCAGGCGATCTCCGTGCGACGTGGTCAGGTATCCGGAGAGAGTGTTGACGTGATCGAGCGAGCCGGTCTTGGCGCGCAGCACGGCCCCTGCGGGCAGCGCTCCTAGGCGGGAGATCAGGGTGCCATCCACTCCTGAAACCGGAAGGCTCTCCATGTATTCGCCCCCCCAGGGCTGGGTCATTGCATAAGTCAGCAGCTTTACGATGGCGTGCGGGGAGACCAGGTTCTGGCGTGACAGACCGGAGCCATCATAGAAGGCATATTCTTCTGGAAGAATCTCGGCCTGGGAGAGGAAGGTACGCAGCACCTCCAGACCTCCGGCGACGGAGCCGCTGGTTCCCTTTTCGCGTCCCAGCAGGCGGAGCAGCATTTCGGAGTGAAGATTCTGGCTGACCTTGTTGATTACCCGGATGTCGAGGCTGAGTGGCAGCGAGTCATGCTGGGCCAGCACAACGGGCGCCGGCAGGTAAGGCTGCGGTGCGACGCCTCCACCGAGGGGAGCCACGGCGTTGACGGTAATGGTGCCCAGGCTCGACATGAGGGTGTGATGAGCGCGGGTCTTACCATAGATTGTGATTCCGCGCCGGGTCAGCATCTCCCACAGAAGCCGGGCACAGAACTCGGCAGGCTCCTCGATGGCAACGGCTTCGCCCACGCCCGGATCGTCGAGCGGAATGTTGCCCCAGATCTCAAGATGGGTAGAGCCCGGCTGGCGCTGTACGAAGACCTTGCGCGGCCCGGTGCCAGCGGGCGAGGTGAGCACGTGGTTTTCCACATGGTAATAGTCTGCGAAGGGAGCCATGCTGACGAATGCGCGCTCACCTACGCGCTCGGCAGGCATCAGGTTTACATACACTACGTTGTCATTGATGGCCAGGGCTGAGACGGGTGCGCCCCACTCCCATACAAGATCGTCCTGCGACCAACCTTCGCCGTAACGCTCATAAACGAAGAAGCTGTCATCCGCGACAATGTCGCCGTCAATCACCTTCACGCCGCGCGCCACGAGCTGGTCCGCCATCTCTTCCAGCACATGTGCCGGGGGTAGCGGGCGCTGGGTCTTCATCTCATAGTGCAGCGCGCGTCCGCTGAGATTGGCATCGCCGCGCCCTACGAGCACCAGGTCGCCCGGGAGGCGCCCGTACTTGTCAGGAAAGCTGGTGGATTCGATGGTGGTGCGGAAGCGGTAATTGGGACCGATCAGGGCCAGCGCCGCAGCAGTGGTAAAAAGCTTGGTGTTCGATGCTGGAGCATAGAGACGATCCGCATCATGCGAATAGACAACTTTTCCGGTGTCGAGCTCCTCGATCTCCACGCCCCAGAAGCCTCGCGCGATATCAGCCCGCTCCAGAATCGCGTCAATGTGCTTGGCGAGGTCTTTGTGCGCAGGGGGTGCAGCCACGGCAGAAGCCGCGAGCCATGGCACCAGCGCCAGAAGCGCGACGGCCCTGAGAGAGTTGGAAAAATGCGTGTGCCGCATACGCTGCGCATTCTAGCACTGTTGCCGCCGCGCCTAGCAGCGGGGCAGCAGCAGATTGTCGATGAGACGGGTGGTGCCGAAGGTTGCGGCCACCGCCACGAGCGCGCCCGGGGTGGTGGCCGCAACCGGGTCGAGCGTGTCAGGGTCGATGATTTCCAGGTAATCAAGCGCCGCTGCGGGCTCCGAGGCCAGGACGGCTAAAGCCGCGGAGCGAAGCTTCTCGGGCGATCTTTCTCCGGAGGCGGCGAGAGACTCCACTTGCTTCAGCGCACGCTGCAGCACAAGCGCCTGGCGCCGTTGATCTAAGGTCAGGTAGGCGTTGCGGGATGAGAGCGCCAGCCCGTCGGCTTCGCGCACGATCGGAGCAACAATCATCTCGACGTCCATGTTCAGGTCCCGCACCATGCGGCGAAGCACGGCCACCTGTGCCGCGTCCTTCTGGCCAAACAGGGCATAGTCAGGCTGCACGATGTGAAAGAGCTTGGCCACCACCGTGCTCACGCCCCTGAAGTGTCCAGGACGCGAGCGGCCATCGAGCTTGTCGCTGAGTTCGCCGACATGCACCGTGGTGGTCGCTCCGGCTGGATACATCTGTTCAGGCGAGGGGGCAAAGACAATGTGCACGCCCTCCGCTTCCAGAAGCGCGCTGTCGGCCTCCAGTTTGCGCGGATAGCGTTCGAGGTCTTCCGTGGGGCCGAATTGCAGTGGATTCACAAATATCGATACGACGACCAGGTTGGCCTGGGCGCGCGCCCGGCGCACCAGGGAGAGATGTCCCTCGTGCAGCGCTCCCATGGTGGGCACAAAGCCCACGGACAGTCCCTGCATGCGGGCGGCGCGACTGGCTAGCTGCATCTCACGGATGTCGCGGATCATTCTCATTTCTTTTCCGTTTCGGGTTTCGGCTTGGACTGCTGGGCGGGCGCGTCATCCTTGATAGACCAGCTATGGATGGCACGCTGGAAGATAGGATCGAGGCGGGCGAAATCCTGCGGCGGGCAGCGCAGGGCGATGGAATAGACCAGCCCTTCCTCACCCGCGATGAGCGCCACCTGCTCGATGGAGTCCGCGCCAGTGGCGTTGTCATGAAGTTTCACACGCAGAACCTCGGCGTCGGCGCCGTTCAGCAGAAGGCGGCTGCGCTGCTGTGTTTCCGCCGATGTAAAAGTACCGTCTGGCGTGAGCACGATATCGACCAGCGCATCCAGCGAGGGTGCGCCGCCGCCAATCCTGGGAGGTACATCAATGGCGGCGACGCTGAGTTGCGGCCATGTGGAAGCGTCGCCGGCGCGGGGTTCTGCCACCACAAAGCCGAGGTCGTCAAAGATGTTGCCCAACCGCTGCCACCCGGCGGGAATCAGGACGCACAGGCCAACGGCCTCTGCGCACTCGCTACGCACGCCGAGCGGCGGCGTCACCCGATGAGGTGCGGCCTTAGGCGTGGTGGAGGGCTTGGCGGCTGGAGCCTGGGCATACGCGACGCCCAGAGCGGCAGACAGAACGATGGCGACGATCGGAACTTTCATGATTGCTTACTTCTTCCGTTGAACCACACTCGCGCCGGGCTCAGCCAATGCGCGCTGAGCTTCGCGTGGAAGGTGGTAGCTCTCGGCGTCGGCGGGAAAGGCTCCGCCGCGAACGTCATCACGATAGGCCTGAATGGCTCCGGAGATCAACTCCCCGGCATTGCAGTAGCGCCGCACAAACTTGGCCGGAGGGTTGAAGGTGAGGCCAGCAAGATCGTGGAAGACCAGGATCTGTCCGTCGCAGTCTGGCCCGGCGCCAATGCCGATGGTGGGCGTAGCAACCTCGGCGGTGATGCGGACGGCGACCTCGCGCGGAATGCCTTCGAGGACAAGCGCGGCAACGCCCGCGTGATCGAGCGCAACCGCATCGCGCAACAGCGCGTCAATCGCGGCTGTGGTCTTGCCCTGCACCTTGTAGCCTCCCATGCGATGCACCGATTGCGGCGTGAGGCCGATGTGTCCGACGACGGGAATTTCCGCGTCGATGATGCGCTGGATGAGTGCGACGCGGGAGAGGCCTCCCTCAATTTTCACAGACTCGGCGCCTGCGTCCTTGACGAATCGCACAGCATTCTCAAGGGCCGCGTCGTCGCTGGTGTGATAGGAACCGAAGGGCATATCAGCCACGAGAAATGCGTGCTTCACGGCGCGGCGCACGGCTCGGGTGTGGTGCAGCATCTCCTCCATGGTGACGGGCAGGGTGCTGTCATAGCCGAGCACGACCTGGGCGAGCGAATCTCCGACGAGAATGAGGTCGACGCCAGCCTCGTCGGCGATGCGCGCAGTGGCGTAATCATAGGCTGTAAGTGAGACGATGGGCTCGTGCTTGAGTTTCTTCTCTGCGAGAGTTTGCACGGTGATGCGTTGACGGAAATCGCCGGTGGTGATGCTCATGACTCCTCCAGTGTGGCTCCGCGAAGCGGATGCCGCCTGTGCGCACGGGGCGCGAGTGGCCGATGGGACCGACCGCAGTGATTGTAGCCCTCCGGGAGACGGGAGGCAACAACGGACCAACGATTGGCAAAGCAGGCAATGGTTGAAAAGGCTGTATGTACTCTCTGGTCAATCGTTGAGGGTGGGTCTGAACGATTGGCAGGAGAGACAGCAAACTGAGGGCAATTGATTGCCCGGATGGTAAATGCTTTGGCGGAGTGCAGGAGGGCCGATTGCAGGGGCGAAGGATGAGGTTCATACTTCGGCGGTGGAAAGAGGTGAGCGCGATGCGTGAGGCGGAAGAAAATTCAGAGGTGGGCGGACGGTGGATGACGACAGTCGCCTCGTTGATGGTGGGCGCCGCGTTCTTCTCACTCTGGTTCTGGTTACTGCCGCGCTGGCTGGGCTTTGAGGTTCACGAGGTGGGCTGGCGATGGATTGCCGTTGTGCCTTCGGTGCTGGGCTTTGGGCTGGCGCTGCGCTGCGTGTGGGATTTTGGATGGACCGGACGTGGGACACCGATGCCGCTGGTGCCTCCGAAGAAGCTGGTGGTGGTCGGCTTCTACCGCTACGTTCGCAATCCGATGTACGTGGGATTCATTGCGGGATGGGGAGGTCTGTGGGTGGTGTTCGGACGCGCGAGCGCGGCGGCCTTACTGGCAGCATGCGCTGTGGTGGTGGGCATTCATGTATTTGTGGCTCTGTACGAGGAGCCGACGCTGCGCAGGATGTTTGGCGCAGAGTACGAGGAGTATTGCAGGAACGTGCACCGCTGGCTGCCGAGACTGGATGCGTGGAGGGGGCGCTGAGTGTGGCTCAGCGCTGCGGGTGGCGGGCTGCCTCCAGCATGACGGTGGCTGCCTCTTCGGTGAGATTGTCCAGGGCCATGGCGGTTTCCCGCACCATGTACACGCAGGCATAGACGAGGCTGCCGACGGAGAGGAAGCCGATGGCGAGCGCGCCGAGAGCGGCGGCGTGGGCAAGCAGCGGAAATTCGTAGTGCACAAGGACGCCGCCCAGGACGGCGATGAGAGCTTCTCCGGCAAAGCCTCCGACGGCGGCGTAGCCGAGACGGAGCGCCTTGCCGAGCATCTGGGCGCGCTGGCGGAGCAGGTCAGCCTGGTACTCAAGACGCTGATACAGGTCTGAGTCTTCACTGCTGCTGGCCATTACTGTGGCGACGGCGCGGGTGCGGTCCACGACGCGGGCAATGCGATTGCCCATTCCCATGACGAGCACGGTGGAGGAGTTGGTCAGCAGCGCCGGGGCCACTACGGCGGTGAGGACAGCAAACGGACTTTCAGCGATGGGCATAACAGGATTCTACAAGGAATGAGAGCGAGGCCTACTCGCGGTTGCCGCTCTGCTGGCCGAGTGGGAGGAAGTACTGCGTACCCTTGATGGGCTCGCTGACGCGGCGCAGGAGGGTTTGAAGGTCTTCACTGCGCTCGACGAAGTCGATCTCCGAGGTGTTGACGACGAGCAGGTCACTGGCGGAGTAGTGGAAGAAGAAATGTTCGTAAGCTTTGACGATCTCTTCCATGTACTCGTCACTGATGGCGCGCTCGCTGGCGACGTTCTTGCGGCGGAGGCGTTTGCGCAAAACGTCGATGGGCGCCTGAAGGTAAATGACGAGGTCGGGCGTGGGGAGCTCGGCGCGGAGGAGCTTGTAGTAGCGGTCGTAAATGTTCAGCTCCGCGTCACTGAGGTTGAGGTTGGCGAAGAGCTTGTCTTTCTCGAAGATGTAGTCGGTGACGATGATCTTTTGCGCGCTGCGCGCGGCGGCGAGCGGGCGGAGCTGCTCAAAGCGGCTGATGAGGAAGGCGAACTGCGCCTGGAAGGCTGCTCCGGAGTCGCCATCGTAGAAGGCGGAGAGGAAGGGGTTTTCCTCGGGCTCCTGGATGAGCTGGCCGTGAAGCTGCTCGGCGAGGAAGCGGGACAGGGTACTTTTGCCGACGCGGATCGGACCTTCAACGGCGATATAACGGGATGGTTCGAAGAAATTGGCCATGAGGAAGGTGCTGGTTCCGCGAATCAGACTCAGGGGAAGAATAGCGCGGGGTGAGCGGCGGGAGCAACAGGCTTGCAAGGGAATTCCGGACGGCGGGTTGAAAAGTGCGGAAGAGGATAGAATCATTGCGATGATTGGCTATGTAGCAGGAGCGCTGGCGGCAGCAGCCGCCACCTTTGCCGGAGTGCACACCATGGTTCCGTGGTCGCAACTCTATGGCGAAAACTTTAGCGGAGTTAAAGAAGGCTTGAAGGTGCTGGCCCTGACCTATGATGACGGGCCGAACGATCCGTGGACGATGAAGCTGCTGGAGGTGCTGGACAAGCACCAGGTGCCGGCGACGTTCTTCATGCTGGGGAAGTACGTGCGGGAGCGTCCGGAGATTGCGAGGGCGGTGGCTGAGGCAGGGCACGCGATTGGCAACCACAGCTACTCGCATCCCAACCTGATCTTTGCGAGCGAGGCGAAGCTGCGGCAGGAGATGGAAGAGACCTCGGTGGCGATTGCGGAAGCTACGGGGGAGCGGCCCTTCCTGTTTCGTCCACCGTTTGGCGGGCGCAGGCCGGGGACGTTCAAAGTGGTGGAAGAAGTGAAGATGTTTCCGGTGATGTGGCGGGTGACCTGCTTTGACTGGGCGGCGAAGTCGCACACCCAGATTGTGAAGCACGCACGGCGGCAGATTGCAGGCGGCGAAGTGGTGCTGATGCACGACGGCGGGCATTTGCGGATGGGAGAGGATCGCGGTTTTACGGTGCACGCCACCGATGAGCTGATCCGCGAATACAAGGACAAGGGGTATGTGTTTGCGACCGTGACCGAGATGATGCAGATGCGCCCGGGCGTGCAGATGCCGTTTGGAGCGAGGTAGGAGAGGGAGGTCATCATGCTGGAAGTGACAGTGGAACACCTGGGTGCAGTGCAGTTTGAGGTGAAGACCCGTGGGCACTCGGTGGTGAGCGATCAACCGGAGGAGAACGGCGGCTTTGATGAAGGGATGACACCGCCGGAGCTGATGCTGGCCTCGCTGGGTACATGCGCGGGATTCTATGCGGTGGATTACCTGAAGCGGCAGAAGCTGGCGGCGGAGGGAACGCGGGTGCGGGTAACAGCCGGGAAGGCTAAGAATCCGGCGCGGCTGGATGACTTCAAGATCGAGGTGGACGTGCCGGCGGGGCTGAGCGAGGAGCACACGAAGGGTGTGGAGGAGGCAGTGCACCGCTGCCTGATTCACAACACGCTGCTGACTCCGCCGAAGATTACGCTGGAGATCAGGAGCGCGGTGGCGGCGAAGTAGTTTGGAAGGGCGAAGTAGTTGCAAGATGGATGCGGGGCCAGCCAGAGGGCTGGCCCTTTTGCATGGAAACTACTTGGCGCGGCCCTCCTGGAGGCGGCGTGATTTCTCCTCTACGCCGTGGGCGAGCTTCTGCTTGTAGGCGAGGAGCTTCTTCGTCAGTTCGTGGTCCGAGGTGGCGAGAATCTGGGTGGCGAGGATTCCGGCGTTGGTGGCGCCGGGCTTGCCGATGGCGACGGTGGCGACGGGAATTCCGGCGGGCATCTGGACCATGGCGAGCAGGGCGTCGAGTCCGCCGAGGGTAGTGGCGGCGATGGGGACGGCGATGACGGGGAGGATGGTTTCGGCGGCGATGACTCCGGCGAGATGGGCGGCGCCTCCAGCTCCGGCGATGATGACGCGGATGCCGCGCGAGGCAGCGTTGCGGCTGAACTCGGAGGTGCGGGCAGGAGAGCGGTGGGCGGAGCTGACGTCGATCTCATAGGGTACGCCGAAGAGTTCGAGCGCGCGGGCGGCTTCGTTCATGACGTCTAGATCCGTGTCACTGCCCATGATGATGGCGACAAGCGGCTTACTGTCCATAATCTATCTTCCCGTTCGAGGTGCAATTCCTTGTACGAAAGATGCACGAGCCGGAGCTTCGGATGCTATCGCGGCTTCAGGCGGCGATGAGCGATGTCACTGCGGTACTGCATGCCGTCAAAGCTGATGCAGCGCACGGCCTCATAGGCGCGGGCGACGGCGGACTCCAGGGTGGTGGCGCGGGCGGTGACGCCGAGGACGCGGCCTCCGGCGCTGACGATCTGGCCGTCGCGGAGGTCAGTTCCGGCATGAAAGACGCGCACGCCATCGAGAGCGTTGGCGCGTTCGAGCCCGGTGATGGGCTTTCCGGCGAGGTAAGGGCCGGGATAGCCTCCGGTGGCCATGACGACGCAGATGCTGGGGTCAGGGCTCCAGCGGAAGACCCCGTCACTGATGCGGCCCTCGATGCTGGCCTCGAAGGCCTCGAGGAGGTCGCTATCAAGACGCATGAGGATGGGCTGGGTTTCGGGGTCTCCGAAGCGGCAGTTGAACTCCAGCACCTGGGGACCCTTGGCGGTCATCATGAGACCGCAGTAGAGGATGCCGGTGTAGGGCGCGCCCTCGGCGGCCATTCCATCAATCACAGGGCGGGCGATGTGACGGAGAAGCCACTCGCGCATATTGTCATCGACCAGGCCATTGATGGAGTAAGCGCCCATGCCTCCGGTGTTGGGGCCAGTGTCGCCGTCGCCGATGCGCTTGTGATCCTGGGCGGCAACGAGGGGAGCTACGCGCTCGCCATCACTGATGACGAGGAAACTGATTTCTTCGCCTTCGAGGAACTCCTCGAAAAGAACATGGCGGCCGGCTTCGCCGAGCGAGCCTCCGAGCAGGGCTTCGGCGGCCTCGGCGGCTTCTTCCCTGGTGTTGGCGATGATGACGCCTTTGCCAGCGGCGAGACCGTCGGCTTTGACGACGATGGGGGCGCTGAAGTTGGCGAGGGCTGACTTGATCTCCGAGACGGCATGCACCTGCACGTAGAGCGGCGTGGGGATGCGGTGGCGGGTCATGAAGGCCTTGGAGAAGCTCTTGCTGGATTCCAGTTGCGCGGCGGCCTGGGTGGGTCCGAAGACGGGGATGCCTCGGCGGCGGAGTTCATCGACGGTGCCGAGCATGAGGGGGACTTCCGGGCCGACGACGACGAGATCAGGCGCGGCTTTCACGGCGGCCTCGATGATGGAGTCGAGGCGATTGAGGTCGCAGGGGATGCAGGTGGCCCCCTCGTGGGCGATGCCGGCATTGCCGGGAGCACAGAAGAGCTGCGTAACCCGAGGCGACTGCTTGAGCTTCCAAATGAGCGCGTGTTCGCGGCCACCGCCGCCCAGCACAAGAACTTTCATGACCTCTCCAACGGAAAAGGGTATGAGGTTACGGCGGGATAAGTCAATCGGGACGGGAGTGATTTGCGGGATTGCGGAGGAAGCGGGTTGCATGGGCGGGGGCGGGTTCTGGTAGCCTTGGTCCAAGGTGGAAGGCCCGGCATCGAAGTTAGAGGCGGGCTGGATTGCCGGTTTGGAAGACAGGCCAATGGGGATTGAGGGACAGGAGTGGCGCGCGGACGTGGTGGCCCCGGTGTTGCCGGAGGTGCGGTCGCGTATTCCGCTGCCGGTTCATGGCGGGGTACTACGCAAGCTGCTGGCGTTTGCCGGGCCGGGATTCCTGATTGCCGTGGGCTATATGGACCCGGGCAACTGGGCCACGGACCTGGCGGCGGGCTCGCGCTATAACTACAGCCTGCTGTATGTGATTGTGCTCTCAAACCTGATGGCGATTCTGCTGCAAAGCCTTTCGATCAAACTGGGAGTGGTGACCGGGCGGGACCTGGCACAGGCCTGCCGGGAGCGCTTTGGTCCACGGACGGCGTTTGTGCTGTGGCTGCTGGCGGAGGTGGCGATTGCGGCGTGCGACCTGGCGGAGGTGATTGGCTCGGCAATTGCGTTGCAGTTGCTGTTCCATATCCCGCTGCTGATCGGGGTGGTGATTACGGGTTTCGACGTGCTGCTGCTGTTGCTGCTGGAGAACAAGGGCTTCCGGTATATCGAGGCGATTGTGGTGACGCTGACGGCGACGATCGGCGTCTGCTTCGGGCTGGAGATCCTGTTTTCCAAGCCGGAGTTTGGGCTGGCGCTGCGTTCGATGTTTGTGCCGGATGCGGTGATTCTGCACGACCCGATGATGCTCTACATTGCGATTGGGATCCTGGGCGCGACGGTGATGCCGCACAATTTGTACCTGCACTCGGCAATTGTGCAGACCAGGGATTATGCGCGGACTCCGGAGGGACGGCGGGAGGCGCTGCGGTACTGCAATATCGACTCGGCAGTGGCGCTGACGATTGCGCTGCTGGTGAACGCGGCGATCCTGGTGGTGGCAGCGGCGACCTTCTACCGCGCGGGGAAACACGAGGTGGCTGAAATTCAGGACGCCTACAAGCTGATGTCAGGCTTGCTGGGGGTGACGGGGGCGAGCGGAATTTTCGCGCTGGCATTGTTGGCGAGCGGGCAGAACTCAACGCTGACGGGAACGCTGGCAGGGCAGATTGTGATGGAAGGGTTTATCCACCTGCGGGCGAAGCCGTGGATACGCAGGCTGATCACGCGGCTGGTGGCGATTGTTCCGGCGGTGGCGGTGACGGCGGTGGCGGGCGAGAGCGGGACGGCCCGGCTGCTGATTTTGAGCCAGGTGGTGCTGAGCATGCAGTTGAGCTTTGCGGTGGTGCCGCTGGTGATGTTTACCAGCGACCGGAAGCTGATGGGCGAGTTTGTGAATCCGGCGTGGCTGAAGGGGCTCTCCTGGGGGACGGCGGCGCTGATTGCGGTGCTGAACCTGTGGCTGCTGGTGCAGATTCTCTGAATCAAAATGGCGGAACCGGGAGGGGCTGATTTTCGTACCTTGATTGAATGCGGGCCCACAACACGAGAGGAAGCTATGACAAACACAATGTGGAAGACATTGAGCGTGGCCGCGATGTGCGGCGTGTTGACGATTGCGGGCTGCAAGGTAACCCATGACAACAGCAACGGCGACAAGAGGGTGAGCATTGAAGCGCCGGGCGCCAGCATCCATGTGGATAAGAACGGCGGCGAGAAGAAGGTGAGCGTGGAGACTCCGGGCGCGAGCGTGCACGTAGATACCTCGACCACCGCGAGCGAGACGGGGATTCCGCTTTATCCGGGAGCGCAGGCAAAACAGGGTTCGGGCGACGACAAGCACCGGGCGCATGTGAACGTGGATACGCCATTCCTGAAGGTGAAGGTGGTGGCGCTGAGGTTCACCTCGGAGGACACTCCGGAGAAGGTGCTGGCCTATTACCGCAAGAAACTGGAGAACTACGGTCCGGTGATTGAGTGCCAGGGCGGCAGCAGCCAGGATGTGGAGTTGGGGAGCGGGCGCGGCTTTGACAGTCCGGTGACGTGCGGCAAGAAGAGTCCGATGATTGCTGGGCAGATCAGCCTGAAGGTTGGAACCGAGGGAAACCAGCACGTGGTTGCGGTGAAGCCGAGCGGCAGCGGGGCGGAGTTCTCACTGGTGTATGTGCACCTGGGCAACAACAAAGGCGACCCGTCGGGCGGGAAGCAGCCCTCCTAGGGAGTGCGGACGGAGGGGAGTGCATGAGAGGCGCATTTGCGTCTGCGGCACCCGGCTGATAACTTTCCAATGTGGAACACAGTTGCGTTCAATGCGGAGTCGTGGTGGAGGACGGGCATCCCTTTTGTCCTAACTGCCACGCGCCGCAGATAAGGGTTCCGGTGCGCCCTCCCACGGCGCCGGTTACGGAGCCGATGCCTCCGGGCACGCCTGAGGACTTACAGCCCCCGGCCGAGCCGATGCTTCACGAGCGCAATGTGTATGTAGCACGGCAGGAGCCGGAGCTTCCATTACAGGCAGGAAACAAGCTGATCTGGCGCAAGGCGATCAGCGTGTGCCTGATGGCAGGCCTGGTTGCGGCGGTGGGGAGTTCGGTGCCGATGATCCCGCTGGTGATGCTGTGCATGTTTGCCTCCGGCGGGCTGGCGGTAACCTTGTACCGGCGGAGGGTTGCGCAGCGCACGGTGACGCCGTGGATGGGCGCCAAGCTGGGATTGCTGGCCGGTGGAATGGGATTTGGCGTGCGCGCGCTGCTGATGGTGCTGGCACTGTTTGGAGCAGAGCAAAGGGCGGAAGTGCGCAAGCTCCTGATGGAGAAGATCCAGGAGGCTGCTGCGTCGGCAGCCGATCCGGAATCACGGCAGATCATGGATCAACTGCGCGGATACATTGGAAGCGACCATGGATTGGTCGTGCTGACCCTGGCGGGAGTGGCGCTGCTGGGGTTGTTTCTGCTGGCCTTCAGCGGGCTGGGAGGAGCGCTAGGGGCGGCAGTGTTTGGGCGCGCGAGCGAGCGGAAAGAATAAGAAGCGCACAGCCAATGCTTGCCGGGCACTTGCAAGGTCGCGTATTATCGGGCAGTTATGAACGTTATCTCCCGGCCTCCAAATCTACGCGAAAAAGGGCAGATCATGTCTGCCTCCGAGATTGAGCGCACCTTAGTCCGACTGGCGCACGAGATCGTTGAAAAGAACAATGGGATCGGAACACTCGGCCTGATTGGTATTCGCCGACGCGGGATTCCGATTGCGGAGCGCCTGGCGCGCCACATCGAGCGCATCGAGAAGTCTCCGGTGCCGGTGGGTACGCTGGACATCACGCTGTACCGGGACGACCTTTCCACGGTTGGTCCGAAGCCGGTGGTGGAGCCTCGCCCGATCGGTTTCAACATCACCGACAAGGACGTGGTGCTGTGCGACGACGTGCTGTACACGGGGCGCACGGTGCGCGCAGCGCTGGATGCGTTGTTTGACCAGGGCCGCCCGCGCAGCGTGAAACTGCTGACGCTGATTGACCGCGGACACCGCGAGTTGCCGATTGAGGCGAGCTTTGTGGGACGCCGGGTGCAGACCACCGATCTGGAAATTATTGAAGTGAAGCTCACCGAGACGGACCAGATGGAAAAGGTTCTGCTGGTTGAGCGAGTACCGGATTCGGAAGGCTAAGCGAAGGACGTCATGAAAGCCAAGCCCCGGTCGCTGCTCGGGATCGAGCCGCTGGATTCGCGGCAGATTCTCGAGATTCTCTCCCTGGCGAAACGCATGAACCCGGCGAGGCCGCGCACCACACTTCGCGGCCGCCGGATCGCCCTGCTCTTCTACGAAAATTCGACACGAACACGCACCAGCTTTGAGATTGCGGCGAAGTCCCTGGGGGCTTCGACCGTGGTGATCCACGCGACCACGGCGAGCATTGAAAAAGGCGAGTCGCTGAAGGACACGGGCAAGACGCTGCAATCGATTGTGGATGCGATTGTGATGCGGCATCCGAGTTCAGGCGCGCCGGTGTTGTTGTCGAAGCTGATCGACATCCCGATTATCAATGCCGGCGACGGGATGCACGCGCATCCTTCGCAGGCGCTGCTGGATGCGTTCACGATTCTGAATCACAAGAAAAATCTGAAGGGACTGAAGATCGTCACGATTGGCGACATCTTCCACAGCCGGGTGGCGCGCAGTGACGCGCACCTGTTCAGCAAGCTGGGGGCGCGCGTGGTGTTCTGCGGTCCGGACGTGCTGCTGCCGGAGGTGGCCCGCGAACTTGCGCCCGGAGTGGAGATTGTGCGCGAGATGGACGAGGCAATTCGCGGGGCTGATGTGGTGATGATGCTGCGGGTGCAACAGGAGCGGCTCTCCGGAATGCAGATCAACGTGGATGAGTATATCCGCCGCTACCAGTTGACTCCGGCGAAGCTGAAACTGGCCAAGCGCGATGCGATTGTGATGCATCCGGGGCCGATGATTCGCGGGATGGAGATGACGGACGAGGTCGCCGACTGCGAGCAATCGGTGGTGCTGGAACAGGTATTGAACGGCGTAAAGGTGCGCATGGCAATCCTGGCTACGGTGTTGGGAGGAAAGCGATGAGCACGATTCTGCTGAAGGGCGGACACCTGATCGACCCTGCACGCGGGTTTGACGCACCGGCCGACGTGGTGCTGCGCGACGGGTGGGTGGAGGAGATTGCCGAGCCGGGCAAGGCCAAGGCCGCGGCGGATGAGACGCTGAATTTAAAGGGGCTGATCGTTGCTCCGGGCTTTGTTGATCTGCACGTACACCTGCGCGAGCCGGGACAGACCCACAAGGAAAGCATTGCGACCGGAACGGCAGCGGCAGCGGCGGGGGGATTTACCTCGGTGTGCGCGATGCCAAACACGCGGCCGATCAACGATTCTCCGGCGGTGACGCGCTGGATGCAGGACGAAGAGCGCGGCGCGGTGGTGAACGTGTTTCCGATTGCGGCGGCGACGCTGGGCAGCCTGGGAGAAAAGCTGAGCGATTATCGCGGGCTGAAGCGGGCAGGCGCTGTAGCGGTGAGCGATGATGGCAGGCCGATTCTGGATGACCACATCATGCGCGAGGCGCTGGCGCTGGCGGCAAAGGTCGGGCTGGTGGTGATTCAACACGCCGAGGACACGAAGATCTCGCACGGCAATCCGATGAACGAGGGCGCAACGTCCTTCAAGCTGGGATTGCGCGGGCAGCCTGCGGCCAGCGAGTGGCAGATGGTGGAGAGAGACATCCGGCTGGCGAGCCAGGAGGGCGGGCGGCTGCACGTGGCGCACGTTTCCACGGCGAAGTCGCTGGCGATGATCAAGCTGGGACGGGCGTCGAAGGTGCAGGTGACGGCCGAGGTGACGCCGCATCACTTCCTGTTCACGGAAGAGAGCTGCACGACGTATGACACGCGCTACAAGATGAACCCGCCACTGCGCTCGGCTGCGGACCGCGATGCGATGCTGGCGGCGCTGGTGGATGGCACGATTGACGCGATTGCGACGGACCACGCACCGCATGCCCTGTTTGAGAAGGAAGTGGAGTTTGACAAGGCGGCGTTTGGGATTACGGGGCTGGAGATTGCGCTGGCGGCAACCATCACGGCGCTTTATCACACGAAGAAGATTTCGCTGACGCGGGTGGTGGAACTGCTGGCGACGAACCCGGCGAAAATTGTGGGACTAGCCGGAAGAGGTACGCTGGCGGAGGGCTCGGTGGGCGACGTGGTGATCTTCGATCCGAAGAAGCGGTGGACGTATGAAGTGGAGAAGACGCGGTCGCGCTCGCGGAATTGTCCGTATGGCGGGATGCAGTTCTACGGAAAAGTGCGGGCGACGATTGTGGGTGGGAAAGTTGTGTTCAGCGAATTGTAATGGCGGTCAACCGCCTGACAGAAGACCCGCATGAGGCGGGTCTTTTGCTGTTAGAGTGAAGTTTCCAGCCATGCGCGACGTCGATACCATCCTGACCACGATCTTCGGACTTGAACACTTCCGCCTGCAGCAGCGCGAGATTGTAAATGACGTGCTTGCGGGACGCGACGCGCTGGTGGTGATGCCGACGGGAGCGGGCAAGAGCCTGTGTTTCCAGTTGCCGGCGGTGGCGCTGCGCGGGCTGACGCTGATTATTTCTCCGCTGATTTCGCTGATGACCGACCAGGTGCGCCAACTGCGGACGCTGCGGATTCCGGCGATGATGCTGAGCAGCGGGCAGACGTGGGACGAGCAGCGCGAGGTGATGGGACGGTTGCGGGACGGCTTCCGCGGACTGATGTACGTTGCGCCGGAGCGCTTCAATGCGCCGGGATTTCTGTCGATCATCACGAGCCGGGAGTTGTCACTGCTGGCGATTGACGAGGCGCACTGCATCAGCCAGTGGGGACATGACTTCCGTCCGGAGTATCTGCGGCTGGGCGAGGTGAGGAAGCAGTTGGGGAATCCGCTGACGATTGCGCTGACGGCGACGGCGACTCCGGAGGTGCGCAAGGACATTGTGCGCAACCTGGAACTGAAGGATCCGGCGATCCACGTGACAGGGTTTGACAGGCCGAACCTGAGCTACCAGTCGATTGTGTTTGCCAAGGCGAAGAACAAGCAGGCAGAGCTGATCGACTATTTGTCGCACCAGAAGTCGGGCGGGATTGTTTATTGCTCGACGCGCAAGCAGGTGGACGAAGTGACCTCGCTGCTGGGGAGCCAGTTGCGCGGGCGGGCGGTGGTGGCCTACCACGCAGGGATGGACCAGGAGGCGCGGGGAAGCAACCAGCGCAGGTTCATCGACCATGAGGATGCGATTGTGGTGGCGACCAATGCGTTTGGCATGGGCATCAACAAGCCGAACCTACGGTGGGTGATCCACTACAACCTGCCGGGGAGCCTGGAGGCGTATTACCAGGAGGCCGGGCGCGCGGGGCGCGATGGACAGCCGGCGGAGTGCATCCTGTACTTTGCGGTGGCCGACGTGCTGACGCAGAAGTTCTTCATCGAAAAGATTGGCGAGACCAACGGCACGCTGAGCGACAAGCAGATTGCGACCTTGCAGCGGCGGGCGACGAAGCAGTTGGACGCGATGCAGAACTATGCGCGCTGGGAGCGATGCCGGCGACGGCAGATACTGGAGTACTTTGGCGAGAACAAGCTTCCTGAGAATTGCGATTGCGATGTGTGCCGGGCCAAGAATCCGAAGCTGAAGGTGACGGGACGGGCGGCGCAGGTTGAGGGCGTGAGGACTGCACTGCCGAAGCCTCGCGAGAAGGCGATGCAGCAGGCGCTGGGAGTGCCGACGCTGGCGGGCGACGATGCGAGGCTGGCGCGGATGAAGGAACTTCGGCGGGACGTGGTGCGGGCGCTGGGGACAATGTTCTTCCAGTATCTGCCGGACGAGTTGCTGCGCAGGCTGGTGGCAAATCCACCGAGACGGGTGGAGGAGTTGCGCGACGACTTTGAACTGCACAACAAGATTGTGGACGCTTTCGGGACGCAGATTGTGCAGGTGCTGAACGGCTCCGGGAAGGTGGAGAGGCAGCCGCAGACGCAGGCGGTGCGGCAGAGCCCGCCGCCACAGGCGAGCCCGAGAATTGCGATAGCGGAGCCGGAAAAGCGGAGCCCGCGGGGGAAGGCGGCAGGGACGAAGAAGGTGGCGGGCGGCAAGGTGGCTGCGCTGCACGGAGGCGCGGTGGCCGAGCGCTTTGAGAGACTGCGGACGCTGCGGCTGGAATTGGCGCGGAAGAATCACTTTCCGCCCTACTGCGTGCTGCAGGATGAGGCGCTGCTGGAGATTGCGCGGGTACAGCCACGGACGATGCGCGAGCTGCTGGAGATCAAGGGCATGGGACCGAAGCGGGCGGAGAGATATGGCAAGGAGTTGCTGGCGGAGGTAGCGAAGGACTGAGTTTCCGCAGAACGAGAGCAAGCAAGAAGGGCAGCCGCGGCTGCCCTTCTGCGTGGTGCGGAAATGCTAGGCGATGAGGCCCATCTGCTTGCCGACCTTGCCGAGAACCTCGAGTGCCTGGGTGAGTTCGGATTCCGTGTGGGTGGCGGTGACGATGGTGCGGACGCGGGCCTTGCCTTCGGGCACGGTGGGGAATGCGATTCCGGTGCCCATGACGCCCTGCTCGAAGATGGCCTTGCTGAAGTCCATGGTGGCGCGACCGTCTCCGATGATGATGGGGGTGATGGGGGTTTCACTGGCGGGAGTGGTGACGCCGCCGACGTTGAAGCCGAGCAGGCCGAGTTCCTTCTTGAAGAAATGAGTGTTGGTCCAGAGGCGCTCGATCAACTCGGGCTCGTCCTCCAGCACGTCAAAGGCGGCGATGCAGGTGGCGGCCACCGAGGGCGGATGCGAGGTGGAGAACAGGAACGGGCGGGCGCGATGGTAGAGATACTCGATGAAGTCGCGGGTTCCGCAGACGTAGCCGCCGAGCGCGCCGATGGCCTTGGAGAGAGTGCCAACCTGGATGTCCACGCGGCCGTGCACGCCGAAGTGGTCGATGGTGCCGCGGCCGTTGCGCCCGAGAACGCCGGAGGAGTGCGCGTCATCGACCATCATGATGGCGCCGTACTTTTCGGCGGCGGCGCAGAGTCCGGGGAGCGGTCCGATATCGCCATCCATGGAGAAGACGCCGTCGGTGATGAGCAGCTTTTTGCCAGGCAGATTGGCGACGCTGGCGAGACGCTCCTCAGCGTGGGTAACGTCCTTGTGGCGGAAGACAAGAATCTTGGCACGCGAGAGGCGGCAGCCGTCGATGATGGAGGCGTGGTTGAGTTCGTCGCTGATGATGTAGTCATCGGGGCCAAGGAACGAGGAGACGGTTCCGGCATTGGCGGTGAAGCCGGACTGGAAGACGACGCAGGCCTCGACGCCCTTGAAGCGCGCAATCTTCTCTTCGAGCTCCATGTGAATCTTCATGGTTCCGGCGATGGTGCGGACGGCACCGGAGCCGACACCGTACTTGCGGGTGGCGGCGAGGGCGGCTTCGCGGAGCTTGGGATGAGTGGTGAGTCCGAGGTAGTTGTTGGAGGCGAGGTTGATGACCTTGCGTCCGTCGAAGTGGCAGACCGGCGCCTGCTCATCGTCAAGCACGCGGAGCTTGAAGTAGGTCCCCTTCTGCTTCAGCGCGGCCAGTTCATCGGAGAGAAAAGAGAGCGGGTCAATGCGGGTGGTAGTCATAAGACCCAATTCTAGTACCGGGAGCGGGGCGAAGGAAGCTCGATGAAAGCCCGCTGGCGGGGAGGCATCTCAATCTCCTCCTTTTGATTCTGCTGGAGATGCGCGGGGAGGCGGGGATGAGCAGAATATGTTTGGGGACGTCGGGCTGGGCGTATGCCTCTTGGAAGCCGGAGTTCTATCCGAAAAAGCTGGCGGCAAGTAAGTTTCTGAATTTCTATGCGACGCAGCTGAACTGCGTCGAGGTGAATTACACATTCCGCAAGCGTCCGGCGGCGAAGACCCTGGAGAGCTGGTGCGCGGCGACGCCGGAAGGCTTCAGTTTTGCGGTGAAGGCGCACCAGCGAATCACGCACATCAAGCGGTTGAAGGATGTGGCGGAGGATGTCTCGGGCTTCTACGAATCGCTGGAGCCTTTGCGTGCGGCGGGGAAGCTCGGGCCGGTGCTCTTTCAGCTACCGCCGTTTCTGAAGGTGGACGAGGAACGGCTGCGTGGGTTTCTGGAGTGCCTGCCTGCGGAGGCACGGGCGGCAATCGAGTTCCGGAACGAGAGCTGGTTTAGGGATGGCGTTTTCGAGTTAATGCGCGAGCACGATGTTGCGCTCTGCATTGCGGAGAGTGACGAGTTGCAGGTGCCGGAGGAGATCACGGCGAGCTTTGCGTACTTCCGGTTCAGGAAGTCAGAGTATTCGCAGATTGAGTTGGGGCAGATCAAGGGGAGGCTGGGGAAGGCGACGGAGCACGGCGACGTGTATGCGTTCCTGAAGCACGAGGAGACGCCGGAAGGGGCTCTGAACGCAAGGCGATTGCTGGAGGAGTTGGAGCAACCGCCTGTGCTGCGCCGCGCTTCGTGATTAGAAGGTGCCGTCCACGCCATCGGTATAGAGCAGGATCTTCGAGGCTTTGCCGGAGTTGAGCAGTTCCATGCCCTTGCTGAAATCCGAGATGGGAAGCCGGTCGGTGATGACGGGGTGGAGTTCGAGCTTGCCTGCTTTCAGGAGGGCGGTCATCTGGTACCAGGTCTCGAACATCCGGCGGCCGTTGATGCCGTGAATGGTTGCGCCCTTGAAGATGATGTCGCGGGCGAGGTCGATTTCCATGGGGCGCGCGGGGATGCCGAGCAGGCTGACGCGGCCACCGGTGCGGAGAATGTCGAAGCCGAGTTTGACGGCGTCCTTGTGCCCGGCCATTTCGAGGAGCACGTCCACGCCGTAGCCTCCGGTGTGCTCGCGGACGATGGAGCGCACGTCCTGGGTGGCGGGGTCGAGGACGAGGTCGGCCTTCATCTGGCGGGCGATGTTGCGGCGGTATTCGTTGACCTCGATGGCGAAGACCTGGGCGGCTCCGCAGGCGCGGGCGATGGCGATGGCGAAGAGGCCGATGGGGCCGCATCCGGTGATGGCAACGGTTTTGGCGGCGAGGTCTCCGGAGAGCGCGGTGTGGACGGCGTTGCCGAGAGGGTCGAGGATGGAAGCGTATTCGTGGGGGATGGCGGGATCGAGCTTCCAGATGTTGGACTCGGGGATGACGACAAAGTCGGCGAATGCGCCGTTCTGATCGATGCCGATGATCTTGACGAATTGGCAGATGTGTCCCTGGCCGGTGCGGCACTGCAGACATTTGTCGCAGGCAACGTGCATCTCGGCGGAGACAAA
Source organism: uncultured Acidobacteriota bacterium (assembly GCA_903832295.1). Classification (GTDB taxonomy): domain Bacteria; phylum Acidobacteriota; class Terriglobia; order Terriglobales; family Acidobacteriaceae; genus TOLSYN. The sequence goes on from CAILAZ010000348.1 coordinate 68,815, forward strand.
GTCGCCTTCCTTGACGCTGGTGACTTCAGCACCGACGGCGGCGACGTGGCCGCAGAACTCGTGTCCGGGAATGAGCGGCGGAACGATGCGTCCCTGCGCCCACGGGTCCCAGTTGTAAATGTGGAGATCGGTACCGCAGATGGAGGCGACCTTTACCTTTACGAGAACGTCGGCGGGGCCAATGGAAGGGACGGGAACTTCGCGGATCTCAACGCCCGCTTTCGGCTCGCTCTTTACCACGGCCGACATCATTTTCGACATAACAGACTGCCTCTCAGAGGGCTGGGCAAGTGACGCCCAGACACGGGAACACGAGCATACGGGACCTCACATTTTAGCACTGCGTGATGAGTGCGCGATGAAACGGAAGACAGTCCACGGCGGAAAGGAAGAGAGAAGGACTACGCGCAGGATGGGATTCGTCAAGCAAATAATCGATGAAAAGTATTGACAACTAGAGTTACACACCACAAAATGTTGGACTAGCACTGGATTGCATCCAAGATTCAGGCATGGATTACATATCTCTGCGGATTACCTTCAAGGGAGAAGGTTCCAATCACGTGCTGCGGTACTGGGAAACAGATCCAGACCTGCGAGGTGGCTAGACCTCGATTTCTCCATTGCTCAGTCTCCGCGCTGCTCGCGGAGACTTTTTCATTTGCGGCCAGGCGTTGAAGCAGCTCTGCCTGCGTGTTACAAGAACAAGTAGCGGACTAGGTTCCCATGCCAACAGCCAAACGCAAACTCGCCAGGACACAAGCGGAAGTGGTGATTCCGGAGAAGATCTATTTCCGGATAGGCGAGGTGAGCGAACTGTCGCAACTGCCCACGTACGTATTGCGCTTCTGGGAGACGGAGTTTGCGCAACTGAAGCCGACGAAGAGCAGTACGGGACAGCGGATGTACCGGCGCAAGGACGTGGAATACGTGATGCAAATCCGGCGCCTGTTGTATGAGGATGGATTCACCATCGCGGGGGCGCGGGAGAAGTTGCGCGAAGAGCGCGCGAGCCGCATCCACGGGCAAGCCGAAATTGCGGCTCCGGTTGAAGTTGCCAGCCCTGCGGCGGAAAGCAGCCATGCTTCGCAGACGGGCCATGAATCCCAGGCGGCGCTGCCATTTTTTGCGGTGGCGAGCGGTCGCAGCAGCAAAGACCGATTGCGCAAGTTGCGACAGGAACTCCGCGCCGTTCTCGATCTCCTCTCCTGAAGCACCGCAGCGCACCCGCGCAAAGGGCGGCGCATCCCACGAAAAATGAAAAGGCGGGAATTTATCAGTGGGGTGGCGATTGCCGGTATGTCTGGTGCTGTCAGGTTGCAGGGACAGGAAGCGAACGCGGACACAGGTGCAAGTGACATTTCCAGAATACCGCTTGGGCAGTCGGCGGGAACGTTGCGCGGGGAAATGCTCTATCGCAAGCTGGGCAACACCGGGGTAGAAGTCTCGGCGATTGGGTTGGGTGGCTCGCATTTTGCCGATCCGCAAGTACCGGAGCAGGAGTCAGTCCGGCTGCTGCATGAGGCCGTGGATCGCGGCATTACATTCATGGACAACTGCTGGGACTACCACGACGGCCAGAGCGAAGTGCGCATGGGAAAAGCGCTGGGGCAGGGCGCGTACAGGAAGAAGGTGTTCCTGATGACGAAGATCGACGGGCGCACGAAGGAACTGGCGGCCGCACAGATCGATGAGTCGCTCAAGCGATTGCAAACCGATCACCTGGACCTGCTGCAGCATCACGAGGTTCTGCGCTTCGATGATCCGGATCGCATCTTTGCCGAAGGCGGTGCGATGGAAGCGGTGCTGGAGGCAAAGAAGGCGGGCAAGGTACGCTTCATCGGCTTCACCGGGCACAAGGACCCGAGAGTACACCTCTACATGCTGGAGGTGGCGCGCAGGCACGGCTTCCATTTCGATACCGTGCAGATGCCGCTGAACGTGCTGGACGCGCACTTCCGCAGCTTTGCGCAGATGGTGGTGCCGGAGGCGGTCAAGCAAGGGATCGGTGTGCTGGGGATGAAGTCCCTGTGCGCGGGAGTCTTGTTGAAGAGCGCTGCGGCAGTGAAGCCGATTGAGTGCATCCACTATGCGCTGAACCTGCCCACCTCGGTAGTCATCGCGGGAATTGACAAGCAGCCCATCCTGGACCAGGCATTTGAGGCGGCGAAGAGCTTTAAGCCAATGAACCGCGAGCAGGTGGCGGCGCTGCTAAACAAGACACGCGAGGCCGCAATGAACGGGACGTACGAACTGTTCAAGACGACCGCGCATTTTGACGGCACGGCACGGCATCCCGACTGGCTGGGGGCCGATGCGGGACCGGTGCAGAAACTGGCCCCGAAGCCGGCGGCCTAGCGACCGGCGCAAACCTTATGTGGGCGTTCCGGTGATGTAGGCCTGAAGGTGACGAATGGTCTCCTGCTGTTCGGAGAGGATCCAGTTCACCAGGTCTCCGATGGAGATGAGGCCGACGAGGCGGTCGCGTTCCAGAACCGGCAGGTGACGGATGCGATGCGCGGTGATGATGGACATGCATTCGCCGACGCTGTGATCGGGCGAGACGAAGATGACTGGCGAACTCATGATTTCATGCACGGTGGTGTCTCGCGAGGAACGGCCCTTGACGATCACTTTACGCGCGTAATCACGCTCGGAGATGATGCCCACGATCTTGTCATCGGCGGTGACAAGCAGTGCGCCAACCTGCTTCTCTGCCATGAGGACCACAGCCTCAAAGACAGAGCTGGACGGGGAGACGGAGAGAACAACTCCACCCTTCTGTTTCAGGATGGGGCGGATTGACTCTGAAAGATGCATGGGTGCCACCTCACGGTGCAAGATGATACCGCGAATTGAGAATAACCAGCCACGGGATTTTGCGGGAGCCATAGAAAAGGCCCCGGCCGAAGCCGGAGCCTTTCCGCTTTGTGGCCCTACTTGACGACAATAATCGTCAGCGAAGCGGTTTTGCCAGTGGAAGCAGTGCCCTGGGCCTGCGCCGTGGCGGAATAGCTGCCCGGCAAGGTCCAGTTCTTGTTCCAACTGTTGCTGCCGCATCCGATGCCGAACGCAACCAGGGTGATCACGGTAAGCAACATCGCCAGACCCCAGCGGCGCTTACGAATGCCGAAGGGGAGAGCCAGAAGTACTCCGGCGAAGGTGATGGCCGAGGCTCCGAGCCAGCGGTTGTGCTTGAGCTGAGTAGCTACGGAGAGACTGCTGGTATAGACCGTCAAGGTGGAAGAGACCGGCTTGTTAGAGCCGTCAGGCGTAACCGAGGACGGGTTGAATACGCAGGAAGCGTTGGCCGGAAGACCGCTGCAACTGAAGCTGATCTTCAGGTTGTAGCCGTTGACCGGAAGCACGTTGAAGTACGCCGTGCCGGACTGTCCCGCGATGATGGTGAGAGTGGATGGCACTACCTGGATGGTGTAATCGCTGACCAGGGTGGCGGCAGGAGTAGTGGAAGCAGAGGCGTTGAAGTACGTGTCTCCGCCGTAAGCCGCCGAGATGCTGTGCGAAACAGCCGTGATCAGCGCAGTTGTAGTGAAGGTCGCCTTACCGGTGGAATCCAGCGTAGCGGTTCCAAGGGTGGTGGCGCCGTCTGTGAATGTGACGGTTCCGGTAGCGATGCGTCCGGTGACAGCCGATGTGACGGTTGCGGTGTAGCTGGCGGTTGTGCCAGAGACCACAGTCGGCGTGGAGGTTGCAATGGCGGTTGTGGTGGCGGCCGTGGCAGAGACGGGCACCGCGATCAGGTAAGTGCTGGGGCTGAGCGAGGCGTTGCCGACGAACTGCGCCTGAACGCGGTAGCTTCCAGCGGCGGCGAACTGAACCAAGCCACTGAACGAGCCGTCTGCACCGACGGTAAGTGGCGCGGCGTTGAGGGTGACGGGAGCGACCGGGTTGGTGACGTTCACCAGGTTGAGGGTTCCACCCAGGGAGGCCGATCCGGTGTTGTTAAGGCCCACATAGCCGCTGAGTTTGAGCGGGGTAGCGGGGATGGCGGTGCCGGTCTGGGCGAAGCTGTAGATGTAAGTGTCAGCCTTGCCCACGGTCAGCGAGTAGGTGTTGGATGCACTGGAGTTGAAGCTGGCGTCACCGGGATAAGCTGCAGCCAAGGTGTGGGGGCCAACAGAGAGGCCGTTGAGGGTGAAGAAGGTGCTCGACTGCTGCGAGAGACCTGCCTCACCGTATTGCAGGGTGGTGCTGCCAATGGTTGTGCCATCCACAACGATGTTGACGGAGCCGCTGGGATATCCGGTACCGGAATTTCCGTAAATGTAGATCGCCGTGGGAAGTGATTCACCGTACTGAAGCTGAACCGGATTGGCTACCTGCCATCCGCCGGTGAGAGGACCGATGAAGGTGTTGGAATTCTCCTTGGTGATGTTGACGGTGAAGGAGGGAGACTTCGAGCCCGAGTAGTTGCCGTCGCCGGAATACTGCGAGTAAACCTTCCAGGTTCCGCCGGGGAGGGTGTAGAAGTAGTTGTCAGCGCTCCCGTTGAACAGGGGGTAATTGCCACCCGAGATTACGTTGGCACCTCCAGGCTGCGGAACGGCTCCGTTGGCGATTACATACCTGGTTGTTTTGGATGCAGGGCCGGAGCCTGACGCAACGCTGCTGGAGTTGCCTTGGGCAACCGCGATCATCACGGTCTCGCCCGTGGGAGTGGGTCCTGAACCGGTGGACGACGCGACCCGAGTCTGGAAGTGAACTCCCAAATAGCCGCTCTGGTTGCCTTGATAGCCGTGTGGGAAGGTGAAGCAATCCATGCTGGCTTTGGAACACTCGATGGTGAGGCTGTTCTGCGAGGATGCTGCCAGCGAGATGTCAGCCCAGTGGTTGACGAGCTGGGCGACATCCACGGTGCCGATGCCGGTTGCCATGTCATAGCCGGGACCCGCGCTGTAGCCGACGGTGAATGCGCCGGTGCTGCCGGGGACCTTGTTGTCGCCATTCACGATGTCATGGAAGATGACATTGGAGTTGGGGCCGCTGGCGAGTTGATAGAGGATGTAGTTGGCTTGACCCTGGACTGAGTTTGTCTTCTGGTTGACCAGTGCCATGACTCCGGCAAAAGACGGCGAAGCTGCCGAAGTGCCGCCGACGGAGTAGAGATAGCCGTTATAGACGATCATGTAGCCGTCATGGCCTGCCGCGGAGAGCGAGATGTCGGGAAGCATGCGCCCGATGTTGTTGGGAACGCCGTCTCCTGTCTGCCAATCCGGTTTGTACCACCACGTGCTTTCGCCGCCGCTGCCGGCCCACAGACTTACGCTGTTGGGGTCGTTGCTGCTCTCATTCCATACCTTTTCCGGGATGTAGCTGAGTACAGACTGTTTTGTGGAGGCGTTGCTGAATAGTCCCCAGTACTGGGCAGGATTGGCAGTGTCATCGAACTGGGTGCCGCCGACGGCGACGTTGTAAGGCGTGGAAGCAATTCCATTGACGGCCACGCCGTAGCTGTCCAGAGACCCGCTGCCGGGTGCGGTGCAACCGGCGCCGCCGTTGTCTCCCGTAGAGACGTTGGCGGTAATGCCTTCGGCGGCAGCCTGCTGCCAGAGGGAGAACCAGAAGTAATTGTTACCGGCCTCGTAGTCCTCACAGAGTCCATAGCTGGTGCTCATGACACCGGCTAGGTTGTGATCCACGATGTAGGTGGCGGATACGGCGACGCCATCGTCGAAGTTACTGGCCGATGCGACATAGGTGACATTGGCGAGGGGAGCCACGGCTCCGGACCATTCGACATCGAGCATGGCTTCGACGATGTCGCCGGTAACTCCGGGGTCGTCGCCATTGATGATGATGGTCGGCGGATTTGCCGGCAGGCCGTAGTAGGAGCGGAAGGAGTTGACGTCGGCGACGCTGATGTTGGTGCGTCCGACGATGGCAATGGACTGTCCGGCACCGTTGATTCCCGCCTGGTAGAGGGGTTTCACGTCATAGATGGTGGCGAAGTCGGCCGGTGTCATGAAGTGCGCGCCGTCGCTGAAGGTCTGCATGCCCTTGACGCCCGAGTTGGGATCAAAAAGACCCTGCTTGACGATCTTGAGATTCGCCTGCTTGGGGTGATCGGCGAGGTTGACGCCCTTGATCACCGATTGCAGGGCTGCAGGGACCTGCACGCTGGTGGAGTTGGCGATGAAGGTTTTGCCGCCGCTGGCGTAGCTGTGGAGCTGTGTGCTGAAGGCCTTTTCAACCTGGCCGACGCTGCCGCTGAAGGTGATGAAGCGGCGGCTCTGGGAAACTTCATGCACGGTGAGGCCCTGGCTGATGAGCCAGTTCTTGACCTGGGTCGCATCGGATACGGAGACGCCAAACTGGTCTCCGAACTGGGCCGGGGTCAACCACTTGTGGAACTGCGCGGACTTGGGATCATGCTGCGCCTGGATGAGGGCGGCGGCTGCCTGGTCCTGTGCGTCGGTAGGCGCAAGGGTAAGCATGATGCGTCCGAGATTCTGGCTTGCGTTCAACCGGCCAGTGTCAACACTCCTGACGGCGGCGGAGGAAGCAGAGTGATCGATCGCTACCTTCTGGGTGAGGTCTGGGCTTGCTGGAACGCGGTTCTGGACGGCAAAAGCAGAAACTGCAAATACCGCGAACAGCAGAACGATGATGCCCAAAGTGCGGACAAACGGTGTGTGGCATTTCTTCATAGGTGAGTCTCCCTCGAGATTCTCCAAAACGGCAACGGTCCCCATGCAAGCGGACGACGATCTGGATCAGCACGGAACACGCATCTGAATATGCTCGAGTCTTCTCTTCACAAAAGGGAAGTTGAGACATTTTCAGTCAAGGCCCGGCGACTGATTGAACGCAGTGGGACTTCAAAAACGCAGGACAGAGTAGCTGGTAGTTCATTGTAGATGACGAAAGGGAATGGTCAATAGAAAAGTAGCAGGATTCGACCACCGATTGGCTGGTTTGGCGACGATTCAAGGTGCCCGGTGTGGAGCACTCTCCATGTCAACGACAAAAGTTGCGTTGGGTACAATGGAGCGCGATGCGAGTGAGTTTTGTGGTAGCTCCGGTGCTGTCAGTTGCGCGGCCCGCCCTGGGCGTATCCCTGCTGAAGGCATGCCTCGCAAGGGCGGGCGTCGAATCGCGCATACACTACGCAAACCTCTCTTTTGCAGCGCAGGAGGGGCTGGAGTGGAATGAGTTTCTGGCCGAGCGAATTCCGGCGGACCTGCTGGCTGGAGAATGGATATTCTCGCGCACCAACAGCGTAAGGAAGTATGCGGAAAAGCTGAGGCAAACAGTTGATGCAGAGATCGTGGATCGCCTCATGGAGACACGTCGACGGGCCGGGGAGTTTCTCGCCAGGGAAGTGGAGAAGATCGCCGCCTACGGCGCAGACATCGTAGGCTTCTCCTCGAGCTTTCAGCAGAGCTGCGCATCACTGGCAATGGCTTCCATGCTGAAGAGGATGCGTCCGGCGGTGGTCACCTGCTTTGGCGGCGCGAATTGCGAGTCGCCGATGGGAGAGGCTTTGCGGCGTTGTTATCCGCAGATTGATCATGTGTTTTCCGGCGAAGCGGAAGAGACATTTGTAGCGTTTGTGACGAGCTATGCGCGCGGCGCTGTGCGGCCAACGCTGAACGTGATGGACTCGACGCAGAGAGCAAACCACTTTGTCGATTTGGATCAACAGCCGGTTCCTGATTTCTCTGACTATTTTGAGGGGTTGCGGCAAGCGGAAGCGCTTGCGCCGGTAGAGGTGTCTCTGCCGTTTGAGGCCTCGCGCGGTTGCTGGTGGGGGGCAAAACATCACTGCACCTTTTGCGGACTCAATGGCGGGGCGCTGACGTACCGATCAAAATCAGCGGGCAAGGTGCTGGAGGAACTGCGGATACTCCGGGAGAGATGGGGAATCGACCGCTTTTCCGCCTCCGACAACATCCTGAACCCAGGGCATATTCCAGACGTGCTTGCGGAGCTGGACGCGCAAGGCTCGAGCCTGGAATTGTTCTTTGAAATCAAGGCAAACACGACGCTCGAACAGTTAAGGACCATGGCGCGCGCAGGAGTGAGCTGGGTGCAGCCGGGCATTGAGAGCCTGGACGATGAATTGCTGCAGAAGCTGGAAAAGGGCGTGTCTCTGCTGCTGAATCTGCGGCTGCTGCGCTCGTGTGCGGAGGTGGGGATGCGCGCGGGATGGAACCTTCTGACAGGAATTCCAGGAGAGAGCGATGAGCAGTACGAGAACATTGTGGCGCTGATTCCGAAGATCGAACACCTTGAGCCTCCCGACCTCTGCGTACCCATTCGCATTGATCGATATAGTCCGTACTTCGAGAGGCCGGAAGAGTTCGGATTTCGCGGGATGAAGCCAGCCTGGGCGTACGAGCATATCTTCGATGTAGCGGAGGCGGAGCGCGTGAAACTGGCGTACTTCTTCCACGCGGAATGCGGTGCCACGGCGGGCGCGGAGGTGCTTGCGCGACTGAAGGCCGGAGTGGACGAGTGGCGCGGGCGCTTTCACCAGGCGTCTGCTCCGACGCTGTTTGCGGCAAAGGTTCAACAGGGAACGCTGGTGGTGGACACGAGAAGCTGTGCAAAGCAGCGGATGCGAATGCTGTCTGCATGTGAAGCAGACCTGCTGGCAACCCTGCGTGATCCGGTGCGATATGAGTTCGCGGAAAAGCAGCTTGGCGCAAAGTACGACGCCGGCTCGCTACGCGCCGCATACGCAGAGCTGCTGGGCGCAGCGTACGTGGTGGCCAGTGGAGGCAAGGCGCTGAGCGTGGTGACGGAGAAGATTGCGAGCTGAGAAAAATGGTCGGGATGGGCAGATTTGAACTGCCGACCCCTCGCACCCCAAGCGAGTGCTCTACCAGGCTGAGCCACATCCCGACGGTTTACGGCGCGGGTGCGCCGAAGGGGTGAATTGATTTTAGCACTGCGCGGAGAAGAGCGGAGTGGAAAACGCGGGCACGGCGGCCCGCGTTTCACTTTTTGCGAAAAAGCCGCATGGATAGCGACTACGGCGCGGGTGGCTTGTAGCCCTCGGGAGCCTGGCCTCCGGTGCCGAAGAAATATTGCTCCATCTGCTGGACGATGAAGTCCTGATGCTCTTTCTTCCAGGGCTGGAGGCGGTATTCGTTGAGGAGCATCTTCATGTGGTTCTGCCACTCTGCCCAGGCTTGTTTGCTGATGTTCTCGTAGATTCGCTGCCCGAGAGGGCTGTCAAAGGGCGCTTCTTCAAGGCCTTCGGCCTCGCGTCCCAGCTTTGCGCATTGCACCATGTGTGCCATAAGAAAGGTCCTCGTACTGGATGTCTTGGATGATTGTACTAGCGAGGGGCGTGGATTCGGCAAGAGGGAGGGGTGGCAAAGGATTGACCGGCGGGGTAATGGTTGGAGGTGGGGGGAGTGACGGGGTGGGCAATGGTTGAGGCAGGTCCGGAAGGATTAACTCTTGGTGTATCCGGTTTTGGGCTTATGGTTTACTGCCTCGCTAATATTTCTTGCGTATGCGTCCACGCTTGGCGGGAGTGGGGCGTTCGTCGATGAGAGCGAACTGGAGTTTGCGTTCGACACGGTCGATGCGGTCGAGTACGACGCGGATGCGATCTCCGAGGGAGAAGGTTTTGCGGGAGCGCTGGCCGATGATCTGGCGGGTGGTGTCGTGAAAGACGTAGCGGTCGTCGTACATGGAGTTGAGGGGGATGAGTCCTTCGACGAAGAGGTCGGTGAGTTCGACGAAGATTCCGTACTTTGTGATGCTGACGATGAGGCCGTCGAAATCTTCGCCGACACGGTCAGACATGAACTTCATCTTCTTCCACTCGACGAGTTCGCGCTCGGCGGCGTCGGCGCGGCGCTCGGCGAAGCTCGCGTCCTCGGCCTGTTGGCGGAGTTCGTCCTCGGGGATGGGGCCGGGGAGAGCGGGGCGATGGGAGTCGGATTTCGCGGACTCTTTCGCGGGGCGCTTCTTCGCGGGGTGCGCGGCAGAGGCCGCCGCTCCGGCGCCGGCGGCAGGCCAGAGGGCGTCGGCATTTTGCTGGACGTGTTTGCCGGAGCCGATGGCGAGGGTGCCTTCGTGACGCTCGGCGCTCTTGGCGAGGACTCCTTTGAGGATGCGGTGGATGAGGAGATCGGGGAAGCGGCGGATGGGAGAGGTGAAGTGGGTGTAGCAGGTGGCGGCGAGGGCGAAGTGTCCGTCGTTGACCTCAGAGTAGCGCGCCTGTTTGAGGGAGCGCAGCATGAGGTAGCTGACGATGCGCTCCTCGGGCTTGCCGGCGATTTTGGCGGCGAGCTTTTGGTACATGTTGGGAGTGATGGCGACTTCCTGCGGGACTTCGACCTCACGGGGCTTGTTGCGGTGGGCGGTGGAGCGGGAGTTGGCGGCGCGGTGGTCTGGCTTGATGCGGAAGCGCGAGATGGGGAGGGCTCCGATGCCGAGGGAGTAGCCGAAGGCAGCGGCGAGATTCTCAAAGTCGTGGACGCGCTTGGGGTCGGGCGGTTCGTGAACGCGGTAGATGGAGGCGACGCCTTTGTGTTCGAGGTAGGTGGCGACGGTCTCATTGGCGGCGAGCATGAACTCCTCGATGAGGCGATGGGCGAAGAGGCGCTCGGAGCGGGTGACGCTCTGCATGAGGCCATTGGCGTCGAATTCGATGAGAGGCTCGGGGAGATCGAAGTCGATGGAGCCGCGGCGCTGGCGCTTGTCATTGAGGACTTCGGCGAGCTCCTGCATGAGGAGGAAATTCTCGACGAGGGGAGCGTAGCGGGCGCGGGCTTCCGGCTCGCCGTCCAGCACCTGCTGGACGGCGGTGTAGGTCATACGTTCGGCGGAGCGAATGACGCCGGGCATGATTTCATAGGAGACGACTTCGCCGCGGGCGTCGATCTGCATGACGCAGGACATGACGAGGCGCTCCACCTGGGGACGCAGGGAGCAGATATCGGTGGAGAGTTCGAGGGGGAGCATGGGGATGGCGCGGTCAGGGAAGTAGACGCTGGTGCCGCGGATTTCGGCCTCGCGGTCGATGTCCATGCCGGGGCGGATGTAGTGGGCGACGTCGGCGATGTGAACCTGGAGTTCGTAGTGGCCGCCGGGGAATTTGCGGACGAGCACGGCATCGTCGAAGTCGCGGGCGGTTTCGCCGTCAATGGTGACGATGGGGAGCGCGCGGAAGTCGCGGCGTGCGGCAAGTTCGGCGGGCGGGATCTGGGCGGAGATGGCGCGAGCCTCGGCGATGACCGAGGAGGGAAAGTGGTGGGGCAGGTGGTGCTTGCGGATGATGATCTCGACATCGACGCCGAAGTCGTCTTCATAGCCGATGACTTCGACGAGGCGTCCGCGAGGGTTCTTGGTGGCGGTGGGCCAGTTGGTGATTTCGCAATCGACGACGACGCCTTCGAGGTCTTCCCATGGACGGCGGCTGGCCTCGTTGCCGATGACGCGGTCCTGGGCGAGGCGGGCGGCAGCCTCGGAGGGGGCGGGGAGGATCTCGTCGCCTTCGGCGATGATGATGTCCATCTTGATGCGGTCATCGATGGGGCGGACGTAGTTCTGGCGGTGGCCGTAGTGGAAGGTGCCGACGACGGTGGGGTGGGCGCGCTCCATGACGCGGACGATGCGGCCTTCGGCGCGGCCCTGGCGGGAGTGGGGAGAGAGTTCGACGAGAACCTGGTCGCCGTGCATGGCCTCGGCGGTGTCAAAGGGCGGGATGAAGACGTCTCCCTGGAGGCGCTCGCGGGCTTCGCGGTCAGCAGGACGGACGAAGCCGAAACCGTCGCGATGCATGGAGAGAGTGCCGACGACGAGGTTGCGATTGACGGCCGCGGCGGCGATGGCATAGCGGTCCCGGGCGACGAGGACGAGTTTGCCGCGGACGACGAGGTCGGCGAGGAGGGATTCGAGCTCCTGGCGCTCGCGTCCACGGAGAGAGAGTTCGCGGATGAGCTGCTTGTATCCGGCAGCCTTGTGGGGCTGGTCGTCGATGTAATGGAGGAGATCGCTTTCAGAGATCATTCGTCGATGGTGTGATGGTATCGCGTTATGGGGAAGATGCGCGAGAGGCGCTTCGATTCTGCGGGGGAAGATCGATTGGTGGTTGGAAAGGTTGGAGCGGGGGGCGGGAGGGGAATCGATTGGTGGTTGGAAAGCTTGGAGCGGTGGGCGGGAGGAATCGATTGGTGGTTGGAAAGCTTGGAGCGGAATTGGAGGGATGAGCGGCGCTGGGGTCCTTCGCTGCGCTCAGGATGACACTTCAACCAAGAACCAAAAAGCAAGAGCAAGAGCAAGGGCAGGGGCAAAGCAAGGGCAGGGGCAGAGCAAGGGCAGGGGCAGAGCAAGGGCA
>CAILAZ010000349.1 GCA_903832295.1 uncultured Acidobacteriota bacterium
TATCCTGTTCGCCTCAACCAGCAGCTCGCTATAGACCCTTGCTGCCCCTCGAAGACTCGCCAACGGATGTCGTACATCAGCAGGTCTGCCAATTTGCGGTTGGCAAACCGTCGGGCAAGCCAGTGCGACCTGGCCGCCCAGCGCCGGATTGCGTCCGGCGCACGGCCCAGTTGACTTGCGTCAGCCGGGCACCTGTGGAGTTGCGCTCCGCAGGCCCTGTCGCCTGATTGGGGCGCCAGACTTGTTTCCTTTCCAACACCGCCGTGCGGGAAAGGAGATGCTTGGGCTTGCGCCCTCGCGTCGCGGGACCGCCGTCCCTGGTCTCCGGTGACTGCCGTCGCCGGATTCGCTGATGACTTCCAATTCCGCTGGTGGCCTAAGTGAGCTCGCTTGAGCCCCGGACTCACCACCAACCGGGAAAACTTGGAACACTGTCAAAGAACGAGGTTGTTGTACCGCATCTGGGAAAAGAGTCAACCAAAGAGTTGCGATTTTATGTGCTTTGTTTTCAGCGAGGTGCAGGGCATCCACAGGCGGGTGCAGTGGATTTTGTGCAAGGGAGCCGGGGATTTGCTTGCAGGGCAGGTTGGAAGCGGGTGCGCGGAGGCGGGGGAGATGAGGCGCGGAGGCGCATAAACACTGGGGGAAACGCAGGTCTGGGGTTTTGTGGCGCAACTAAGGTGGATGAACTAAGGGATGAAAGAGGGCGGAGGCAGTAGCGGTGCAAAAGTCGCGCGGAACCGCGAAATATGCGGGTGGAGAATTCATGGGATTGTAACGATTCGGCTGAGGATCGGTGGGCGGAGGAGGTCCCCACATTCCTCCAACAGAAGGACGGATGTGGGCCACCTGGCTGCCCAGAGTCGGAAGGAGCCAACTCTGGGGCGCCTGGCTATTTCTCGGGGAGGGGGCGGGAGACGCCGGGCTGCATGTCCCAGAGCTCGAAGGTGGGGTGAGGGAGGGTGTGGGGGTTGCCGGTGAGGATGGGGAAGGTTCCGAAGTGCATGGGGACGACGATGCGGGGCTGGAGGAGCTTGCAGGCGTACTCGGCCTCGCGGATGCCCATGGTGAAGTGGTCGCCCATGGGAAGGAGAGCGATGTCAGGGTGGTAGAGGTCGTGGATGATCTGCATGTCACTGAAGACGGCGGTGTCTCCGGCATGGTAGAGGGTGAAGCCGGAGGGGAATTCGAGGACGTAGCCGCAGGCTTCTCCGGCGTAGATGAAGGAGCCGTCGGCTTCCTGGATTCCGCAGGAGTGGACGGCATGGACCATGGTGATGTTGATTCCGGCGACCTGCTGGGTGCCTCCCTTGTTCATGGGGGAGATGTTTTTGGCTCCCTTGGAGCCGAGCCAGGATGCGAGTTCGAAGATGCCGACGACGGTGGGCTGGTGCTGGAGGCAGAGAGAGACGGCGTCGCCGATGTGGTCTCCGTGGCCGTGGGTGCAGAGGAGGACATCGACCTGGGGCTGGTGCTTTTCAGATTCGGGGCAGAGAGGGTTCTGGGTGATCCAGGGATCGATGAGAAGGACTTTGCCTTCGGCGGTTTGGATTTTGAAGGTGGAGTGCCCAAGCCAGGTGAGATTGATCGGCATCGTTCGCTTTCCTCGTACGGATGATTGGTTGCGGGCCGGTGGAAGGCCGTTGCTATTTGGGTTCGGAGTCCTTCCATCCGCGGTATCCGCCGGCGAGAGAGAGGACGTTGCGGAATCCCATGCGCTGGAGCATGTAGGCGGCGAGTGCGGAGCGGCTGCCTCCACCGCAGTAGAGGACGAGCTTGCGGTCTTTGTCGGTGGTGACCTGATCGATGTTAAGTTCGAGGACTCCGCGGGAGATGGTGGCGGCGCCGGGGATGGTTCCCTTCGGCCAGTCTTCGGACTCGCGGACGTCGATGAGGGAGAAGTCCTCGCCGGTGGACTTCATGCGGCGGAGGTCGTCTGAGGAGAGCTCGCGGACTTCGCGCTTGACGTCATCGACCAGTTGCTTGAATTCGGGCATTGTCATGGGTGGGGCCTCCGCGCGCGGGTGGAATGCGCTGGAGACATTCTAACGCGTGGGACGAGGGTGGCTTCAAGAGGCTGCGATGATAGAATCCGGGATGCGACAGGGGTGGATGGCGCAGGCTGAAATCCAATGGAAAGCGGTAGATGACAAAGACAATTCATGACCGGCAGGAAGGGACTCCCGTGCAGATGGAGAGCTTTCTGCTGGAGGTGGCCGACGCGGTGAACACGACGCTGGACCTGGAGACGCTGATGCGCCGGGTGGCAGAGCTGGTGCGGCGGATCATCAAGTACGACGTGTTTGCAATTCTGCTGCTGAACGAACGGCGGCAGGAGTTGCGGATTCGCTTCCAGGTGGGACACTCGCCGGAGGTGGCCGAGGCGATCCGGGTGAAGGTGGGCTCGGGGATTACAGGGATGGCGGCACAGCGCGGCGAGGCGGTGCTGGTGAACGATGTGCTGCAGAATCCGGAGTACATTGCGAGCGGAGCGAAGGTGCTGAGCGAGCTGGCAGTGCCGCTGATTATCAAGGGCCACACGATTGGCGTGATTGACGTGGAGGCCTCGGAGAGCAACTTCTTCTCAGAGGAACACAAGAGCCTGCTGATGCTGATTGCGTCGCGGGTGGCGATTGGGGTGGAAAACGCACGGCTGTACACGCGGGTGACGCGGCAGGCAAAACAGCTGGTGCTGCTGAACGAGATCAGCCGGGAGCTGACGTCGATTCTGAACCTGGACGAGCTGTTCAAGCGCATTGGAGACCTGCTGCTGCGGCTGATTGACTACCAGATGTTCTCGATTTTGCTGCTGGATGAAAAGCGAACGAAGCTGCAACACCGGTTCTCACTGCGCTTCAAGGAGAGCGTGCACCTGAAGCACGACATTCCGCTGGGACGCGGGCTGGTGGGGCAGGCGGTGGAGCACAAGCAGGCGATCGTGGTTCCGGATGTGACGAAAGACGAGAGATATATTCCGCTGAATCCGGAGACGATGAGCGAACTGTGTGTGCCGCTGGTGTACAAGGACACGGTGATTGGAGTGCTGGACCTGGAGCACACGCGGAGGAACTTCTTCAGCGAAGAACATGCGCGGATGGTGAAGACGCTGGCGGCACAGGTGGCGATTTCCATTGAGAATGCGCGGCTGTACGAGAAGATTGAGAAGCAGGAACTGCGGCTGGAGAAGGATCTGCTGCTGGCGCGGGAGCTGCAGTACAGGTTGCTGCCGCAGCGGATTCCGATGCTGAAAAAGGCGGACGTGGCGGCGCGGTCGGTTCCGGCAAGGGCGATTGGCGGCGACCTGTACGACTACGTTTCCTACGGCGGGACGAAGCTGACGGCGATTGCGATTGGGGATGTGAGCGGGAAGGGTGCTCCGGCGGCGATTTACGAGGCACTGGTGAGCGGGATACTGCGCTCGCACGCGGCGGAGCAGCCAGGAGCGGCAGAGATGCTGACGGCGATCAACGCATCGCTGGCAGAGAGGCCGATTGCGGCGCAGTTTGTGTCCATTATTTACGCGCTGTGGAACGAGACGGAGATGACGCTGCGGATTGCGAACTCGGGACTGCCGCATCCGTACAAATGCAGCGCGGATGGAACGATTGAACGAGTGGAGATCAGCGGGCTGCCGCTGGGGCTGTTTCCGGCGACAGAGTACGATGAGGTGACGTTCCACGCGGAGCCGGGAGATGTGTTTTTGTTCTTCAGCGACGGGATTCCGGATGCGCAGAACGAGGCAGGCGAGATTTTTGGCATGACGCGGCTGGCGCGGCTGCTGGAGGCGAGCCATGGGGATTCCGCGGCTGAGATTGTGGGCGCGGTGTTTGCCGAGGTGAACACGTTTGTGGCGCACGTGGAAGCGTTCGACGACCAGACGGTGGCGGTTTTGAAAATCAAGGAAACGACAAAGAAGAAGTGACTATCCGCAAAGGCTCCCTGGAGGAGCGCTCCCCTGGATTTGTTTATCGCGACGGCAAAGGCGGCCGCGCGTTGTGCTGCGAACAGGTTGAGATTGAGAACCTGGCTCGCCGCTTTGGAACCCCTCTGTACGTGTATTCGGCGACGGCGATACGGGGACAGGTGGCGGCATTCGGGCGGGCGTTTGAGAAACAGTCGCACACGATCTGCTACTCCGTGAAGGCGAACTCGAACTTGACGGTGCTGCGGCTGCTGGCTTCGCTGGGCTGCGGCTTTGACGTGGTGAGCGGCGGCGAGTTGCAGCGGGTAATGCACGTAGGCAGGGACGCGGCAACAAGCGTCGTGTTCTCAGGGGTGGGAAAGAGCGCGGAAGAGATGGACATGGCGCTGGAAGCCGACATCCTGCTGTTTAACGTGGAGAGCGAAGCGGAGCTGAAGCTGCTGGGCGCACGCGCAGCGAAGATGCGGAAGACGGCGCGGATCGCGTTCCGGGTGAATCCGGATGTGAAGGCGGAGACGCATCCGTACATAAGCACGGGGCTGCGGCAGCACAAGTTCGGGGTGCCGATTACGGAGGCGCGGGAACTGTACCGCAAGGCAATGAGCTATGCGTACCTGGACCCAGTGGGCGTGAGCGTCCACATTGGCTCGCAGATTACGGACGTGAAGCCGTTTGCGGAGACGATGGAGCGGGTGGTGGCGCTGGTGCGGCAGCTTACGGCAGATGGGTTGAACATCAACTTTGTGGACGCGGGCGGCGGGCTGGGAATTTGCTACCGGTCGCCGGGAGCGGGAGACTTTGAGCGCAGCGTGAAGAGCTATGCGGCGGCGATGATGAAGCCGCTGAGGCGGACGGGACTGCATCTGCTGCTGGAGCCGGGACGGGCAATTGTGGCGGCGGCAGGAGCGCTGGTGACACGGGCGATGTATGCGAAGGAAAACGGCGGGAAGCAGTTCCTTGTGGTGGACGCGGCGATGAACGACCTGATGAGGCCGTCACTGTATGGAGCGCATCACGAGATAGTTCCGGTGACGCCGCGGGGAGATTCGGCGGAGAGCGTGAGCGGCGTGATGGACGTGGTGGGTCCGGTGTGCGAGACCGGGGACTTTTTTGCCAGGGAGAGAGAGATGCAGGCAGTAGCTCCGGGAGAGCTGCTGGCGATTCTGGACGCAGGGGCGTACGGGATGAGCCTGGCTTCCAACTACAACACGCGCGGGAGAGCGGCGGAGGTGCTGGTGGATGGCAGACGGGTGCAGCAGGTGA
>CAILAZ010000350.1 GCA_903832295.1 uncultured Acidobacteriota bacterium
CGGAGCTTCTGCAAGAAAGCATCGCGGGCAGCCGGCAGCGTGGTAGAGTCGGTTCTCTCCTCCAGCGACCTACCGGCTGCCTTTGCCGCACCCTGCGCGGAGAAATTCAGGGCCTGCTGATCGCGTGCCGCAACAGCCTCGGCTGGATCATTGCCCACAGC
This sequence comes from uncultured Acidobacteriota bacterium, assembly GCA_903832295.1. Classification (GTDB taxonomy): domain Bacteria; phylum Acidobacteriota; class Terriglobia; order Terriglobales; family Acidobacteriaceae; genus TOLSYN. The sequence continues at coordinate 162 of CAILAZ010000350.1, forward strand.
CCGATAGATCGCCTTGCTCCCCTCGTGATACTTCAGCTCGTAGTGGCCCTCTGGATGGAACTCTTCAACTCCATCGACCACCACGAAGTGCGGGCGCACACGGCCATTCTTCGCCGTCGCGACCTGTAGTCGCCGCCAGCCTTTCGGTGTTCTCACGTATTTCAGGAGCCGGACTTGCCGATTTGCCAAAACTCAGTTCCTCCCGCAACAGAAATCTACGGCCATTCGCACAACCTCAACTAGGGATCGAAGGCGGTGAGTTGGCCTACTTGCCCGTGACGTGGCAGCGAATCCAATTCGCCGTCACCGCGGGATCGAGGCGTACGGAGGTTCCAACACGGAGCGCGGGGAGTTTGCCCTGGCGGATCAAGCGGTAGATCAGCTTCTCGCTCAGGGAAAGTAGCCGGGACAATTCGCGCACCGTCAGCGCCGCCTTGAATCCTTCAACATCACTGGCTAGTCTCAGGCTCATTCTTTTCCCTCTCCCCTCAACGCATCTACTATCTGCGTGGCTGCTTGTTCTGCGGTTCCGTGAACAATCTCTACGAATTGCACCTGAGGTCTTCGGTAATGGGCCTGTGCGTACCGCCAGACGGCGCGGGCGCGGGCGCGAAAGTGGAAGACGTTCCAGTACGTCTTGTCAGGCAACTGCTCCTCGGTAACCCCCCTTGCCGCGCGGCGTGCACTCAGGCGCTGCATGTTGATGGTTAACGGTGGAGCAATATGCGCGAATACGACCGCAGGGCGCGACGGATGGTTAGCGAGCCAATCCACAAGCGTGCAGGTGCAGCGCACGCCGTCGGTGATCACAACGTCCCGTTGCTGAAGGCAGAGGTCAATCACCTGTCTAAGCGCGTCCATTGCGCTAATGCTGTCTGAGCCGTTCTTGAGGCTCCCAGCGAGAGCTACGGTTGGACCTGCCGCATAGCGCACGCGGCATCGCGCAGGCTCGCCTTTAAGGACGGTGTTCAACTCCACCGCGTACTCGGTCGCCCCTTCGCCGACGAGCAGCCTGGAGATGGTGCTTTTTCCAACCGCACCGGCACCGATCAGCATGACCATGGTTTTCATCGCGCTGCGTTCGGTGGGCGGAGGTACCAGACGACACTCATGCGCCTCCCGGTGAATGCCTCTACCGCGTGCAACTCGGAACCATCGAAGAACAGCACATCTCCCGGCCGCACCTGAATCCCGAGGGACAACCGGGGGATGATCAGTCGCCCGCCCTGCGCGTCGCCGTACACGATCTCGGCATTGAGCGAGCCGCGCACGTTACCATCGTCCATGTGACTGGACATGTAGAACTCGGCGTTCACCACCGCCTGGGACCAAGGCGTGCGCCCAATCAAATGGTTGTAACGCCGGGAGCAGACCAACATCTGGCGTTCATAAGCTTCCGGCCAGTTGTCCATCAGCAAGTCGCTGATCCGGTGCGTGTAGTTGGCGATCCGGGCGTACTCGTCCGGGGATTCAAGGTTATAGGCGCACGGGAACCGCCCCCGCCAACCGAATGTCCCCTCCTTTGCGTGGCGCAGCATCTCCAGCCGCTGAGCGCGAGGCAGCGTTGACCATGTGCCGTTCCGGTTGCGGTGCGTGCTGAGGTTGCCAACGCTCTTCAGCCGCTTGGTGCTCCAGGCTTTCCGCCGGGCAACGCCCCGGAAAAGCGGCTCCAGCTCCAGTTGCTCCCGCAGGTCGAGCGCTTGCGGCAGGTAGAGGCAGACCGGTCTGCCCGTGACGCTGACGAGGTAGTGTCCGAGGAGGCCGTCAGGCCCGAGGCGAAGCCGGTAATGACGATGGGAGAGCCACTGCCCGCGCAATGCCTCCCCCACCCATGTACCGTCTTGAGGTTGAGTGATTTCGAACTTAAGCGGCTTCACCAGTGCCCTCCCGGTCGCCGTGAGGCAGCCTGAGCCGCTCGGCCACCTGCATGACGCAATTGAAGATGGCTTCCTGGTCTGTCCCCCATGGGTGGAACAGCCGCAGTTCATAAAGCGCCTTCTGGAACTTGCGCAATCTGGTCCCCTCGAAGCTGAGCGTGTACGCCTTCCGTGTTGAGGGCTTGATGGGCTGCTTAGCGCCCCTCCCCCTGCCACGCCCAGTGCTCTTGCCTTGGACGGGTTCCTCGTCGCCGCGGTCCCCATCGCCGTGGTCCCAATCGCCGTGGTCCTCCGGGTCGCCAATCCCTACAACGGTGAGGCCTCCATCGGCGACCGGCCCCGGATCTTCCGTCACTTCGTCGTCATCTGCCTCGCAGATGAGGATGCTGTGCTCCTTGACCCATCCGTAGAATGTTCCCTTTCGTATGCCCATGTCCGCCAAGGTCGCGCCGATCTTGCCGGCGCAGCCGTTCTTTGGCGTGCTCTTCCACAAGGAATAGGCAAGCTCGCAGATGCGCTCATGGCGGGGGCGCAACTGCTCCCACTCGGCCTTCATCTTGGCTGCGATGTCCTGCCACTGCTGTTCGGCCTCAGTCGTGCTCCTCAATGGTTCCTCTCTTTCTCCAGAATCGTGACGGTTTCGATACGAATCCCGCGCGGGAGCGGGGGCCGTGTGAGGGCCGCCGCTCATCGCGCGGGCAGGGATGCGGGCTTATGCGTTTGACGGGGCGAGGCGCGGGTAGCTGGGCTTGCAGCCGGTGACGCGCGTGACGAACTGCTTGATATAGTGGCGGACCTGGCGGCGAGTGAGACCGCAGATCGTGGCCGCCTTGCCCTTCGGAGTACCCTGCTTGAGCAGTTGCTCCAGCTCACGCCACTTCAGGACATCAAAGGTGCGGCACGGACGGCCAGGACGGCGGTGGCGCAGCTCAGGACGGGTGATGTGGCGGTGGCCGCTGCGATTGGGGCGGGTCTCTTCATTGAGGTGCTCGGTGACCTCGCGCTCGAACTCGGCGTCGTTGTAGTTGGCGAGGGTGTCGCCGTTGATGGTGATGTTTTTCATAGTCGCTCTCCTCGGTTGTGGGTTTGCCAACTTACGCCCCAGCCTTGCATGAAACAGTGGCCGAAAGTTCAGTCAACATCTGCACGTTAGCCGACCCAGCGCAGGAGTGCAATGCTGTGATATACTCTAGCAGTTAGAAGATGTTGTGCTTTCTAGCAGAAGGGATGTTTGGAGACGGTTTTGGATGGTTTCCTCAAACTAAGCAGATGACCCGGACAAAAACTCTAGCAAGAGATGCCAAATTGTCAGATCAGCAGTTGGAGAAGTTCCTTGTCGATGCGGTCAATGAATCGATCATTCATGCTGAGCCTCTCGAAAGGAGGTCTGGCGTGCTCATCGGCATATCGCCCATAGCCGAAAGCGATTTTGACGAGCCCGATAAGACCCCTTCCGCTGGCGACGCGCGCACTAAGACCTTCTTCCGAATGCACAACAGGTTCTTCCCGACGACCAAGGAAGAGGTTGACGCCGTTTTTCCATCAGTTCAGTTTGTATGGAATGACAAAGCGGTAGTTTCACAAAAATGGCTGAACTTCCTGCTGGATACTTTGCGGAGAGGGTTGAAGTCAATATGGGAAGCGCCTGACGAGTACACCGCCAATTGGCGTCTATTTGCATACCAACACGAGATGCACACCTTATGCGGAGTACGCCCCCCTGGATACGACTACAAGTCGCAACCGCCAGCACCCGAGGCACCTCTGAATCAAGCTTTTGATTTCCTGCGTAGGAGGCTCCGGCTGCTCAAGAAATGCAAAAATCCTGAGTGCAACCGGTCCCCATATTTTGTGGCTTCCCGGGGAAATCAGCAGTATTGCTCGGACGCTTGCGCGGCTACCGGTCAGAGCAAGAGCAAACTGCAGTGGTGGAGCGAGAAAGGGCGGCAGTGGCGCGAGGAGCGGCTAGAGGCGTCCGAAGTTAAGACAGCGAAAGGGCGCAAAGGGCGGAAGTGATCCTACCGAGGAGAAGCGATTCAGGATGTCTTCCTATGGAAGATGGAAAACCGCGCTAAAACCGCGCTAAGCAAAGGAAAACGCCCTGTAAGCTATTGCCTACGGGGCGCTTAAAAATCTATTGGTGCCGAAGAAGGGACTCGAACCCCCACACCCTTGCGAGTACATGGACCTGAACCATGCGCGTCTGCCAATTCCGCCACTCCGGCACGGTGAAAGGTTCGGCTAAGAACGCCGTGATGACCTTGCAGGTCTGCCTTTTCACTTGGCTTGCAAATGGATTGTAACACACGGCTCTGGTTTGTCGAATCCCCGGCTGTGGAAGACTCGAATCCGTCGCCTGCCTCGCCGGAAAAAAGAGGAGCCCGAAGGCTCCTCATGCAGAACAGCCGTTTTGCTGTCATTTCACCGTGATGTTCAGGCTGGATTTATAGACTGCTCCCGTGTTATCCCAAGCCTGTATGGTGATTGCGTGTCCGCCCTTGGCGAGCGTGAGCGTGGTATTGATGGCCGCAGCGCCCACCGTGTACTGGGTGACGCTGTCCACATAGATCCGCATGGCTGTGATGGTATTTGCCGACCTGGCAGACGCTGCGAACTTTACGGCTCCCGTGATGGAGGCATTGGCCGCAGGCGATGCGATAGAAACACCGGAGGCGGAGGCAGGTGCTGCCATGACTACAGTGGCGCTGGCTTTGGAACAGGCTCCGGCGTTGTCTGTAACGGTGGCGGTAACGGTGTAAGTTCCGGCCTTCGCGTACACGTGAGCGACTGTAGCGCTGCCAGCTACTGTGCCATCGCCGAAATCAATGCTGGTTTTTGCGATGGAGCCATCGGCGTCGGTCGAGGTAGAAGCGTTCGCGGTCACGGTGGCTCCCACATTGCCGCTGGTGGGCGTCACCGAGAGCCGGGCCGTCGGAGCAAGATTGCCGATCGTCAGACCGACTGCCGAACTCATGTGGTTGTGCATGAAGGGCGCGCCCACGGCTTTTACGTAAACCTTGTAGCTGCCCGCCGCCAGCGCGTATCCGCTGAAGTCGTAGGCGAACTGCGTGACCGGGACGTCGGCGACCTTCATCAGGTTCGTGCCATCGGTGGAGAGGAACACAGTGAAATGATCCACGGTAGTGGCGCTTCCCGTGATCGACCAGGAGACCTTCTCCGCCGCTGCGCTGGCGCTGATGCTGACGCAATTGTCGATGCCGGATTCCAGCTCCGTGCCCTCTTCATAGTCATTCCAGGTGGCGAGCTGCACGGCGAAGACCTGCTTGTTCACCGAGTAATAGTCTGCAAGTTGCGTATAGGTATTCAGGAACGTCTGGCCGCAGTTCTGGTTGGTGACGCGCTTTGCGCTCCAGGCCGCCAGCGTATCGTTGAAGCCCTTGTAGCCGGTCGCAACCGGAAGACTGGAGGGGTGTGAAACTCCCACGCCGTAGAAGTAATTGAGATAGGCTGTGCCGATGTCAGCCGCGTTTGAAGCATTCGGCGCGGGCCAGGCGAACGCCCCGTTGAAGGTCGCATTCGTGAACGCCGCGGCGTTTCGCTGGATGAAGAGCGGCTTGCCGGGAACGCTGGCAATGACACGCGCCCAATCGATGGAGTATGCCTCTACTCCGAAGAAGAACACCAGTGGACGCCCGTTGTACCGAATATATTGCGCCGATACTTCGAAGTTGTTATAGGCATAGGTCAGGTCGCTGATCATCTGGCCGGTTACGTCACATCCAGCCTTGCTGGCACAGGCCTTCAACGCGCCCACGTCTTCCATTACGGCAAACTGGAAATTAGCGCCTCTCTTTTCCGCTTCGGTTCGCAGCAGTTTAGTGGTGCCATTTTCGCGTGCAGCGTTGGGACCATACCAGTCCACAATGGCTCCATCCACTCCGCGGCTCATCATATCCGTAACCTGATTTGCCACCTGGGTCGCATTGTTGGATTCGTATCCGACGTTCATGTGATTGGTTCCGCCAAACCACGGCATGAGGTGGACATAGATCTTTCCGTTGAATCCCGGATAAAGGAGTTTCCTGACTGCAACCTTGCTGATGTTGCTTGCGCCCAGGTTTCCATTGCTCTGCGAGGGAAAGCTGTTCGCAGCGCTGGTATTGTTCCCGGTTTCCAGCGCGAGCGTGGTGGTGGGAGTGACAGGAGTGCTTGCCAGGAGTGATGTGCTGAGTGCCAGCATTGCCAGAAGAACGGAAAACTGCTTCATTAGAATTACCTCCACGCCCCGCGCTCTATAGCAGAGCTGCAGAAGCGGCATCGTAATCCCCGTGGTGGTCCGCCAGTTACGGAGTGCGGACGGCGAAGAAGAAGAAATAGGGAAATGATGGAATGAAGGTAAACGATCAGGCTCGTAGTTCAATTCGGAAGAAGAACTAAGCAGGCTTGCTTTTTTGCCCTTAGAAGCGCGATGCGGGCACCGAGGGACCTTGCTACCTTCCTTAGCTCCAGCATCCACCAGAATGGATGCGGCAATGCTTTGCGCAAAGTCCGGGTTGCAGCTATAGTCCTACAGTCACAGTCTCAAGCAGCGGGAAGCTGCTGTGTTCTATGTTGTGGAAAACGAATACGCGCGACTTGATCGTTTAGGATTCAGCATCTGCTTTCGGTTCCACAGGTTCGACGATGCAGAATCCAGAGGAGCTTCATGCCTGAGCCAGCATTCGAATCCGCCCCGAAGATCCCCTTGCCCATCAGCAAGGAGCTTCGAACACTTGCGCACGACCTCAGCAATTCCATCGAGACGATCATGCAGGCGAGTTACCTGCTCAGCCAAGCCAAACTGGAACCCACCGACAAGAAGTGGCTTGATCTGATTGACCAGGCCACCAAGGACGCGGCGCGCATCAATCGCGAGATCCGCGACGTTTTGCGAACCCGCAGCGAAGAAGTGTAATTCCTCTTTCGCAGCGTTGAGACAAATTGCAGGGACGTCAGAGGCACAGGAAACCCGTTGCCCACCCCTGCGTCCGTTGCTACACTCATGAGTTCTTTCAGGAGTTGCTGCGATGACTGCTACCACCTTTGAAAATATCCGTTACGAAAAGAAGAATCAGATTGCATTTGTCACCATCGCGCGTCCCAAGGTGCTCAATGCGCTCAATGCGCAGACCTTACGGGAACTCAGCCACGCATTTCAGTCCGTACGGGACGACGACGATGTGCGCGTCGCGATTTTGACTGGGGAAGGCGAGAAGGCATTTGTAGCCGGGGCGGATATCAACGAACTGGCCCTGCTCGGTCCCATTGAGGCCGAGGCATTCTCGGTTCGGGGCCAGGCCGTTTTCACCCTTGTGGAGACCTGCGGCAAGCCGGTAATCGCCGCGGTAAACGGCTTTGCCCTGGGCGGAGGGTGCGAACTGGCACTTTCCTGCACGCTGCGCATCGCCTCAGAAACCGCGCGCTTCGGACAGCCTGAAACCAAGCTCGGCCTCATCCCCGGTTATGGCGGAACCCAACGGCTGCCCCGCTTGATTGGCAAAGGCCTTGCTGCGCAATGTCTCCTTACAGGGGACATGATCCGCGCTGACGAAGCACTTCGCATTGGACTGGTCAACTCCGTGCTTCCTGCAGCGGAACTGTTGCCCCATGCCGAGGCTCTTGCCCACAAGATGATTGCCAACGCTCCGATTGCAACCCGCTATTGCCTGGATGCAGTAAACAAGGGCATGGAGATGAGTCTTGCCGAGGGACTGGCCTATGAAGCCGCGCTCTTCGGCCTCTCCTGCGCCACCTCAGACAAGAAGGAAGGCACCTCCGCCTTCCTGGAAAAACGCCCGCCGCAATTCAAGGGCGTGTGAGCCTCCGGTGATCGTGCAGGCGTACACTTGCCACGCCGTGCAAGTGTACGCCTGCACTCCGGCCCATCCGCGCCAACCCAAGCTGTGGTACAAAAGAGGATGTGATCCGTTCCTTCCATCGCCTCATGCTGCCCGCCTCCGACGCAGATTTCCTTGCGCTGGAAGAGTTCTTTTCCGCGCTTGGCTTTGCTCCGGGCGAAAGCTGGACGGGCCGCCGCTCCAAGGGACGCAAGTTCGAGGCCTTTGAATCCGGCATTGAACTTGCCATGGGCGAAGGCATGCCTTCCGCCGATCTCGTCGTCGAAGTCGATAACGCTGATATTGTTGCCGCGGCTGCCCGCGCCAAGGGATTTGCCTTTGTCTCCGAGATTGCCGATTGCGACTGGGGTGCGCGTTTGTTCGTCCTCAAGGTTCCCGCCGGATTCGGCAACCTTGCAGTGTTCAGCTACAACGAGAACTGGCGCCAGCCCACGCGCGAAGCACAGCTTGACGGCACGGGAATGAAGTTCGCCATCATTGTTGCGCGCTTCAACGCCTTCATCACCGAGCGCCTGTTGGCCGGAGCCACCGACGCGCTGCGCCGCACCGGGGCGCTTGCTGCTGACATTGAGATCGTCCGGGTGCCCGGAGCATTCGAACTGCCGACCGCGGCCAAGATGCTGGCCGAGAGCGGAAAGTACAACGCGCTGGTTGCGCTGGGCTGCCTGCTGCGCGGAGATACCGCGCACTACGATGTAATCGTGAACGAAGTCACCCGGGGCATTGGAGAGGTTACACTTGCGACCGGAACTCCCATCGGCTTCGGAGTGTTGACCTGCGATACTCTGGAGCAGGCAATCGATCGCGCCGGTCTGAAGATGGGAAACAAGGGTTTTGAAGCTGCTCTCGCCGCTCTCGAGCTGGCTGCACTTAAACGTACGCTCCAATAGAAGTAAGGATCAGAAGAAATCATGGGTACACGACGCAAATCACGCGAGCTCGCGCTGCAGATGTTGTTTCAGGCCGACATGGGCAAACAGTCCGTTGAGCACGTTAAGAAGACCTTCTGGGCTGAGCGCCGCGACCTGGAAGACAGCGTTCGCAACTTTGCCGATGATATCTTCCGCGTAGCCATGGAGCGCTACGACGAGATTGGCCTGCTGCTGGAAGGCCACACCGAACACTGGCGACTGGAACGCATGGCTGCGGTGGACCGCAACATTCTCCGCGCCGGAGTCGCCGAGTTTCTCGGCTTCCCCAAGACACCGCGCGCCGTGATCATCAATGAAGCGCTGGAAATCGCGCGCCGGTTCTCTACCCCTGAGTCGGTTCAGTTCATCAACGGCGTGCTGGACTCGGTGGCGCGCAAACTCGAACCGCAGGCCGCGACGCCACACAAGAGATAGCCTCTTCGCATCATAGCCAGAATTCTCAGCGCCCCGGAGCCTAGCCCCGGGGCGTTGTTCCTGCGCTCTAGCGAGAGATCCAGTCATCGGCGGCAGCGGTTTTGCCGTCGGTGTTTTCAATGTCGATTCGCTGGAAGGTGAACGCAATGTCCTCCAGTTCGCGATCCTCCGGCGGTTGCCCGGCGGAGGCGGGAACGCCCACGTACTGGAATACGCGAGAGACAGTTGCGTTCGTCAGCTTCACCGTCTGGAAGACGTACTCACGGCCATCCGGGCCGGTTCGCAGAAACTCGATGAGCACAGTCTTCAGCACTTCATTCGTCGAGCAGGCGGTGTAGAACTGCGGGGTGGAAGGACCCCACTCCTTCGTGATGGTGACCGGGCTATGCTGCGATTTTCCGCTCGCCTGGCCAGTGGCAACGTCGCGCGGCGAGGTGAGCGAATACTGAAAGCGTAAGACGGTGGTCTCGTTCTTGCGCGCCACGTCTGTCTTGAATCTTCCCTGCCTTGCTCCATCCACGGTGATACGGATATGCGTTGCCGCGAGCGCGCTCCACGAGCACGCAAGCAACATCGCCAGCATTACAGCCGACTGCACAAGCTTGTTCTTCATTGCCATCCTCCTGATTGAACCACTCCACGTACTTGTAACTCGGTCGCAAGAGCTTATCTCAAAGCCAGCGGCAGGCAAACTGAATACGGCAGGTATTTGGGCGAATGCCGCCTTCGGCTGTATTCTGGAAGTGTTCCCCTGCACCACCCCGAACAAAATCAGGCAGTACCAAAGGATGCGGCAATGAAGGCTACGTCGAAGATCGCGATATTTGATACCACCTTAAGAGATGGCGAACAGGCAGCAGGCACAAGACTGGGCAGCCGTGACAAGATCACGCTGGCGCGGCAGCTTGCGCGGCTGAAGGTGGACATCATCGAGGCCGGCTTCCCTGCCTCGTCGCCCGACGACTTTGAATCGGTTCGCCGCATCGCGCTGGAGATCAAGGGACCGATCATTTGCGCGCTGTCACGCGCGGTGCCAGAGGATATTGATGCCTGCGGCAGGGCGCTGGCCAAGGCCGCACGTCCGCGCATTCACACCGGCATCGGCGTGTCAGACATTCACATCATGGGCAAGTTTCGCGATGACCGCTACGGCAAGACGCTGGCGGGCAAGAAGGCCAAGCTGATTGCCATCGCAGTGGAGTCCGTGAAGCGCGCGCGCAAGTGCGTGGACGACGTGCAGTTCTACGCCGAGGATGCCGGCCGCGCTGAAGCCTCGTATCTCTTCCAGATGCTCGAAGCGGTGATCGACGCGGGAGCCACGGTAGTGAATATTCCAGACACCACGGGCTACACGGTTCCGGAGCAGTACGGGGCGCTGATCGCGGGCATCCGCGAAAACGTGCCGAATATCGCGCGCGCGGTCATCAGCGTGCACTGCCACGATGATCTTGGCCTTGCGGTTGCGAATTCGCTGGCGGGAGTCCGCAACGGAGCGCGGCAGGTGGAAGGCACCATCAACGGCATTGGCGAACGTGCAGGAAACGCCGCGCTGGAAGAGGTGGTGATGGGGCTGCGCACGCGGGCGGACTACTACGGCAAGACTACTTCGATTGACCCGAAGGAGTTCTTCCGCACCAGCCGCATGGTGGCGGACATGCTTGGAATGCCGGTTCCGGCGAACAAGGCAGTGATTGGCACGAACGCCTTTGCGCACAGCTCGGGCATTCACGTGGATGGATTTTTGAAAGACAGGCAGACGTACGAGATCATGATGCCCGCCGACGTTGGGTTCACCGAGAGCCGGGTGGTGCTGACGGCGCGCACGGGGCGCGCAGGGCTGCGCTCGCGGCTGGAGAAGCTTGGCTATGAGTTGACCAAGCCTGAGCTCGACACCATGTATCAACGCTTTCTTGCCGTGGCTGACAAGAAGCAGGAGGTACTCGACGAGGATTTGGCCGCGCTGGTGCATGACGAATTGCCGCCGGTGGAGCAGGCCTACAAGCTTGAGTATCTGCACTGCTACAGCGGGACGACGGCGATTCCGACGGCGACGGTGCGGTTGCAGATGAAGGGCAAGACGGTGGAGGGCGCATCGATTGGCGACGGGCCGGTGGATGCGGTTTACAAGGCGATTGCATCACTGACGGCGACCAAGGCGAAGCTGCTGCGCTATGACATTCGCGCAGTGACCGGGGGCACCGAGGCGATGGGCGAGGTAACCGTTCACCTGGAGATTGGCGCTCGTCACGTGATGGGCCGCGGAGCCTCGACAGACGTGATTGAAGCCAGCGCCAAAGCCTATGTGGATGGTTTGAACAGGCTGGGATAGACCCGAAAAGAGAGCGTGAGAGAACAGCTTGCAGCCTTTCCAGGGATTGACCGGGCGGTCAATCGTTGGAAAGGCTGCGTTTCCATTTAAGGCAATGGTTGAGCCCGGTCCGATAGGATTGCCCCGCGGGGAATTACCGTTCCGGTAATCGTGTACGAGTGGGTGAATGCCTGGGGGAGTGGCGGAGACGACAACAGGAACGGGCTGTGTTGACTGGGCGGTAAATCGTCTGCAATGGGATTAGGTGGGGCGCGATTGACACGGTGAAGAACGTCGCTTTGAAGGGAAATATCTGCTTGATAAATACCAACTGGTGCGGGCTGTATAATCGGAGACGATAGCGTTGGGATCGGGTGATCGCCGCCCGTGGTGCTTACGCCGGCTTGCCGGAGAGTGCGCCCCGGGGGGAGGAAAGTCCGAACTCCGCAGAGCGGTGTGCCGGATAACGTCCGGGAGTGGCGGCTTCAAGGCCGTCCGACGGAAAGTGCCACAGAGAAAATACCGCCTCGCAAGAGGTAAGGGTGAAAAGGTGCGGTAAGAGCGCACCGGACGTTCAGTAATGAACGCCGCATGGCAAACCCCACACGGAGCAAGACCAAATAGGGATGGATGAGCGCGATGCGCAAGCATTACGTTCCGCGAACCGGCTCGGCTCGCCAAACATCCGGGTAGGTCGCTTGAGCGGCGTGGTAACGCGCCGCCTAGACGAATGATCGCCACGGCAGCAATGCCGTACAGAATTCGGCTTACAGATCCCAACGCTGTTATCTTTTTTTCCCCAGTAAGATATTGCCAGCTTCCTGCTGTGCTGACCGGACTGCGTGAGCTTTAGAACACGGCCGGACTGCGCCGGGGGACTCTCTCCGCACTGTGGCGAAGGCACAACGGTGAGGGAGCCGCGAGCGATCCCGATGGTGGTTTTGTAAGATGTTTGTGAGGGGATGATTCCGCAGCCTGGCGGAGGGAATAGCAAGGGCTTGCAGGCAGAGGAATGGAAGCAGAGGCTGGCAGGAACTCAGAAGGCTCACTTGCGAGAACAGATCTCGCAAGTGAGCCTTTGAAGTTTTAGAACGTAAGCTTCAGCGCGAACTGGAACTGACGTGGGTTCTGGATGGTCTTGGTGATGGAGCCGAAGCCGGGATCACCGAGGTTGATGTTGGGGCGATCGAAGCTCGGAGTATTGGAGATGTTGTAGCACTCCGCACGGAACTCGAGTTTCGTAGCTTCGATCAGCGCGAAGCTCTTGAACATGGAGACGTCCACACGGCGATCATGCGGACCGTACACGGCATTGACCGGCTCACTGCCCGGCGTACCGATGGTCTGGGTGGAGAATGCACTGGTGTCAAACCACTGAGCGATGCTTCCGTTGGAGCGATTCGGATTGTGGCTCATGTTCGGACGATCACTGCGGATGCCCGGGATGTTGATGGCGGATGCGCCGTCTTCGACGGTGATGGGAAGGCCGGTCTGCCAATGGGCAACCAGGTTTGCCTGCCAGCCCTTGGCGAGAATTGCAACAGGACCATTGAGCGTCTTGCCGAAGGGAAGTTTGTAGGTGGCCATGATGGAGAAGCGCTGGCGGACATCGAGTTCGGTTGCGCCGTAATCGTAGCCAGGGTTATTGGGCAGCAATCCGGCATCGGTGGTGCTTGATGCGTCGGCAGCGTTTCCAAGACCGTGCGACCAGGTGTAGTTGGCATTGACCGTCAATCCACCGCCGATATGGCGGTCGAAGATCAACTGCATGGCGTTGAAATTGTTGTGGGCCTTGTTGGTGTACCAGTTGATGTTCGAGACACCGGGCAACTGGGCTGCATAGATGAATGCAGGCTGCGCGGCAACACCCGCGCCAGGAGGCAGGGGACGATTGTAATCGCTGATCCACATCAAGTCATGTCCGAGCGAGCCGACATAGGCGACGGTGATCGCGTTGTTTCCGATCTGTCTCTGCAGGGCAAGGTTGTACTGGAACAGATGGCCAGGACCGAAGTTCGACGGGCGATAGCTGAGGGTGCCCGAAGGCGCGGTGAGGCTGGAATCCGGCAGCGGCAAGATGGGGAACTGTGCATTGCCAAAGCCGCAGGGGAAGCAGGTGTAGTTGTAAGGCGGGTTGATGTTCTGCACTGCGCCCTGATAGTCAACCGGGAAGTACGACATTCCGAAGCCGCTGCGAAGGACTGTGTTCTTTGCAAAGGACCAGGACATGCCGATACGCGGAGAGATGTTGTTGTACTGGGTCTTGACGCCAATTGCGCTGGTGGTGCCTTTTCCCGCGACATCGACGGCGGCGGTGGTTGGGTTGAAGTTCGAATAGTAGTTGTGGCCCTCAGTCATGGGCGTGAAGATTTCATAACGCAGTCCGAGGTTGACGGTGAGGGTGTTGGATACGCGCCAATCGTCCTGAATGAAGAGGCTGGGCTCCTTCTGCAGATACTTGGGATGGACGAGATCATTGCCTCTCTGCCATGCGCTTGCAACTCCGGCCGTGAAATTAGCGAGCGGGTTTGCGTACGGTCCAACGTAGGGGAAGAAGAGATAGCCTCCCTGGGGAGACATGGTGTCCTGGAAATAGAAGAGCTGGCGATAGATGTATGCGCCGCCAGCCTTGATGCTGTGAGCTCCGCGAGTGTAGTTGATGGAGCCGTTGATCTGGTAAACGTTGTTGGCATCGTCGATGGGAACGAAGAAACCGTCTCCCAGGGATGCGTACGGACCGGAGAAGAACAGCATTGTGGGCAGGCCAGAGCTATCGGCGCTGATGTTGGCGTTCTGCACACCGAACTGCGAGGCGAGGTTGCTGCCGTAGTTGAAGGGAAGCGACTGGATGTGAATCCGGTTGTATCCGGCCTTGAGGTTCAAGAGCAGGCGGGGCGTGAAGATGTGGACATAGTCCAAACCAATGGCCTGCGCGGTTGTGGAGGAGGGGCCGCCAATGTTGTCAAACACACCAGTAAAGCTGGGGGCTCCGCCGGAGTACACCGTTTTGCCGAATGCCTGCGCTGCCGGCAACTCCGTGGGGGTGACGGTTGAAACCGGATTGTATGCGTAGTGGACGAAGAACGAGTTGTTCTCGTTGAAGTGGTGATCCAGGCGAACGTCAAACGTCTTGCCGAACTGCGTCTTTTTGGGCGCGTACACAAAGTTGTTTGTGGTTACACCGGTCGCGGGATCCACAAAGCCGGGGGCGTTGGCAGCGGGATAGAGCTTCAGGTAATTCAGCGCGACAGGGCTGATATTTCCGGCGGGTACGACGGCATTGTATGCCCCGTGAATATCAGAGAAATCGCCGGGATGAGCCCGCTCGTAGTCGGTGGGCACGGTGTTTGTCCACGTGTTGGGGGCATTCACCTGGCGCAACCACTCGATGGCGGCAAAGAAGAAGGTCTTGTTCTTGATGATGGGTCCGCCGACGCTGCCGCCGAACTGGTTCTGGCGCATCTCAGGCTTGTTTACGAGGCCCTTCTTGGCGAAGAAGTCGCGGGCATCGGTAATGTCATTGCGCAGAAATTCGAAGGCGGAGCCGTGGAACTGGTTGGTTCCAGACTTGGTCATCACGTTGACAACGGCACCAGCGGTGCGGCCCATGTCAGCGGTGTAGTTGTTGGTCTGGACCTTCATTTCTGCGATGGCATCGATGGAGGGACGGATTCCGATGAGTCCCTGCTGACGCTCATTGTTGTCAAGACCGTCGACGAGCTGGTTGTTGAGCTGATCGGACTGGCCGTTGGCCTGCACGGTGGAGGCCTGACGCTGATCGTCAGGTTTGCCGCCGCCCGAGATTGCTTTCGGGTTTCCGGCGCTGACGCCGGGCGCCATCTGCACGAGGTTGATGAAGTTGCGGCCGTTGAGGGGAACATCCTGAACCGAGGATTCGGGAATTTCAGACTGAATCGCGGCGCTCTCTGTCTGGAGAGAAGGAGCGGCATCGGCCTGGACTTCCACGGTCTCGGCGTGCTGCCCGAGTGCAAGCACGGCGTTGATGCGATTACGGTCGCCAACGGCGAGAGTGATATTGGAGATGACCGCTTTCTTGAAGGTCGGGCCTTCCACGGTGAGAGTATATTGCCCCGGTTGCAGCAGGTTGAGAACGTACTCTCCGTTGGGCGATGTCTTGGAGCTTCTCTTGATCTGTGTGCCTACGTTTGTTGCCGTCACCGTCGCGCCGACAACCACCGCTCCGGATTGATCCGTCACGGTACCAACAATGTCTCCGGTAGTGACCTGGGCGCTGGCCAAAACTGAAACAAAGCAGAAAATTAAAACCAGCAGCGCTCGAATTGGCGCCTTTAAATTGGAGCTCATCTACTTCCTCCTAGAACCTGAGAGGTCAATGTACAGCGCGTACTATATGTTCATATCCGGTCCGCCTAAAAATCGTTTGTTTTGATGAGAGCTATCGATGGGACGGATATCGAGTGAATGGCCCTGCAAAGTGTGCGTGCGTGAAATTAGAAAAGCGGCTCTGCCCCGCGCCTTGAGAGTACTGCCGGGCGCGGAAGAGAGCCGCTCTCAAACGCTTCCCAAATGATTGCAGGTTATTGGGAGATAAGGCGCTGCATCATGAGATGCTGGCGGCGAACCTGCTCGACGCTGTCCACCTCAAATGCATCCTGAATGTGGCGCTGGCCCTCGTATTCACTGCAAAGATATCCGCCGTATCCGCCCTCGCGGAGCACCTTAATAATTTCATCGTATGGGATGCTGGGCTCGACAAGCTGGTCCGTCATCTCGTAGAACTTTGCGTGAATGTGGAGCATGTGGGGAATGTGCTGGGTTAACCACTTTGGATCATCGAAACGGAAGTGACCGGAGATGTCAGCGAATTTCAGGTCTGCTTCGTTTCCGCCAAGCTTGACGACTTCAGCCTTGGTCTTCTCCAGGCTTTGACGATTTTCGTAGGCGTCAGCAATGTGATGGATGATGGACTCAGTGGCTCCATGGCGCACATGCCACGCCTGCATCACAGGAGGGAGCTTCTTGACGAAGATGCCCATATCGGGGATGAAGCCAAAGTGCCTGGTGCCGCTTCGCTGAATCAGTTCGACGTTTTCATCGATCCACTCGGACTTGAGCGACCAGGGCGAGTGGATCTCAATGCCGAGGGCAACATCGTACTGCTCCGCGTAGGGAAGAGTCTGTTCGATGATGCTGCGTGGGACGGTGACAAGCACGCGGAGGGTTTTGAATCCGAGGCGGTTGGCGAGCTTAATATCGCGCACCATCATCTCGACAGCCTCTTTGTCCGTGAGCTCGCGATCCTTGTAGAGCTTGGTGTCAAGAAAGGCGTCATAGGCGGTGGGAGTGGTCTTGTACTTCTCCATCCAGCCGAACCACCGATCCACGAACTCGTCCGATGGATTGGGGAAGCCGGGGATCATCTGCTCTCCGAGGATTTCGATTCCGTCGGCACCCATGGCGGCAACGGCAGCAATGCAGTCCTCGAGGTTCATCTTGCGCAGGTAAAACTCCTGCTGGTAGCTGTAGAGCGAGACTCCACGCTTGATGCTTGCTGCTTCAAGGAGAAGGCGCTTGGAGCCTACGGTGACGCTGGGCCAGGGCATGTAAGAGATTCGGAGACGCTGAGTGAGGTGGACATCATGCTCACCGGGGTTTAATCCGCCGGGCTTGAGAATGGTGAGTGTGGCGGGAACTCCGAACTCCCAGCGGAGGCCGGTCTGCTGCTGGAGCTCATCGAGGGTGAAGGTGTAGTTCCTCACGGAGAAGCGAATGCTCTCCCGTGGGCAGAGTTCGCCGTCGATGGAGACGATGAAATCTTCCAGCATGGAAAGAATGAGGCCCCGGTAGTAGGGGATGCGCACCTTGAGTTCGAATCCGTAGATTTTGCCTGCTTGCGAGACATTTCTGAAACCATGCTCGCAGATCATGTAATCTTCGTACATCTGCCCTCCGATATCGGCTCACTGGCTTCCGCCCGGGAAGACGGAGCCCACCAATGACGTTGTGCCCGCGTGCCAGCACATTCCCAGGAACGCTTGCAGCGGGCGCGGGGTGTTTGCAAACAAGAGTAAGCGCACACCCTGCGTGTTGTTATTTCTGCGAGGTAAGTACCTCTGGCTCTGGCTTAATGATCTTTCCGTACGATCTGTGTTTTGTTGTAAGTTCCTTGATGGCCTTGAAGTAGGCATCCTGACCGCCGTAATGCTGGCCGATCCACTCCATGTGGTGAACCACTCCCTCGTATGAGAAGCGGGGAACCTTGACGTCCTCTTCATTCCAGCGAACTTTCATCTTTGAGTTCTCGATGATGATTTCTCCGCGGACGGCGCAGGTGGGACAGGCGACGTAGGGGAGATCCTCATGGACGTGGAGGATGTTGCTGTGGCAGACAGGACACTCGACGCCACTCTTTTCGCCAAGGTACTCGGCCTGTTCGATGGGCGCCGACATGGCCTTGGCGACGTTTCTGCCGACCTGACGGGCGCGGGCGAGTGACTTCTTATAGAACTCGATGCGCTCATCCTGCGGGCCCCAGGTCGTCCACATTTCGCTGTAATCCATGTCTGTGACGCGGGCCTTCTGGGTGACGGGCGTCATGTCCGTGCGGTCCCATCGGTTGAACTCGCGGATGGCGCAGTTGTTGACCTGGATGCGGTCCACGACCTTGCGGGTGTG
Organism: uncultured Acidobacteriota bacterium; assembly: GCA_903832295.1. Taxonomy (GTDB): domain Bacteria; phylum Acidobacteriota; class Terriglobia; order Terriglobales; family Acidobacteriaceae; genus TOLSYN. The sequence goes on from CAILAZ010000350.1 coordinate 18,208, forward strand.
CTGCATGAAGATGTCAACCATGGGAAGGTTGAGGCTGGTCCAGCCATCGTAGCCTGAACCGCCAACGCCGATGATGGCGCCGACGCGCGTCTTCTTGAGGATGGTCAAGTCACGCGAGAAGATGTGGTTCATGCGCTCATTGATGGCGGTGAAGTAGGCGTTGGCGCGGACGTGGTAGCAGGGGACGGCGATGATGAGAGCGCAATCTTCCACGCAGGTCTTTTCGAGAATCCAGTCAACGTCGTCCTTAAGGGTGCACTTGTTGGTCTTGTTGCAAGCGCCACAACTTGTGCAGGAGAGAACGCGGAGAGACATGGCGCGGATGATCTCGGTTTCAACTCCGAACTCTTCGGCACCCATGGCAGCTTCTTTGATGAAGGTATCGCAGAAGCCATTCTTGCTTCCGCATGAGAGTCCAATAATCTTTTTCATTTGATCCCCAACGATAATGTCCATTTCTAAGTAGTGGTTACAGCCACGGCTTCCACGGATTCAGGCTTTGCCGATGCCTGGTCGCGGAAGAAGAGGAGGAACGCGGCCATGACGAGGAATGAGGCGGCGGCAGGAACGATCCAGATGGAATGCCAGTTGTGGCGGGCGATGGAGTCAGAGGAAGTTACGCGATAGAGATCCACGACCCGGCCTGAGATCCAGGAACCGATGGCCATGCCGACGCCATAGGTGAGGAAGGTGATGAAACCCTGCGCGGCTGCGCGGATGTTATCCGGCGCCTTGCGGTCCACGTAGATCTGTCCGGTGACAAAGAAGAAGTCATAGCAGATGCCGTGAAGGAGGATGCCGGAGTAGAGCATCCAGACGAGGGGACCGCTGTTTCCGGTGGCAAACAGGAGGTAGCGCGTGGTCCAGGCGAGCATGCCGATGACGAGCATGTACTTGACGCCGAGGCGGCGGAAGAACCAGGGGATGAGAAGCATGAAGGCGACCTCCGACATCTGTCCGAGGGTCATGCGTCCGGCGGCGTTGGTGACGCCAATTTCATTGAGGAAGGGATTGGTAAAGGCGTAGTAGAACTGGAGGGGAATGCAGATGAGGAACGAGGTGAGAGCGAAGATGGCGAAGGAGCGGTCGGCGAGCAACTTGAAAGCATCAAAGCCAAGCACGTCCCGCACTTTTACAATCTGACCCTTGCCGAGCGGTGGAGTGTGGGGCAGAGCGAGGCAGAAGAGTCCGAGAGCGAGCGAGGCAACGGATGCCATGCGCATGGGGAGGGCGCTGGATTCGAGGCCGAGCTTGCCGATGAGCAGACCGGCGATGATCCATCCCAGGGTGCCGAGCACGCGTATGGCTCCGAACTCAGCGCCGGCATCGTTCATCTGCCGGAAGGAAATGGAGTTGGTGAGAGAGACGGTGGGCATGTAGCAGAGAGCGTAGGCGAGGATGAGCGGGTAGAAGGATGCGAAGCTGGTGCGGGTGGAGGCGAAGTAGAGGAATACCGCGCCGAGCAGATGCAGGGCGGAGAGAACGTGCTCGGTGGCGAGGAAGCGGTCGGCAATCATTCCGACAAAGAACGGAGCGATGATGGCTCCGATGGCGGTGGTACCCGCAGCGAGGCCGATCTGCTGTCCGGAGAAGTGCAGGGTGCGTCCGAGCCAGGTGCCGAGGGTGACGTACCAGGCTCCCCAGACGAAGTACTGCAGAAACATCATGACGGAAAGCTTGCTTCGCACGGCGATGTGCATGGTGGGGGTCTCCTGCCGCATCAGGCCCAGAAGGCCGCACCGGGTGTTTCCCGGATGACGAGGTCATTGAGGAAGGCGGCGCACTTGGCGAGGCCCTCATCGGTGGACATGAGGCTGTCTTCGTGCTCGATGGAGAGAACGCCGTCATAGCCGAATAAACGCAGGGTAGAGATGAAGGTCTTCCACCAGGCGGCGTCATGACCGTAGCCGCAGGTGCGGAAGATCCAGGAGCGCGTTTTTTCGTCGGTGTATGGCTTGGTGTCAAGAACTCCGGTGCGAGGAAGATTGCGGTCGAAGAGTTGGGTGTCCTTGGCGTGGACGTGGTAGATGGCGCCGTCGAGAACAGGGACGGCCGCGATGGGGTCGATTCCCTGCCAGAAGAGATGGCTGGGATCAAAGTTGCAACCGACGGCGGGGCCGGTGATTTCGCGCAGCCTGAGCATGGTCTCCGGACTGTAAACGACGAAGCCGGGGTGCATCTCAATGGCAATTTTTACGCCGTGATCGGCGGCGAACTTTGCGTGCTCGCTCCAGTAGGGGGCGACGACTTCGTCCCACTGCCAGCGGAGAACGTCACGATACTCGGGCGGCCAGGGACAGGTGACCCAGTTGGGCGCGGTGGCGGTGAGGGAATCTCCGGGACAGCCGCTGAAATCGACGACGGTGGGCACTCCGAGGGCTTCGGCGAGGAGGATGGTCTGGCGGCTTACGTCGCGATCATGGCTGGCGCGCGCGGCGTCCGGGTGCAGAGGATTGCCGTGGCAGCTGAGAGCGCTGATTTTGAAACCGTTGCCGGCGAGCTTTTTTGTGAACTCAGCGCGGGCGGCTTTGTCCGCGAGCATGGAGAGCTTGCAGTGCGGATCGCCCGGATAATTTCCGGTTCCAAGCTCAAGGAGGTGGATGTTGAGGCGCGCAAGTTTACGGAAGACGTCTTCGATCGGGAGTTCCGATAAGAGCGAAGTAAAAACCCCAATGTCCATTGCATTGCTCCAATCACGAGCCGCGTTGAAGGGCGTGCCCGGTGCTTTCAAATCTGTGCGGGACCCAGCACCGCAGCAATTGTTGCGGCGCAGGGCCCCGCCAGGGGGGGAGACTAGGAGAGCTCAACTGCCTTGCCGGTTTCAGCAGACTTGTAGATGGCTTCCAGAATCTGAGTGACAACAAACGCCTGCTCGGGCTTGACCACGACTTCCGTGTTGTTGGTGACAGCGTCGATCCAGGCGTTGGCTTCGGCATCGCCCACGCGGTAGATGTCTCCGCCGAAATCGGCGGGTCCGGGTCCGTTGAGGACCATCGGAGCGACGTCCACCAGTTCGCCGTAGCGCGCCATGTTGAATACTATGCTTCCGGTGCCGTTGACGGCAGAGGTGGGGGCGGACGCGCCGTCGCCGACCATCTCAGCGCCTGCCTTGGTACCGCAGAGCGTGACCTGGCCCTCTTTGCCGCGAAGAATGTTGAGCGCCCAGGATGCTTCGATCTGGATGGTTGCGCCGTTTTCCATTTTCACGAAGCCGAACGCGGAGTCTTCCACTTCGTAGGTCTTGGGATCCCACGGGCCAAAGAGGTTTCCCTCGAAGTTGTCCTTGAGCTTCTGGAAGACGGAGCCGAGAACGATCTTGGGCTTGTAGTTGTCCATGGTCCAGAGAGCGATGTCGAGGGCGTGAGTTCCGATGTCGATGAGCGGTCCGCCACCCTGCTTTGCCTTGTCGGGAAAGACTCCCCAGGTGGGGACGCCCTTGCGGCGCAGTGCGTGAGCCTTGGCGAAGTAGATGTCGCCAAGCTCATTGTTGCGGCAGGCGTTGTAGAGAACCTGGGTGTCATGACGGAAGCGGTTCTGGTAGCCGATGGTGAGCTTTTTGCCGGACTGCCTGGCGGCGTCGAGCATCTTCTTTGCGTCGGCGGAGGAGGCGGCCATGGGCTTCTAGATC
>CAILAZ010000351.1 GCA_903832295.1 uncultured Acidobacteriota bacterium
CAAGGGCGGCAGTGATTGCTCCTCCAGCGTCTGCTCCAACAACGTCTGCGCCGCTCCCACCTGCTTTGACGGCGTCAAGAACGGATCCGAAACCGACGTCGATTGCGGCGGCGGACTCTGTGCCCTCTGCGGTGCCGGAAAGTCCTGCAAGGGCGGCAGTGATTGCTCCTCCAGCGTCTGCTCCAACAACGTCTGCGCCGCTCCCTCCTGCTCTGACGGCGTCAAGAACGGATCCGAAACCGACGTCGATTGCGGTGGTGGAACCTGCGCCCCGTGCGGCACAGGAAAGAGCTGCAGGGCAAACAGTGATTGCTCCTCCAACTCTTGCAACAGCTTAGTTTGCAAATAGCACAAGGTTGCCGTAGGCAATCCGAAAAGGGGTCCCATGTTGAAGTTCGTAAAGTCGTTGTTCCTGCTCTTTCTGGTCGCTGTTTTCTGCGCGTCGGCCTTCGCCCAATCCGCCGGCGCGCCCACGGCCCCTGAGCCCGGTATCACCCGCGACCAGGCTGACCAGATTCTCCAGGAGCTTCGCCAGATTCGTCAGCTTCTCGCCAGGCCGCCCGCTGCCCCTGCGCCTGCGCAGCAGGCGCCGCAGCAGCCGCAAACCGCCAAGCTCAGCATCGCCGGTCTCACCATCCTCGGACGCCGCGACGCACCCCTCACCATGGTCGAGTTCTCTGACTACCAGTGCCCCTTCTGCCGCAGCTTCCACAGCGGCACCTTTGACGAGATCAAGCGCAACTGGATCGACACCGGAAAGCTCCGCTTCGTCTCCTGGGATCTCCCCCTCGAATTCCACTCCAACGCCGCCAAAGCCGCCCAGGCTGCCCGCTGCGCCGGAGATCAGAACAAGTTCTGGGAGCTTCGCAACCTCCTCATCGCCAACGCCACCAAGCTCGAACCCGCCTCCGTACTCGACTACGCCCAGCAGGTCCCCCAGCTCGATTTCGAGCGCTTCAAAGCCTGCGTCCAGAGTGACCGCTTCTCCGCTGACATCAAGAAGTCCGGAGCTGACGCGAATGCTCTCGGCATCTCCGGTACTCCCACTTTCCTCATCGCCCACACCAGCGGAGACCTCGTCGATGGCCAGATTCTCGTCGGCGCCCAGACCTACGCTGTCTTCGACAAGTTCCTCAAAGATCAGCTTCCCAAATAGCACCGCCCGGGCTGCGCGCAGCTCCGCGCAGCCCGGCTCCTTCCCCCCGAACATCCGCATTTCCCCAGCGCCCGCCCGGTGATACTCTGGCCTCTCGCAGTCATCCCTCTCCGTCGCCCATGAGGCTCTCCATGACCACACCGCCGCTCGCCGATCCTCAGCCCGCCATCCTCCTCCCTCACTCCCGCGCCATCGCCCCGCTCCTCCGCCGTTTCGGAGCCTTCCTCATCGACTGTTTCTTTGTCGGCGGAATCGGCATGCTCATCGCTCATCCCTTCGCCGAGTCTCTCGTCGCCATCGGTCCCTGGGGCCGCCTCATCGGATTCCTCATCGCCCTCCCCTACTACGCCATCTTCAACAGCCGTATCGGCAACGGGCAATCTCCCGGCAAGCGCCTCATGCACCTCCAGGTCGTCAACGCCGACGGAACGCCCATCTCTTTCGCCCGCGCCCTCGTCCGCTCCGTCCTCTTCACTCTTCCTCTCTTCCTCAACGGACTCGACCTCCCGCTCTCCCGCGTCCCGCGCCTCCTGCTCTACGCCGAATCCGTCCTCATCTTCGGACTCGGCATCTCCACCATCTATCTCGTCCTCTTCAACCGCGCCACCCGCCAGTCCATTCACGATCTCGCCGCTGGCAGCTATGTAGCGGACGCCCACACCTCCGGCCCGGTCCACCCCATCCGTGTCTGGAAAGGCCATTACGCCGTCGTCGCCCTTGTCCTCGTATTTTTCGGAATCGCCGGCCCCCTGCTGGAATCTCAGCTCACCAAACACATTGACTTAACCACCATGCTCGCCGACGCCCGCCTCATCGAATCCCTCGACCACGTCCAGTCCGTCTCCATCATGGAAGCCCGCACCTCCAACGCCCCCGGCAGCAGAACCTACGTCGTCTCCGTCCGCTACACCGGACCCGCCGGCCAGCGCGACGCCCTCGCCCACACCGTCGCCGCCACTCTCCTTGCTCACGATCCTCATGTCCGCGAGCACGACCAGCTCCGCATCAACATCATCCGCGGCTACGAACTCGGAATCGCCGACTCCTTCGTCACCTATCCCTACACCGACACCCCGGAGGCATGGCAAGCCAGCATCCCACCCTCCACCCCGCCCCGGTAGCCCGCCCTCCACTCCTCCGGGCGACTTTGTGCTATGCTCTGCCGCATCTACCGGCTGCGACACTTCGCCGCGGCCGGCTCTCTTCGGTGATTCCATGGCTCTCGATGTCAGCGGAATGGTTCCCCTCCTCCAGGTTTATGACATGCCCGCCTCCATCCACTTCTACTGCCACCTGCTCGGCTTCCAGCTCGTAACCACCTCTCCCCTCCTCGCCCCCAATCGCTTTCACTGGGCACTGCTCCGCCTCTCAGGAGCCGAACTCATGCTCAACTCCGCTTACGAGTTCGACCACGAGCGTCCCATTCCCCCCGACCCCGCCCGCACCGCCGCCCACGATGACACCGCCCTCTTCTTCGCCTGCCCGGATGTTGACGCCGCCTTTGCCGAGCTCTCCTCTCTCGGCCTCACCGTCCGCCCTCCGCAGATCACCGGATACGGCATGAAGCAGATCTACCTCCACGATCCCGACGGCTACAATCTCTGCTTCCAGTGGCCCGCCCAGCGCTGAGTCCCACGCCGTCACCGGGCGCACGCCATTCACGGCAGCCGTGTTCTCCGCCTTTGTCTTGAATTTGGATTGTCTTTTGGAATTCTTCTTACAGCGCCAGCAGCAGCCTGCCCATCGTCTTCTTGATCGAATCCCTGTGGATGCTGAAGATCGCCGTCAGCACATAACTCAGCTCAATGTAGTTGATCCCCGTCGCCCTCGGGTCCACCGCCCCATTGTGCGGCCTGCAATATTTGTCGGTCCCCTCGGCCAGGTGTGCCCTGCACACCAGCGGCCGCACCTTCCAAATCCTGCACACCCCCGCCTCATCCAGAAACACGCACCCCTGGTCCTCCTCCGGCTGATCGTTCCACCGCGTCACCCCCGTGTGGTCCAACCGCTCATCCGTCTCCACATATTTCAACTGCCGCTCCAGCTTCCCCCGGTCAATTTCTATCCCTGTCTCCCCGCAGTACTCGTAAATCTTCCGCGCCTCCTCTTCCGTGCAATACACCACCTCATGGCAGCAGTTCGCGCACCCCTTATGGCAAAACGGCGCCGGATACCCGAACCTCCTGTCCCGCTCCACCAGTTCCTCAATCGTCACATCCACCGCCTGGTGGATACCCTCTGTCCTCTCCTCCCCTCCCGCCAGGTACTTCTCCGCCGCCGCTCTCAGCTCCCTCCACACCACCTCCTGCGGAATCTCCTCCATCTCCTCCGCCAGCCTCCCATACACCAGCAGGTCTCCCCCTTTCAGGACGTGCTCTTCCATCCACCCCCGGTCCTCGCCCATCCCGAAACCCTCCTCCACGCAATTTCGACCGAGCATACACCATCCCTCCCTCCCCGCCCTGCCCTTGCCTCGCCACTTGCCCCTGCCCTTGCTCTTGCCTTGCTCTTGCCCTTGCTCTTGCTCCTCCCCTTGCCCTTGCCCTTGCTCTTGCTCCTGCCCTTGCTCTTGCTATTGCCCTTGCTCTTGCTTTTGCCCTTGCTCTTGCCCTTGCTCTTGCTCTTGCCCCTGCCCTTGCCCTTGCCCTCGCTTTTATAGGTTGTCATTCCGAGCGACGCGAGGAATCCCCGCAATATTTCAATCTCTCCCCCCGCCCC